>NZ_DATDBG010000318.1:0-23253 GCF_036524955.1 Streptomyces sp.
GGCTCACGGAACGGGCGGCCCGGTCGCCGGACGCCTCAGCTGCCGAGGCCGGAGGTGCCGGCCGACGCGGGATCGAAGCCCGCGTCGTCGAACGCGGAGTCGTCGAACGCCGCGTCGTCGCTCGATCCGGGCATGTCGGCCATGAACATGCCGATCAGGTCCTGCGGGTTGAGCTGCAGTGCGCCCTCGGGGGCGGAGATGCTCTTGGTCCCGCGGTCCAGGGTCAGCGTCAACGGCAGCTTGCCGCCGATCGTGTCGTCGAACTGCGCGACGTCGAAGGTGACGCTGGAGACATTGCCGCCCTTGACCCCGAGGTCGACCGAGATCGTACGGTTCGGCACGTCGCTGAGGCCGTTCAGGTCGGCCGCCTCGAAGCTGGGGATCCCCTTGAGGACCGGGGTCAGCGAGGTCTGGAGCTCCTTGGCGAACTGCTGGGCGGGGACGCTGACCTGTACGTGGTCGGCGCCGTCACGGTCGTCGAGTTTCTTGTACGTGGCGTTGTCCGCGAGTGCCTTCTTCAGCGCCGCCGCGATGCCCGCCTGCGTCTTGGCGTCCAGCCCGGTGTCGCCGGTCAGCGCGGAGAACGGCGAGTTCTCGGACCCGGCCATCCTGCCGCCGAAGGACTTGGCGAACTCGGCGAACGCCTTGGGGTCGATGACGATCCATTCGCCCTTGAGCGCGGCCTTCACCGACGCGAGCGAGGACGGCAGTTGGTCGGCCTGGGCCAGGAACTCGTTCAGCTCGGCGGCGTCGGAGGAGCTGCCGGAGCCGGTGTCCAGCTTCTGAATGCCCTTGATGTCGGCGCGCAGGTAGAGCTTCTTGTCCACCGAGACGACCTCGACGAGGTTCTTCTCGCCGCTCTTGTCGTCGGAGAACCGGAAGGCGAACGCGCCCGCCTGGTCGGCGGACTTGACCAGGCCGAACTTCTTCTCGGAGCTGACGGCCAGCTGTGCCCGCAGGGAGGCGAGCATCGTGGCGTCGGCCTTGGTGAAGTCGTCCTGGTCCTGCAGGGCGGAGTAGATCTGGTCCGCGGTGGCGTCGAAGGACAGACCCATGGTGAGCGACTTCTGGTCGCTGAGCTTGGTCAACGCGTTCTCGACCGTGGCCTGGGGTGTGGCCTGGGCCGTCCCGCAGGCGGTGGAACCGGCGGCTATGAGAGCCACCACCCCGACCGCAGCGAGGTTCTTGCGCTTGGTGATGATGACGAACTCCTTGGACGCTGCGGACAATTGGTGAAGAGCTACTGAGAGCTCGTTAAGGGTAGCTGTGTGGTGCCTGTGACTTCGCGGGGGTTTCCGGGGCGGCTGCCGGGCGCGGTCGAGCGCCCGGCCGGTACGCCGTCGGCGCCCGGTCAGTACCCGGAGGAGACGGTGGCGGGGCGTTCCCGGAAGAGGAACGCGGCGGCCACGCCGCCGATCAGTCCGAAGAGGTGGCCCTGCCAGGACACACCGGTCGCGGTCGGCAGCACGCCCCACAGGATGGAGCCGTAGAGCGCGCCGACGATCAGTCCGACCACGATGTCCAGTGCGCGCCGGTCCACGAAGCCGCGTATCAGCAGGTAGCCGAAGAGGCCGAAGACCAGCCCGGAGGCCCCGGCGGTGTTGGTGTGCGCGGGCGCGACCAGCCAGACGCCGAGCCCGCCGATGACGACGACGGTGCAGGCCACCGCGAGGAAGCGGCCTGTGCCGCGCAGTGCGGCGATGAACCCGAGGACCAGCAACGGCACGCTGTTGGAGGCCACATGGCCGAAACCGAAGTGGATGAACGCGGACGGCACGATGTCCAGCAGTTCGCCGCCCTCGCGCGGCGCGATGCCGAAACGGTCGAGACTGTGCCCGGCGACCACGTCGACGGCTTCCAGCACCCACAGCAGCGCGACCCACGCGGCCATCAGCGCTGCCGCCGCCGTCACCCGCCCGCCGGCGCTCAGCGGAGCGCGCAGTCTTTCCGCCAGCTCCGTCCGCGGCCTCACGGCACGCCCCTCGGTCTGTCCGTACGTCACCGAATCCCCCCTGCGGTCCAGCGCCCCTCCACAGGGAAGAACGCCGCCGACCGCCCCCGCGGTTCCCGTTCCGCCGGTTTCTTCCCGGTCCGGTTACGCTCGACGGCGTGACAGCGAATGGAACACGGCGGAGTCCCTGGGTGGTGGGTGTGTCCGGTGCCTCGGGCACGCCGTACGCCGCCGCGGTGCTGCGCGCCCTGCTGCACGCGGGCGAGCCGGTGGACCTGGTGGTCAGCCGGGCCGCCCGGCTGACCCTGCTGGACGAGACGGGCGCCCCGTTCCGTGACGCGCACTGGCGCGAGGACCTGGCCCGCTGGCTGGCCCGCGGCGCCGACGGCACCCCCGACGCCTTCGAGCCCGGCCTGCTCGACCTGTCGGACGTACGGTACTGGCCCGCGGGCGACCTCGCGGCCGGGCCGTCCTCCGGCTCGTATCCCGCCCAGGGCATGCTGGTCGTGCCGGCGAGCACGGCCTGCGTGGCGGGGGTCGCCCTCGGCCTCTCCAAGGATCTGCTGCAACGGGTCGCCGGCGTCACGCTCAAGGAACGCCGCCCGCTGGTGGTCGCGGTGCGCGAGTCCCCGCTGAACGGCCAGACGCTGCGGCATCTGGTCACCCTCGACGACGCGGGCGCCGTCGTCCTGCCCGCCTCGCCCGCCTTCTACGCGGGCGCCACCCACATCCAGGATCTGGTGGACTTCGTGGCCGGGCGGGCGCTGGACGCGGCAGGCGTCCCGCACAAGCTCTACCGGCGGTGGGAGGGCGAGCTCGGGGGTGGCCGGGGCAGTGGCGGAATCGGGGGTCAGAGCCCCGGTCAGGCCCCCGAGGACGGGCCTGCATCTCCATCCGAAGGGTAGATGTGCAGGGCAAGAACCCGTCTATGCCTTAGATTCTCGTCCAGACAGCGCAGTCGCGGGACGAACGGGAGGGTCCATACTGATGGACGCGGTGGACAGGCAGCTCATTCAGGCGTTGCGCGAGAACGGGCGCGCGTCGTACGCGGAGCTGGGCCGGCTCGTGGGCCTTTCGGGCCCGAGCGTCACCGACCGCATCAACCGTCTCGAACAGGCCGGCGTGATCACCGGCTACCGCGCGACCGTGGCCCCCGCCGCCCTCGGCCTCGGCGTGACCGCGCTGGTCGGCCTCCAGCTCTCCGACGCCGCCGACCACGAGGACGTGGCCCGGCGACTGCGCGACCTGGGCGAGATCGAGGACTGCTGGTTCATCGCGGGCGACGACTCGTACATGCTCAAGGTGCGGGTCGGGGACGTGGACGGCCTGGAGCACACCATCCGCCGGCTGTCCGGTACGAAGGGCGTGGCGCGGACCCGTACCACCATCGTGCTCTCCACCAAGTGGGAGAACCGGGTGGGGGAGCTGCCGGGCAGCAGCTAGGGCGTAGGGTCGGAGCGGGTCGATTCGGTGGTCGGTTCGGCAGATGAAGGAGCGGCACATGGACGCTGGGCTCAAGCGGGAGCTGGAGGAGAAGGTCTTCGCGGGGGAGCGGCTGACCCGGGAGGACGGCATCGCCCTCTACGAGTCCGACGACCTCGCGTGGCTGGGCGGCCTGGCCCATCACGTGCGTACCCGCAAGAACGGTGACGTCGTCCACTTCAACGTCAACCGGCACCTGAACATGACGAACGTGTGCACCGCGTCGTGCGCGTACTGCTCGTTCCAGCGCAAGCCGGGCGAGAAGGACGCGTACACCATGCGGATCGAGGAGGCCGTCCGGCTGGCCAAGGCGATGGAGGGGGAGAACCTCACCGAACTGCACATCGTCAACGGCCTGCACCCGACGCTGCCCTGGCGCTACTACCCGCGTTCGCTGAAGGCGCTCAAGGAGGCGCTGCCGCAGGTGTCGCTCAAGGCGTTCACCGCCACCGAGATCCACCACTTCGAGACCATCTCCGGCCTGTCCGCCTCCGACATCCTGGACGAGCTGATCGACGCCGGCCTGGAGTCGCTGACCGGCGGCGGCGCGGAGATCTTCGACTGGGAGGTCCGGCAGCACATCGTGGACCACCGCACCCACTGGGAGGACTGGTCGCGGATCCACCGGCTGGCGCACTCCAAGGGCCTCAAGACGCCGTCGACCATGCTCTACGGCCACATCGAGGAGCCCCGGCACCGCGTGGACCACGTGCTGCGGCTGCGGGAACTCCAGGACGAGACCGGCGGGTTCCACGTCTTCATCCCGTTGCGCTACCAGCACGACTTCGTGGACATGAAGGACGGCAAGGTCCGTAACACCCTTCAGGCGCGTACCACGATGGCGACCGGTGCGGAGGCGCTGAAGACCTTCGCCGTCTCCCGGCTGCTGTTCGACAACGTGCCGCACGTGAAGGTGTTCTGGGTCATGCACGGCCTGGCCACCGCGCAACTGGCCCTCAACCACGGCGCGGACGACATGGACGGCTCGGTCGTGGAGTACAAGATCACCCACGACGCGGACGACTACGGCACCCCCAACAAGCTGACCCGGGACGACCTCCTGGACCTGATCCGCGACGCGGGCTTCCGGCCGGTGGAGCGGAACACCCGGTACGAGATCATCCGCGAGTACCCGGGGCCGGACGCCTCGCGGCGGGAGTCGCCGCAGCCGATGCGGGTCTGAGGACGCGGGCGTGACGGGGGCCGGCGCGCGGGCGTGACGGCCGCGGTGGTGCGGGTGTGCGGACCCGCGTGCCCGCCCCCGGAACGTAATGGCTACGATGCGGGCATGTCCCTTACCTGCGAGCTCGACCCGGTGATCGACGCCGAGTTGACGGACGGCCTCCTCGAGCTGTGGACCGACGTGTCCAACGAGGGCGGGGCCGTCAGCTTCGTCCCGCCCGTCACCCCCGAGGACGTCCGGCCGGAGCTGGAGTGCTCCCTCGCCGCGGTCGGGACGGGGCAGCAGCGGTTGCTCGTCGGGCGCGACGAGGACGGCCGGATCGCGGCGAGCGCCTTCCTCGCGTACAACAGCCACCGGCTGAAGACCCACTGGCTCCGGCTGCACGCGGTCATGGTGCACCCCGCTCACCAGGGCAGAGGGTGCGGCCGCACGCTGATGGCCGCGGTGGAGCAGGCGGCCCGCGGCTTCCACGGCATCGAGGCGATCCGGCTGGTCTGCCGGGGCGGCACCGGCGCCGAACTCTTCTACGGGCGGTGCGGGTACAAGGAGGTCGGGCGGGTGCCGTCGGCGATCCGGGTGGCGCCGGGGGACGACCGGGACGACGTGATCATGCTGCTGACGCTCTGAGGGTGCGGCTGTCCCGGCTGCCGACTGTTGTGCCCGCCGGTCCCGGGGCGCCCGGAAGATCCATTTCCAGGCGTGCTTCACTGGGACCATGCTCCGTTACACCGCACTGCGCTTCGGCCTCATCGTCTCCAGCTTCGGCGTCATCTGGGGACTGGTCCGGCTGCGCGTCCTGCCGGCCGGGCTCGGTGACTCCAACTACCTGTGGGTCGCGCTGCTCGCCCTCGTCGTGTCGGCGCCGCTGAGCTGGGTGCTGCTGCGGGGCGCCCGCGAGCAGGCCGCGCTCACGGTGTCCCACCGGGTGGAGCGCACGCGCCGGAGCCTGGCGGCCAGCGCGAGCCAGGAGGACGAGGCGGACGACGCGGGGCACACGGCGGTCCGCGAGGAGACGGCCGCGCCCCGCGAGGGCGAGCCGCACACGGCCTGACCTCTGGTCCTACCTGCTGCGCCGGTACGGAGGGCTGACGCCCGAGGTCCTGGAGTGGGAGGCCGAGGGACGAGGCCGCCCGCGGAGGGTGGTGGGCACCTCCCGCCGAAGGCAGGGGGAGAGCAGGAAGACCGGCCAAGGACGCCGCGCCGTACGAGACACGTGCCGGGGTCCTCCCGTACCAAGCGTGCCCGAGCCGCGCCTGCCTGACCGCGCGGTGGTACGGGACTTTCTCGACAGCGGTTCGAGAAGGGGTGCCGAAAGCAGCGCTGAAGGGATTTCTGGGGCGGCGCGTTCCGAGTATGCGGAGGAACGCACCCCGAACGTGACTCCGAGGCGTTTCCCCGACCCCGGGAGACAAGGCAGGGGCCCCGCACTTTCACGTGCGGGGCCCCTTGGTACTGCAGGTTCCAGGCGCGGTCGCGCCGTTTCCGGACTAGAGAGGACTAGTTCGGGGTGACGTTCTCCGCCTGAGGACCCTTCGGGCCCTGCGTGACGTCGAAGGTCACCGGCTGGTTCTCCTCGAGGGAGCGGAAGCCGGAGGCGTTGATCGCGGAGTAGTGGACGAAGACATCCGGGCCGCCGCCGTCCTGGGCGATGAAGCCGAAGCCCTTTTCAGCGTTGAACCACTTCACGGTTCCGGTAGCCATAAAGCCCTCCTTGGGCCCAAAGGGTTGCCCTGCTCCAGAACCTGCAACTGCGAAGTCTGAAAACTACAAAAGCCTGCGGGTTACATGCTCCGCAGGCTCTGTACTGCAAGGGAAACCAAACTGCAACTTGCGATGAGCGTAGCATGGTGGGTCTCGGCCGGGGAAGAGCGCCAAGATCCGTTTTTGCGTGTCGCGGGGGGCGCCCGGCGGGGCGCCTGCCGGCGGTCCGCACACCCCCGGGGCGGCGGTGCGGGTATCCGAGGGAGCCGCGGCGGGGGAGGCGGGGGGCTGAGGCGGGTACCCGGCCGCTCGGGACCGGGCACCCGACCGGCACACCGGCCGGGCACCCCCTCACCGTGATCGCTCCCCGCGGGGAGTAGCGTCCGCGAGCATGGACACATCTGCGCGTGACGACGGCAGGGGCCCGACCCGACCCCGGGTGGGCCATATCCAGTTCCTGAACTGCGTCCCCCTCTACTGGGGCCTGGCCAGAACCGGCGCCCTGCTCGACGTGGAGCTGACCAAGGACACCCCGGAGAAGCTCAGCGCCCAGCTTGTCGAGGGCGACCTGGACATCGGCCCGGTCACCCTCATGGAGTACCTGCGACACGCCGACCAACTGGTCGCCCTCCCCGACATCGCGGTCGGCTGCGACGGCCCGGTGATGTCCTGCGTGATCGTCAGCCAGCTCCCCCTGGACCGCCTCGACGGCGAGCGCGTCGCCCTGGGCTCCACCAGCCGTACGTCCGTCCGCCTCGCCGAACTGCTGCTCACCGAGCGTTACGGCGTCACGCCCGACTACTACCGCTGCCCGCCGGACCTCGCCGCGATGATGCAGGAGGCGCAGGCCGCCGTGCTGATCGGTGACGCCGCTCTGCGCGCCTCCCTCCACGACGCCCCCCGCCTGGGTCTGGCCGTCCACGACCTCGGCCAGATGTGGAAGGAGTGGACCGGCCTCCCCTTCGTCTTCGCCGTCTGGGCCGTCCGCCGCGACTACCTCGCCGCCCACCCGGCCGCCGTCCACGACGTCCACCGCGCCTTCCTCGCCTCCCGCGACCTCTCTCTCGAAGAGGTCGCCAAGGTCGCCGAACAGGCCGCCCGCTGGGAATCCTTCGACGAGGACCTGTTGCGCCGCTATTTCACCACCCTCGACTTCTCCCTCGGCCCCGACCAGCTCACCGGCATCGCCGAATTCGCCCACCGCGTCGGCTTCCCCCCCACCGCCCGCGTCACCCTCCTCTGAGGAGCGCACCGGCGGGCCCGTCCTCCGGCTGCCTTCCGGCCGCCCGAGAAGGCCGGCGCCGATGGCCGCCGGCGCCTCCGTACACGACCCGGCCGGCGAACTCTTCGCCTTCTTGGCCTTCTTCGGCACCGTCACGCCCACCTTCCGCTGCCGGGAACCGGAGGCTGCACGCGTCACGTCCTCCCCTGTAGGTTGAAGCACCAGCAGACCATCGCATCAATCTGCGACTCAGGAGCCACGGGGGTCGGCCCTGCGGCACGTTGGACGAGAGGTTAAGCCGCTATGGCTAATGTGAACGTTACGTACCAGGACATGCGGGACGCGGCCACCAAGCTGCGTACGGGCCAGGCCGAGATCACCGAGAAGCTCAACACGCTGCACAAGTTCGTGCAGGATCTGGTCAACGGCGGTTACGTGACGGACCGTTCCTCCAAGGCCTTCGACCAGTCCTACAGCGAGTTCAATACCGGTGCCACCAAGACCATCGAGGGTCTGGACGGCATGGGCAAGTTCCTGGAGGCCGCGGCCGACGCGTTCCAGCAGGCGGACGAGCAGCTCGCCAAGGGCATCAGCGGCTGAGCCCGCTTCTTCTCGGGGCCGAGGTTCCGTACAGGCCGAGTACACACCTCAGCGCGTAGGTGCCGCGTACGTACGTCAGCAGTGGGTACGGCCGGCCCGGCTACGGTTCGCGGTGCGCCGCGGCGGTCAGCAGCGACGTCCGCCGCGGCGCACGCGCATGTCAGGAGCGGCCGGGCGCGCGCGGCCACGGGTACGGCGCAAGGCGCCCTCGCACCACGCGACCCCTGGCGTACGCTGGCCTGGTCCGACCCCGACCCCTCCGAAGGGACTGCCCCGGTGACTTCCCCGGTGAGCGTGAGCGACCTCGCAGCCGTCCTCGACCGCGCCGCCCAGGGCGGCCGGATCACCCCGGAGGAGGCGCTCGACCTCTACCGGAGCGCCCCGCTGCACGCGCTCGGCGCCGCCGCCGACGCGGTCCGCCGCCGCCGGTACGCCGGCACCGAGCACATCGCCACGTACATCATCGAGCGGAACATCAACTACACGAACGTCTGTGTGACGGCGTGCAAGTTCTGCGCGTTCTACGCGGCGCCCAAGGACGAGGCGAAAGGCTGGACCCGCGGGCTCGACGACATCCTGCGGCGGTGCGCCGAGACCGTCGAGCTGGGCGGCACGCAGATCATGTTCCAGGGCGGGCACCACCCCGACTACGGCGTGGAGTACTACGAGGAGCACTTCGCCGCGATCAAGAAGGAGTTCCCGCAGCTCGTGATCCACTCCCTCGGCGCGTCCGAGGTCGAGCACATGTCGCGGATCTCCGGGGTCACCGCGGAGGAGGCGATCCGCCGCATCCACGCCGCCGGGCTCGACTCCTTCGCCGGCGCCGGCGCCGAGTTGCTGCCCGAGCGGCCCCGCAAGGCGATCGCCCCGCTCAAGGAGTCCGGCGAACGCTGGCTGGAGATCATGGAGACCGCGCACCGCCTCGGTGTCGAGTCCACCTCCACCATGCTGATGGGCACCGGCGAGACCAACGCCGAGCGGATCGAACACCTGCGGATGATCCGGGACGTGCAGGACCGCACCGGCGGCTTCCGGGCCTTCATCCCGTACACCTACCAGCCCGAGAACAACCACCTGAAGGGCCAGACGCAGGCCACCCTCTTCGAGTACCTGCGGATGATCGCCATCGCCCGGCTCTTCCTCGACAACGTCGCCCACATCCAGGGCTCCTGGCTCACCACCGGCAAGGAGGTCGGCCAGCTCTCGCTGCACTACGGCGC
This sequence comes from Streptomyces sp., assembly GCF_036524955.1. Taxonomy (GTDB): domain Bacteria; phylum Actinomycetota; class Actinomycetes; order Streptomycetales; family Streptomycetaceae; genus Actinacidiphila. The sequence goes on from NZ_DATDBG010000318.1 coordinate 9,360, forward strand.
GGACGACCTCGGCTCGGTGATGCTGGAGGAGAACGTGGTCTCCTCGGCCGGCGCCAAACACCGCTCCAACCGCATGGAGCTGATCCACCTCATCCGCGCGGCTGGCCGCGTCCCGGCCCAGCGCGCCACCACCTACGAACACCTCGTCGTCCACGACGACCCGGCGAACGACCCGGTCAACGACCACGTCGTCTCGCACCTGTCCTCGACGGCGATCGCGGGCGGGACGGCACACCCCGAGCTGAAGCTGCTCGACGCGCGCTGAGCCGTGCTGACCCTGCACACCGCCGGTCTGCTGCTGCCGTGCGGCGGCCGGCCGCCGGTCCCGGGCGGCGCGGTGCTCGTCGACGGGCGGGCGGTCGCCGGTGTCGGGCCGTACGAGGAGCTGGCCGCCGCGCACCCGGCCGCCCGGACGCGGCGGTGGCCGGGCGTACTGACGCCGGGGCTGCGCCAGCCGCACGGCACCTGGCTGCTGACCCGCTGCTACCACCCCGACCCCCGCGAGGCCGACGTCCTCGGTGACGCGCCGCTGTCCGGGGAGCGGTTCGACGCGCTGCCGATGGACGCCGCGCGCCGGGCGGGCAGCGTACGGCGCGGGGTCCAGCGGATGCTGCGGCACGGTACGACGGCTGTAGTGATCGCGGGCGGCGACCCGGTCGTACGGGACGCCGTGACGCGCGTCGGGCTGGTCCTGCTCCCCGCCGCCCCGGCCGGCGACCCCACCGGCCCGCCGCCCGGTCCCGACCTCGACCCCTTCGTCACGGGCCGCGACCTGGAAGGCGCGGTGCACGCACCGCTGGTGGTCGGCGGGCGGGCGGACCTCGCCGCGTTCGACGTGCCGCCGGCCGAGGTCGCCGCCCGCGGGGCCGGTACGTGCGTGGCGACGGTCCTCGCCGGGAGGCTGGTGTACCGCCGGGCGTAGGGTGGGCGCCGTGACCCGAGCCTCCCTGGACAAGCAACCGCAGGACGTCGCCGCGATGTTCGACGGTGTCGCGGCGAACTACGACCTCACCAACGACGTCCTCTCGCTGGGACAGGCCAGGCTCTGGCGGCGGGCCGTGGCGCAGGCGCTGGACGTACGAGCGGGTGAGCGCGTACTGGACCTGGGGGCGGGCACGGGTACGTCCTCGCTCCCGTTCGCCGAGGCCGGAGCGGTGGTCGTACCGTGCGACTTCTCCCTCGGCATGCTGCGCGAGGGCAAGAAGCGCCACCCCCGACTGCCGCTCACCGCGGGCGACGCGACCCGCCTCCCCTTCGCCGACGAGGCGTTCGACGCGGTCACCATCTCCTTCGCCCTGCGCAACGTCCACGACACGGACGCGGCACTGCGCGAGATGCGACGCGTGGTCAAACCGGGCGGGCGCCTGCTGATCTGCGAGTTCAGCCACCCCACCTACCGCCCCTTCCGCACCGTCTACACGGAGTACCTGATGCGCGCCCTCCCCCCGGTCGCCACCGCGGTCAGCAGCAACCCGGACGCCTACGTCTATCTCGCCGAGTCCATCCGCGCGTGGCCCGACCAACGCGCACTGGCCGCACGCCTGCAGACCGCGGGCTGGTCGGGGGTCGCGTGGCGCAACCTGACGGGGGGGATCGTGGCGTTGCACAGGGGGACGAAGGCGGCTCCCGCGGAGGGCTGAGCGGGCGTGGGGGCCGGGCGTCGAGGTCGGGGCCGCGCGGTCCCGGTGGCCCCTGCGGCTCGTGACCCGGCGTGCGGCTGGGCGGTTCAGGGGCCCTGCGGCTTTGCGGCCCGCGGCCTGCCGGCCGCTCGGTATCGTGCAACCGGAGCGGCCGGGCAGGAAGCCGCCACGTCACCTGTGACCGGTCGGCGGGCGCCTCATAGACTCGGCACAAGCCGTGCTGCCGTACCGGTCGTTCCCCGGGGCGCCCGGCCCCGAGCAGGCAGCACACGTACCACCAGGCAGCACCACCGGCACCACCCCTCGCACCCCCTCGCCGAAACGGGAGAGCCCACCGTGACCGACACCGCCCTGTCCGAGCGCAGCGCCGATGTGATCGTCGTCGGCGCCGGGCCCGCCGGTTCGACGACCGCGTACTACCTGGCCAAGGCGGGCCTCGACGTCCTGCTGCTGGAGAAGACCGCGTTCCCGCGCGAGAAGGTGTGCGGGGACGGCCTCACGCCGCGCGCCACCAAGCAGCTCGTCTCGATGGGCATCGACATCTCCGAGGAAGCGGGCTGGCTGCGCAACAAGGGGCTGCGGATCATCAGCGGCGGCACCCGCCTCACGCTGGACTGGCCGGAGCTGGCGGCGTACCCGGACTACGGCCTGGTCCGCAGGCGCGAGGACTTCGACGAACTGCTCGCGCAGCAGGCCGTGAAGGCGGGCGCCCGGCTGTACGAGCGCTGCAACGTCGGCGCGCCGATCACCGACGAGGGCACCGGCCGGATCACCGGTGTCGAGGCGAAGCTCGGCGAGGAGAAGGTGCCGGTCGCCTTCCACGCCCCACTGGTGGTGGCCGCCGACGGCAACTCCACCCGGCTGTCGCTGGCGATGGGGCTGCACCGCCGTGAGGACCGGCCGATGGGCGTCGCGGTCCGAACGTACTTCACCTCGCCGCGGCACGAGGACGACTACCTGGAGTCCTGGCTCGAACTGTGGGACCGGCGCGGCCCGCAGCCGCGCCAACTCCCCGGCTACGGCTGGATCTTCGGCCTGGGCGACGGCACGTCCAACGTGGGCCTGGGCATCCTCAACTCCTCCGCCGCCTTCCGCGAACTCGACTGGCGCGAGGTGCTCAAGGCGTGGGTCGGCTCCATGCCCGAGGACTGGGGCTTCACCCCGGAGAACATGACCCAGCCCATCCGCGGCGCCGCCCTCCCCATGGCCTTCAACCGCCAGCCGCACTACACCCGCGGCCTCCTCCTCGTCGGCGACGCCGGCGGCCTGGTCAACCCCTTCAACGGCGAGGGCATCGCCTACGCCATGGAGTCCGGCCAGCTCGCCGCGGACGTCATCACCCAGGCGCACGCCCGCCCCACCCCGTACGCCCGCGAACTCGCCCTCGCCCGCTACCCGCGCGTCCTCAAGGACACCTACGGCGGCTACTACACCCTCGGCCGCGCCTTCGTGAAACTCATCGGCAACCCCAAGGTCCTCCAACTCTGCTCCCAGCGCGGCCTCACCCACCCCATGCTGATGCGCTTCGCGCTGAAGCTGCTGGCCAACCTGACGGACCCCACGGGGGGTGACGCGATGGACCGCGTCATCAACGGCCTCACGAAGATCACTCCGCGGGCGTAGCGGTTCGAACGCCCCCCGCCACCCGGCGACCCTGCGGGGCGGGTGGCGGGGGCGAGCCTCAAGGGCCCACTGCGTCTCTGACTGCCCGGCCTGGAAGGAAGCGGACCCGCAAGCGATCGACGCGTTCGCGGCGGCCACCCTCCGGATGCAGCAGCAGTTCGCGGAGCGCAAGCCCGATGCGTCCTGGCTCGGAGCCATGGCGACGGCTGCCCGCTCATGGGCGGGTCACCGCGGCATTACCGTCGCCTGAGCCGCTTCGGTCCCTTGTGACCAGACAGTAGGGCAGGGGGACGGGCGGAGGCTCACTCGGAGGGCAACGGCCTTGACGTGCGCCGGCTGCGGCCACGACGGCGGAGGGCGGTGTGGCGGGGCACGGTTCAGCGGGGCGCGGGCTCGGCGTACGACCAGCCGGTCCATGTGTGGACGTGGACCGCGACGACCGGGCCTGCGGGGGGCTGCCGGGCGTACTGCTCGTACTTCTGTCGGAGCAGCGGGAGGGCGGTGAGGCGGTCGTCGGCTTCGCGGATCTCGGCGTGGCCGTCGGCGCGGGCCCACCAGAGGGTGGTCCAGTCGGGGGCGTAGTGGTCGGCGAGGAGGGCGACCCGCGGGTTGGCGCGGATGTTGCGGAGCCGGCGGAGGTCCCCGGTGGACTTCGGTTTGTGGTCGACGGCGAAGAAGAGGAGGTCGCCGTCGGCGGCGAAGGTCACCGGGACGATATGGGGCCGGCCGTCAGCGGTGGAGGTGGCCAGGCGGGCGACGGGTGATGCGGTGAACCGGCGGCGGGCCTCGGGCGGGGGCAGCTTCATACGGGCGACGGTACTCACGCGCGGCGGCACGGGTGCGGCCGTGCGTTGCGCGCGAAGACATCGACGTGCGGTCAGGCGGGGTGGGCGGTCACAGGGCGCCCCACCAGGAGAGGGCTTCGAACGCCAGCGGGTTCGCGGTGTGGGTGGCGTCGCGGCGCTGCTCCCACGCGGCGGGGTTCACAGATCTGGAGGGGTCGACGTAGCGGGCGGTGGTGAGGCTGAAGTCCAGGTTGGCCCGCACCCACTGGCCGAGGGACGCGATGAAGCGCAGGAGTTCGGGGTTCGCGGTCGGGGTGATGCCCTCGCTGACGCGCAGGAACATGTCCATCACCCCGTTGCGCAGTGCGACCGCCTGGCGCAGGGCCTCCTCGTGGCCCGTCCCCGACGGTACGGCCGGCGCGTCCGTGGCGAGCACGTCCAGCAGGTTCTGCTCGGCCGCCGAGCCCCGCTCCCGCTCCTTGGACCACGAGAAGATGTCGTTGTCCCAGGAGACCAGCGTCGCCGTCATCTCGATGAGGGCGCGCACCTCGGGCCGCTCGCGCTGCTCGGCCGGGAGGACGTAGCCCTCCGTGGCGTCGAGCAGGGCGATGCTGGAGTGCATGGCTCCGTTCTGCAGCCGCAGCAGCACGTAGTCGTCGAGGGACTGGCGTACGCCGTGCTCGCCGTCCAGGCGGGTCTGCCGCTCCCAGACCAGCGCGGCGAAGTACGTACGCAGCGCCGCCGTCCAGCGGGCCTTCTGCTCACCGGTGCACCACCGGTCGAGGCGGGTCGCGATGTCGTGCAGAGCGTCGGCGTAGGCGTTGCCCTTCAGTACGGTACGGGTCGGCGTCTCCGCCTGCCGCAGCATGCGGGCGAGGAAGGCCATCCAGGCGCCGGGCGGCAGTGCCGAGGGCGAGTCCTCGTCGCAGTACTCGTCGTCGAAGGCGAACAGCCAGGTGTGGAAGTCGGCGAACGCCAGCAGCCGCTCCATGTCCGCGCGCGGTACGACGCGGGCCGCCAGCAGGCCCGGGGCCTGCCGTTCCAGATGCCGGAGCCGTGCCGGGTCGGCGATCAGCCCTCGGTCTCGGACCCAGGCCAGGGTCGCCTCGTTCAGTTCGCCCGCCTGCGGATGGATCGCGGCGATGACGGGGCAGTAGATCGACGACAGCGGCGAGTCCTCGGTGGCGACGGCGGGCGCCGTCCCCACCGGCTTCTCCGCGAGCTGACCCGCCCCGGCGAAAGGCCCGGCGAAGGGTATGGGTTCGTTCACTGTCGTCATCACGCATTCCTTTGGGAGGGGCGTCTTGCTTTCCGGCATGACGGAACACGACTGAGGCGCGGCGTCGACCGCGCTCACTACGGCACGGGCGACGGTGACCGGTTCCGGGGGACTCGGGCGTGGAAATGGTGGAGTGCCTGAAGAGGCACGCGCCATGAGTGAGGGACAGGTCCGGCCCCGGAGGACCTTGTCCGAACCATACCGATAAACGTGAAATGCGTTAATTGCCCGCAAGTTAAAGGAATGTGACGTTCCGTCGGATGCGGGGTGCGTCACGGCATCCCGGCACGCCCCGGCGGCACCCCCAGGATGCCCCGGTGACCCAATCGGCGCGCGGCAAGTGACGCCCCGGGCGGTGCCAGTGCGGCTCTTGGTGAGCGATGTGCTCAGAGTGACGGATGGCTCGGGTAGTGAGTGGCAGGCAGCGGGTTGCCCGTGAGGCACACCGTGCCAGTGCCACGGCAGTGGGACCGGTTCCCGGCGGGACATCGACACCGATCTGACCGATGCGGGCCGGATGCAAGCTCCGGGCGACCACCGCGGACGTGCGATCCACGACGGGGTCCGGCGGACGCGGCCCGCTTCCTTGAGTTCCTCGGGCTGCCGTCCCGAGCGGCCCGAATGCGCCTGAGCCCGCCTGTGCGGGCTGGTCGGCGGGGAGGGTGCGACGGACGCCGCCGCCGACCCGGCCGTCGGACCCGGACGCGTAGGCGGGCCGCGCTGCGGCGGGAGGCCGGGAGCGCCGCGTGGCCGCGGCGGCGGGCTGGCGACCGGAGGCCGGTGGGGGCTGGTCGAGCGGTTCCCCGCGCCCCTGCGGGCGCGGGGAACCGGGCCCGGGACGCCCAGCGCTCCCGGAGTGCCGGAGAGGGCCAGGCGCCGGCCCGGTCTCAGAGGAGCCGGGCCGCCCCGTCGGGCATGTAGGAGGACATCTGGTGAACGCCCACCGGCGTCGACGAATTGGCCGCGTCCAGGTACTGGCCGTCGCCGATGTAGACGCCCACGTGGAACGCGCTGCCCCGGCCGCCCCAGAAGACGAGGTCGCCGGGCTGGAGGGAGCCGATCGAGACGGAAGCGCCGGTCGAGGACTGCTCCTGCGAGGTCCGCGGGAGGGTGACGCCGACCGAGGCGAAGGCGGCCTGGGTGAGGCCGGAGCAGTCGTACGCGCCGGGGCCCGTCGCGCCGTACACATACGGCTTGCCCACCTGGGACTTGAGGAAGGCGATGAGGCTGTCGACCTTGCTCGACGAGGCGGGGGCCGCGCTCGCCGCCGGGGTGGTGGAGGCGGAAGCGCCGGAAGAGCCGGAAGAGGCGGACGTGGTGACCGTCGCCAGGCGCGCGCGCTCGGCGGACCGGGAAGCGGCGGCCCGCGCGGCAGCCGCGCGCTCACTGGCCGCCCTGGCCGCGGCGGCCTTGGCCAATTCCGCCTTCCTGGCCGCCGCTGCGGCCTTGGCGGCCTCGTCCGCGGCCTGCTGCTCGGCCGCCGCCAGCGACGCGACGATCGCGTCCTGCTCGATCGCGTCGGCGGCCTGGAGGGCGGTGGCCGCGGTGGAGAGCGGGACGGCGGTGATTCCGGCGACCGGTGCGGCCGGAGCCGCCGCAGGAGCCGGTGCGGAGGAGGACGCGCTGTCGGCCATGGCCGGAGCAGCCGCGCCGCTGAGTGCGAACGCGCCGAGGACACCGCCGACGAGTCCGGCCTGGCGCACCCACCTGGGGTGGCCGGGAGCCGCATGCCGTCGGCGGCGCGTATGGGCATAAGTATGCGTATCGGAGAACTGTGTCCGGGGCTTGTTCGGGGACATGGGTTCCTGGCTATCAGGAACGGATGGTTCCGTTCAACAAAAGTGTGATGCGCCACAGTTGGCGCCCTCGCGGGCCGATTGACCGTTTCGCGATCTTGCCCGCCGACCGCTTTGATCTGTTTTCGCCAGATCGGTTACATATGCGCTCGTGCACGCGTTCACGCGCGTCATTTCTGGGTTCCGCGCCTCACCCGACCGGGACGGGGTCGCGCTACCACGGTGATGCGTCCAACACCAATTTGCTTCGCCGGGTAGTCGCTTGATAATGCACGTACCGCGCTGACCAGCCACAACGCCCACGATTGCGACGGGAGGTGATCGTTTGTGGCGCATCCGCCGCCTGGTCGACGCTCATCCGACGAGATGATCGATCGCCGGGTGGTGGAGATCACAAAGATCAAGTTCCACCCCGTGTCGCAGATCACAGACCGGGAGGCATAGGATGCAGGCGGCTTGGGCTTGTGAACTGCCTCACATGGACGCGATCTTCGCCCTGAACGGCGACGATCCGTGACGCGGGACACACCTCGGGTCGCGGTCTGTACATCAGTCACTGTCGACTGAAAGGAGCGGGGGACGGTGAACGCCTACGCGCCCATCCTCGTGCTGGGAGGCATCGCGGCCGGCTTCGCGATCTTCTCCGTTTTCATGGCCTCGATCATCGGGCCGAAGCGGTACAACCGGGCCAAGCTGGAAGCGTACGAGTGCGGCATCGAGCCCACTCCGCAGCCGGCCGGCGGGGGCCGCTTCCCGATCAAGTACTACCTGACGGCGATGCTCTTCATCGTCTTCGACATCGAGATCGTCTTCCTCTATCCCTGGGCCGTCTCCTTCGACGCCCTGGGGATGTTCGGGCTCGTCGAGATGCTCCTCTTCGTGCTCACCGTCTTCGTCGCCTACGCGTACGTGTGGCGACGCGGCGGCCTGGAATGGGACTAGCGGACCGAGGGGACCAGGAGCCAACCCATGGGTATCGAAGAGAAACTGCCGAGCGGATTCCTGCTCACCACGGTCGAGACCGCGGCGGGGTGGGTGCGTAAGGCGTCCGTCTTCCCGGCCACGTTCGGACTGGCCTGCTGCGCCATCGAGATGATGACCACCGGCGCCGGACGGTACGACATGGCCCGGTTCGGCATGGAGGTCTTCCGCGGCTCGCCGCGGCAGGCGGACCTGATGATCGTCGCGGGCCGGGTGAGCCAGAAGATGGCGCCGGTGCTGCGGCAGGTCTACGACCAGATGCCGAACCCCAAGTGGGTCATCTCGATGGGGGTGTGCGCCTCCAGCGGCGGGATGTTCAACAACTACGCGATCGTGCAGGGCGTCGACCACATCGTGCCGGTCGACATCTACCTGCCCGGCTGCCCGCCGCGGCCGGAGATGCTGCTCGACGCGATCCTCAAGCTGCACGAGAAGATCCAGCACGGAAAGCTCGGCGTCAACCGCGAGGAAGCCGCACGCGAGGCCGAGGAAGCGGCCCGCAACGCGCTCCCCACGATCGAGATGAAGGGGCTTCTGCGGTGAGTGACGTACGCGAGGCCGCCGGGCCGCAGGCGGGGACGGGAGCCGTGCCTTCGTGCCGAGCGGGCGGAGAAGCGAAGAGGGTGAAGCGGTGAGCGAGCAGGGCACCAACCTTCCGGGTCAGCGTGACGAGGCCGGCGAGGTGATCGGCGTCCGCAAGGGCATGTTCGGCGCGAACAACGGCGGCGACACCTCCGGTTACGGCGGCCTGGTCCGTACCGTCCGGCTGCCCGGCGCCAGCTCCCGGCCGTACGGCGGACCGTTCGACGAGATCGCCGACGAACTCGAGGGCGCGCTGGAGGAGCAGGGCCTGCCGCCCGCCGAGGCGATCGAGAAGACCGTCGTGGACCGCGGCGAACTCACCTTCCACATCGCCCGCGAGCACCTGCCGGCCGTCGCCCGGACGCTGCGCGACGACCCCGCGCTCCGCTTCGAGCTGTGCACCGGCGTCAGCGGCGTGCACTACCCCGGCGACCAGGGCCGCGAACTGCACGCCGTGTACCACCTGCGGTCGATCACCCACACCCGGCTGATCCGCCTGGAAGTCAGCGCCCCCGACGCCGACCCGCACATCCCCTCGCTGGTCCCGGTCTACCCGACCAACGACTGGCACGAGCGGGAGACCTACGACTTCTTCGGCATCGTCTTCGACGGCCACCCGGCGCTCACCCGGATCATGATGCCGGACGACTGGCCGGGCCACCCGCAGCGCAAGGACTACCCGCTCGGTGGCATCCCCATCGAGTACAAGGGCGCGCAGATCCCGGCTCCCGACCAGCGGAGGTCGTACAGCTAATGAGCACACCACACGCACCCACGCAGGCAGCGGAGCGGGAGACCACCGAGGGGCGGGTCTTCACCGTCACCGGCGGCGACTGGGACGAGCTGGCCAAGACGGTCGCCAGGGCCGACGACGAGCGGATCATCGTCAACATGGGCCCGCAGCACCCGTCCACCCACGGCGTGCTCCGCCTCATCCTGGAGATCGACGGCGAGACGGTCACCGAGGCCCGCTCCGGCATCGGCTACCTGCACACCGGCATCGAGAAGAACATGGAGTTCCGGACGTGGGTGCAGGGGTCCACGTTCGTGACGCGCATGGACTACCTGACGCCGATGTTCAACGAGACCGCGTACTGCCTGGCCGTGGAGAAGCTGCTCGGCATCACCGACCAGGTGCCGGACCGGGCCACCGTCATCCGCGTGCTGCTGATGGAGCTCAACCGGATCTCCTCGCACCTGGTGGCCATCGCCACCGGCGGCATGGAGCTCGGCGCCACCACGATCATGATCTACGGGTTCCGTGACCGCGAACTGATCCTGGACATCTTCGAGCTGATCACCGGCCTGCGGATGAACCACGCGTACGTACGCGTCGGCGGTCTCGCGCAGGACCTGCCGCCCGGTGCGGTGGACCAGGTGCGGGAGTTCGTGAAGACGTTCCGCAAGAACCTGCCGGAGTACGACAAGCTCGCCACCGGCAACCCGATCTTCAAGGGCCGCATGCAGGAGGTCGGCTACCTGGACCTGGCCGGGTGCATGGCGCTCGGCGCCACCGGGCCGATCCTGCGGGCCGCCGGACTCCCGCACGACCTGCGCAAGTCCGACCCGTACTGCGGTTACGAGACCTACGACTTCGAGGTGCCGACCACCGACACCTGCGACTCCTACGGCCGCTTCCGGGTCCGCCTGGAGGAGATGCACCAGAGCCTGCGGATCGTGGAGCAGTGCCTGGACCGGCTGGCGCCGGGCCCGGTGATGGTCGAGGACCGCAAGATCGCCTGGCCCGCGCAGCTCGCGCTCGGCCCGGACGGCCTGGGCAACTCCCTGGACCACATCAAGAAGATCATGGGCACCTCGATGGAGGCCCTGATCCACCACTTCAAGCTGGTCACCGAGGGCTTCCGGGTCCCGCCGGGACAGGCCTACACGGCCGTGGAGTCCGCCAAGGGCGAACTGGGCGTGCACGTGGTCAGCGACGGCGGCACCCGCCCGTACCGGGTCCACTTCCGCGACCCCTCCTTCACCAACCTGCAGACCATGGCGGCGATGTGCGAGGGCGGCCAGGTCGCCGACGTCATCGTCGCGGTCGCGTCCATCGACCCTGTGATGGGAGGTGTCGACCGATGAGCACCGAAGTCTCCCTCGGCGTCCCCGCGATGCCCGCGCCCGACTTCCCGGCCGACGTCAGGGCCCGGCTGGAGGCCGACGCCCGGGAGGTGATCGACCGCTACCCCGGATCGCGCAGCGCGCTGCTGCCGCTGCTGCACCTGGTGCAGTCCGAGGAGGGGTACGTCTCCAGGACCGGAATCCGGTTCTGCGCCGAAATGCTGGAGCTCACCACGGCCGAGGTCACCGCGGTCGCGACCTTCTACACCATGTACCGCCGCAAGCCCTCCGGCGACTACCAGGTCGGGGTCTGCACCAACACGCTCTGCGCGGTGATGGGCGGCGACGCGATCTTCGACGACCTCAAGCAGCACCTCGGGGTCGGCAACGACGAGACCACCGCGGACGGCAAGGTCACCCTCGAACACATCGAGTGCAACGCGGCCTGCGACTTCGCCCCGGTCGTGATGGTCAACTGGGAGTTCTTCGACAACCAGACCCCGCAGTCCGCCCGGCAGCTGGTCGACGACCTGATCGCCGGCCGCGAGGTCCGCCCCACCCGCGGCGCCCCCCTGTGCACGTACAAGGAGACCGCGCGCATCCTGGCCGGCTTCCCCGACGAGCGCGAGGGCGCCGTCGAGGCGGGCGGCGGCGCGGGCCCCGCCTCGCTGGCCGGCCTGCGGCTGCACCGCGGCGATGTGCCGGCGCCCCGGGTCGTCCCGCAGCGCGCCGAGTCGCCGCGGGACGAGGCCGGGATCCACGACACCCCGGCCGCGCACCCCGGCTCGCACGACGCGCCCCTGCCCACCAGCCAGTCCGCCCCGGACGCCGACCGCACCACCGAGGAGGAGGGCGAGTGATGACCGTGGAACCGGCGGAGAAGCTGCTCGCGCCCGTGCTGTCGGAGTTCTGGGACGACCCGCAGTCCTGGACGCTGGAGACCTACCGCAGGCACGAGGGCTACCAGGGGCTGCGCAAGGCCCTGGCGATGGCCCCCGACGACGTGATCGCGTACGTCAAGGACTCCGGCCTGCGCGGGCGCGGCGGCGCAGGCTTCCCCACCGGCATGAAGTGGCAGTTCATCCCGCAGGGCGACGGCAAACCGCACTACCTGGTGGTCAACGCCGACGAGTCCGAGCCGGGCACCTGCAAGGACATGCCGCTGCTCTACGCCAACCCGCACTCCCTCATCGAGGGCATCGTGATCGCCTGCTGGGCGATCCGCTCCCACCACGCCTTCATCTACCTGCGCGGCGAGGTCGTCCCGGTGCTGCGCCGGCTGCACGAGGCCGTGCGGGAGGCGTACGCGGCGGGCTACCTCGGCAAGGACATCCAGGGCAGCGGCTTCGACCTGGAGGTCACCGTGCACGCCGGCGCCGGCGCGTACATCTGCGGTGAGGAGACGGCGCTGCTGGACTCGCTGGAGGGCCGCCGCGGCCAGCCCCGGCTCCGGCCGCCGTTCCCCGCCGTCGAGGGCCTGTACGCCTGCCCCACAGTGGTGAACAACGTGGAGTCCATCGCCTCGGTTCCCGCGATCCTCAACCGCGGCAAGGAGTGGTTCAAGGCGATGGGCAGCGAGAAGTCCCCGGGCTTCACGCTCTACTCGCTCTCCGGCCACGTCGCCCGCCCCGGCCAGTACGAGGGCCCGCTCGGCATCACCCTGCGGCAGCTCCTCGACCTCGGCGGCGGGATGCGCCCGGGCCACCGGCTGAAGTTCTGGACGCCGGGCGGCTCCTCCACGCCGATGTTCACCGACGAACACCTCGACGTACCCCTGGACTACGAGGGCGTCGGCGCCGCCGGATCGATGCTCGGCACCAAGGCGCTCCAGTGCTTCGACGAGACCACCTGCGTGGTGCGGGCGGTCACCCGCTGGACCGAGTTCTACGCCCACGAGTCCTGCGGCAAGTGCACGCCGTGCCGCGAGGGCACCTACTGGCTGGTGCAGTTGCTGCGGGACATCGAAGGGGGCGGCGGGCGCCTGGAGGACCTGGACAAGCTGAACGACATCGCCGACAACATCAACGGCAAGTCCTTCTGCGCGCTCGGCGACGGCGCCGCGGCCCCCATCTTCTCCTCCCTGAAGTACTTCCGCGCGGAGTACGAGGAGCACATCGAGGGCAAGGGCTGCCCCTTCGACCCGGCCCGCTCCACCGCCTGGGCCACCACGTCCCTTACGGAGGTCAACGCGTGACCGTCACGACTACCGGTGCACCCTCCGGAGGGTCCGCGGTGCCGCCCGAAGACCTGATCTCCGTCACCATCGACGGCATCCCGGTCTCCGTACCGAAGGGCACCCTGGTGATCCGGGCCGCCGAGCTGCTCGGCATCGAGGTCCCCCGGTTCTGCGACCACCCGCTGCTCGACCCGGTCGGCGCCTGCCGCCAGTGCATCGTGGAGATCGAGGGCCAGCGCAAGCCGGTCGCCTCCTGCACGATCACCTGCACCGACGGCATGGTGATCTCCACCCAGCTCACCTCGCCGGTCGCCGCGAAGGCCCAGCGCGGTGTGATGGAGCTGCTGCTCATCAACCACCCGCTGGACTGCCCGGTCTGCGACAAGGGCGGCGAGTGCCCGCTGCAGAACCAGGCGATGAGCAACGGCCGCGGCGAGACGCGCTTCGAGGACGTCAAGCGCACGTACCCGAAGCCGATCAACATCTCCTCGCAGGTGCTGCTCGACCGCGAGCGCTGCGTGCTGTGCGCGCGCTGCACCCGCTTCTCGTCGCAGGTCGCCGGTGACCCGTTCATCGAGATGCTCGAGCGCGGTGCGCTGCAGCAGGTGGGCATCTACGAGAAGGAGCCCTTCCAGTCCTACTTCTCCGGCAACACGGTGCAGATCTGCCCGGTCGGTGCCCTGACCGGCGCGGCGTACCGCTTCCGCTCCCGGCCCTTCGACCTGGTGTCCTCCCCGGGGGTCTGCGAGCACTGCGCCTCCGGCTGCGCGATCCGCACCGACCACCGCCGCGGCAAGGTCCTGCGCCGGCTGGCCGGCGACGACCCCGAGGTCAACGAGGAGTGGAACTGCGACAAGGGTCGGTTTGCCTTCAAGTCGACCACTCTCGAAGACCGCCTGACTCGCCCGATGGTGCGCGACGACGAGTCTGGGCAGATGCGTCCCGCTTCATGGCCGGAGGCGTTT
>NZ_DATDBG010000319.1:0-5370 GCF_036524955.1 Streptomyces sp.
CATCCGTACGGCCGAGGACCGGCGCGCCGCCGAATGGAACGCCCGCCGCACCGCCGCCTACCACGACCTCGCCCGCGCGGACCCGGCCACCGCGGTGGACCACCTGCACGCGTGGTTCCTGGCGATGCGGCCCGGGGAGGCCGAGCGGTGGTGCGACGACCTCTCCTTCATCCAGCGCGCCCCCGGCCGCTGGCCCGGTGGCCGCCCCGAGCCCGCCCGCGAGCGCTACGAGCGGCTGGTCGGCACCCCCACCGGGGACGACGCCCGGCAGGCGATCACCCGGCTGCTGGTGGCGGGCTGGATCACCGCGCACCCGCACACCGATCCCTACGCGGAGGCGTACGAGGACCCGCTCGGCGACCCGTACGCGGAGCTGTACCGCTCCATCGCGGAGGAGTTCCGCACGCTGCGCAGGCTGATCCGCAGCGGGGAACGTGATCGTGACGTGTTCGACCGCAAGGTCAGGCAGTACGGAAGGAAGCCCTGGTGAGCACCGGATCGACCGCTGAACCGCAGTTCGTGCCGCCGCGCCCCACACGCCCGAGGTGGCCCTGGGGTGTCGCCGTGCCGGTGGTCGTCGCGCTGCTGGTATTCGGTGGACTGCGGGTCTTCGGCTCCGACGACTCCTGCGGCGGGGGCACCAGGAGCGGTCCGAGTCACGAGTGCATCGGCGTCAGCGACTCGTACGCCTACGAGGACTCGCTGAAATCTGTCATGAAGCTGATCGAGGCGGAGAACGACCGGGTCGACACGTCCGGCAAGAAGTGGGTCAGCGTGGCCTACGTCCTGCCGATCACCACCGACCTGGAGCAGGAAGCCCTCAAGTACGACACCAAGGAGGAGCTGGAGGGCGCCTACCTGGCCCAACTGCGGCTCAACGACCCGGACTTGGGCGGGAACGGCGACACCCCGCAGATCAAGCTGCTGGTGGCCAACGTAGGGCTGCGGTCCGAGCAGTGGCAGCCGCTGGCCGAGCGCCTGATCGCGATGACGAAGGGCGATCACCCCCTGGTGGGGGTGGCCGGCTTCGGCCAGAGCCGCGGCGGGACGCTGAGCCTGGTCAACGAACTGCGGGCGGCCAAGGTGCCGATGATGGGCGCGACGGTCACCGCGGACAAGCTGGCCTCGGCGACCGACGTGGGATTCTTCCGCACCGCCCCGCCCAACGTCGACCAGGCGAGCGCCGCGGCGCGCCACCTCAAGGCGAAGCAGCAGAGCACGCCGGGCTACGACGTGCTGGTCGTCCGGGACCGCAACACGGACGACATCTACAACACCTCCCTCTACAGCGACTTCGTCAGTGCCGCCAAGAGGGAGAGGCTCACCCTCGTCGAGGGCGACCAGGACTACATATCCGGGGTCGACGGCATCAGCAACGCCTTCGCGTCGGTCGCCAACGGCGTCTGCGCCAAGCGGCCGGAGGCCGTCTTCTTCGCCGGCCGGGGCGCCAACCTGCGGAACTTCATCACCGCCATGTCGGCGCCGGCCCGGCGCTGCCAGGTCACGGTGCTGACCGGGGACGACGCGGTGGGCGTCTATCCGGACAGGTCGCTGGACGAGGCGAATCGCAAGCAGTTCGAGAGCAACTGGCGCAACAGCAAGGTGACAGCGCTCTACACGGCGCTGGGGCACCCCGCCCTGCCGGGCAGGCTCTACGACGCGGACCACAATCCCCTCCCGGGCTTCACCAAGCTCTACCACGACACGTTCGGGCAGACCGACGGCGACATGTTCGAGGACGGGCAGGTGATCCTCGCGCACGACGCCGTCTGGACGCTCGGGGCGGCGGTCCGGGCGGCGGCCGGTGAGACCGGTACCGCTCCGGTGACTCCCGGGAGTGTGCTGAGCGCTCTGGTCAGCCTGGCGGACGTACAGGGCATCAGCGGGAAGATCGACCTGGGTTCCGACGGCAATCCGCAGGACAAGGCGATGGCGCTGGTCCAGCTGGAACCGGACCGCAGGTTCGTCTTCAACGGTGTGATCCGGCCGGGCTAGGGCTGGGCCAGGGTCTGTCTGATGCATGGCGCCGTCCGCCCGCGGGGCGGGGCTCGCGGTGTCCGGTGCGTGCGATCGCACGGCGGAGAACCATCCTCGCAGTGGACGCGGCGGGCGCGGCACGGGCGGGGTCAGCGCCCCGGCTGGAACTGCGGGCCCTGCGGGGGCAGGGCGAAGGCGGCGTCGCCGGCCGGCGCGACGGACGCCGCCACCGGCTGGGGGTACCCGTAGGCCGGGTAGCCCTGCTGGGGCTGCTGGTGGACCGGCTGCTGGTGGGTGGGCGGCGGCGGGGCGGCGGCCACCGGCTGCGGGTAGCCGTACGCGGGCTGGGCCGGGGCATGGGCGGGGGAGGGAGCCTGGAGCGGGTAGCCGTACGCGCTGGTGGGCCCGGGGTCCGTGCCGGCCGCGGGCATGGCCGCGGTGGGAGCCTGCTCGGGCGCGGTGGCCGCGGCGGCGGGCGGCGGGTTCGTACGGCCCGAGTCCGGATCGCCGTCGTCCACCGTGATGCCGAACTCCGTGGCGAGGCCGACCAGCCCGGTGGCATAGCCCTGCCCCAGCGCGCGGAACTTCCAGCCCGTGCCCTTGCGGTACAGCTCGCCGCAGATCAGGGCGGTCTCCCCGCCGGTGTCGGGGGTAACCTCGAAGGTGACCAGGGGGGCGGCGTGGGCCGGGCCCGCGGTGTCGTAGAGCATCAGGCACAGGTCGTGGACGAGGCGGAAGGGCCCGCCGTCGCAGGAGGCGGCCAGGACGACGCGGTCCACGGTCGCGTCGAGCGCGGTCAGGTCGACCTCGACGGTGTCGGTCAGGCCTTCGGGGACCCGTTTCTTCGGCAGGTGGCGGGCGAGGCCGGAGGGATGGCGGGGCTCGTTGTAGAAGACGAAGTCGGCGTCCGAGCGGACCAGGCCGTCCGGGCCGAGCAGCAGTACGGAGGCGTCCACGTCGGGCGCGGTGGGACCCGGGCTCCAGCGGAGCACCGCGCGGACGCCCGAGGCGTCCAGTTGGATGTTCGAGCCCTTCACCATCCGTTGCGTCATGGCCGTCATCCTGCCCTTCCGGCGGGGCGGCTCACAACGCCGTGCCGGCCGCGGGCGAGGACGCGCCACCGGAGCGTACGGATCCGGCCTGTTTGCCCGGCATACGGCCTTGGTGCGGCCGAGGCCCGGCACGCTGCGCGGTCACGCGACCGACCTGCGGCGGTTACCTGTTCTTCATGTGCGAAGGGAACTCGCACCCCGGTCCCGCACGTACGATTATCGGCCAGATATCTGCCAGTCCACTACCACGAAAGGGGGCGTATGCGACACTTCGGACATCTCGCTTCTGGGCTCAGAAGCGAACTGTTCCACCGCGAGCCGCAGGAGTTCACCGCCGACTCGCCCGCCCACACGCTCGCCGTCGCCCTCGGCGCCACCCTCTACAGCCCGGCCACCCGCCTCAACCTGGCGGAGGACATCCGCAAACAGGCCGCCCGCGGGGTGGTCTCGATGGTCCTGTGCCTGGAGGACTCCATCGACGACCGCGATGTCGTCGCAGGCGAGGCCAATCTCGTACGGCAGTTCGCCCAGCTCGCCGCCCAGCCCCACGCCGCGTCCGCGCTCCCCCTGCTGTTCATCCGGGTCCGTACGCCCGCCCAGATCACCGACCTGGTGACCCGGCTCGGCGCCACCGTGGAACTGCTGTCCGGATTCGTGCTCCCCAAGTTCACCGAGGAGACCGGCGTCCCCTTCCTCGAAGCGCTCACCGCCGCGGAGGCGGCCTGCGGACGGCGGCTGTTCGCCATGCCGGTACTGGAGTCGCCGCAGCTCATGCACTTGGAGACCAGGGTCGAGACGCTGCACGGCATATCCCGCACGGTCGACAAGTACCGCGACCGGATACTGGCGCTCCGGCTCGGCGTCACCGACTTCTGCTCCTCCTACGGGCTGCGGCGCGCGCCCGCGATGACCGCGTACGACGTGCAGATCGTCGCCTCCGTCGTCGCCGACGTGGTCAACGTACTCGGCCGCGCCGACGGCAGCGGGTTCACGGTCACCGGCCCGGTCTGGGAGTACTTCCGCCTCCACGAGCGGATGTTCAAACCGCAGCTGCGCGTCAGCCCGTTCCGGCCCGAGGCGGTGGACCTGCGCGAAACGCTCATCGAGCGGGACATGGACGGACTGCTCCGTGAGATCGAGCTGGACCGGGCCAACGGCCTCCAGGGCAAGACCTGTATCCACCCCACCCACGTGCCGGTGGTGCACGCGCTGAACGTCGTGACCCACGAGGAGTACAGCGACGCCGCCGACATCCTGCACGAGGACCGCAGCGGCGGCGGCGTCCTGCGCTCGGCCTACACCAACAAGATGAACGAGGTGAAGCCGCACCGCGCCTGGGCCGAACGCACGATGCGCCGCGCCGAGGTCTTCGGCGTCGCACGCGAGGAGATCGGCTTCGTGGAACTGCTGGCGGCGAGTCTGCCCTCCACCTGAGCGCCCGGACCGGACCAGGCAGGCCCGGACCCGGACGACGACCCCGAGGCGGCCCCCGCCCGGCACCCGCACCCGCAGCACCCTGAAGAACCCGCAGCACCCTGAAGAAACGGAATCACCTCCCGACATGGCAACGAACGCGCCCTGGCCCGGCCAGTGGGTCGCCGACCGGCTGGGCATCGCCCTGCACGGCGACGGCCTGCCCGACCTGCTCGGCCTCGCGCTCCGCCGCAACCCCAGGCGTGCGCACCTGCTCGTCTCCAACGTGCTCGGCAAGCACGTCCCGCAGCGCCCGCACACGGTGTACGGGCACGCGTTCGACCTCGGCCGCCGGGTCCGGGCGCTGCTCGGCGACCAGGCCGCCGACCGGGCCGTCGTCCTCGGCTACGCGGAGACCGCCACCGGTCTCGGCCACGCGGTGGCCGACGGCCTGGGCACCGCGCCCTACCTCCACTCGACCCGCCGCGCGGTCCCGGGCATCACCCCGGGCGGCGGCTTCGAGGAGGAGCACAGCCACGCCACCGGCCACCTCCTCCTCCCGGAGGACCCCGGCCTGCTGGCCGGCCCCGGCCCGCTCGTCCTGGTGGACGACGAGTTCTCCACCGGCCAGACCATCCTCAACACCATCCGCGACCTCCACGGCCGGTACCCGCGTGACCACTACGTGGTGGTCGCCCTCACCGACATGCGCTCCCCGGCCGACCGCACCCGCCTGGACGGCTTCGCCGCGGAGCTGGGCGCGCGCGTGGAGGTCGTGGCCCTCGCGACAGGAACGGTGTCTGTGCCGGAGGGGGTGCTGGAAAAAGGACAGGCGCTGGTGGCGGCCCACGGCGTGCCCGCGGTGGCGGGCGAGCCGCCCGCGGCTGCGGACGACGGCCCGGCACGGTCGGGCGTGATCACGGCGGGT
>NZ_DATDBG010000320.1:0-10544 GCF_036524955.1 Streptomyces sp.
GGCGCCGCCGCCCGGCTGGCCGCCGCCCGCCTGGGCGCCCCCGCCGGGCGGCCCCGCGCCCTGCCCCACCGGCTGCGGCTCCGCCGCCGGGCCGGCCATCACCGGCCCCCACGGCGCTTGTCGACGGTGATGTCGCCGAACTCGCCCTGGTACACGTCCCCCGAGCCGTGGTGGGTGACCGGGCCGAAGTGGAATCCGCCGCCCGCGTCGGCGTTCCCGCTGGTGGTGGGCCGCCGCTCCCCGGTCCCCTCCGTCGCTCCCGCGTCCCCCGAGGCCGCGGTCACGTCTCCCCCTCCGGGGAGCGGCGGTGCTGTGCGTCCCGGCACCATGAACCAGGGCCGCTGCGGGCCCTCCTGGAGCGAGACGTCGTACTGGCGGTAGTGGCCGGGCTCGATCCACCGGCCGCCGTGCCGGATCACGTCCTGGTAGAGCCGGTCGGTGACGGCGACCAGCAGTGGCGAGCCGCCGGCCGCGGCGAGCACCGCCTTGGCCTCCGCGCAGTTGCCGATCCGGCAGGCCAGGTCCACCGCGCTGCCGGAGAAGCCGTGGCCGTCGGGGGTGACCGGCCCGATGTTGAGGCCGGCCCGGAGCCGTAACGGCCGCTTCAGCGCGGTGTTGACGCGGCGCAGGTTCTGGTGCAGGTACTCCACCCACTCCCCGGCGACCCGCTCGGTGCGGCGGGGTTCGACCACCGCGAGGATGCCGTCGCCGCGGTCCTCCTGGAACAGCCGGGCGCCACCGATCCCCGCCTGCGAGAAGGCGAGTTCGGCGACCTCGTAGATACGGTCGCGCAGCGCGGGCCGCTCCGGGTCGGGCAGTCCGCTGGACCCCTGGGTGTCCAGACTGATGATGAATCCGTAGTCGGCCTCGCCGTGCATTCGTCCGCCGCCTCTCACTGGTCCAGCCCTGGTGCGCCGTGCCGGCTGATCCGCCCGTCCGGCCGGTCCGTCTGGTCGGGCTTCCTGCTCTCCCCCTGCCTTCGGCGGGAGGGGCCCCCACCCTCCGCGGGCCGCCTCTCCCTCCTGCCCGCCATCGGGCAGGAGGGGCCCATCGGCTGCCCACTGCGGGAGCTCGGGCGTCAGCCCTCCGGACGCCCCTCCGCGCTGCTGTGACTCTCCTCCCCGCGCGGCCGTCGTGCTGTAGCGCTTTACACACAGTGGTGCATGACGACTCGTCAGATGCCCTCCGGTTCGCCGCTGCCGCCACCGAGCAGCCGCAGTGGTGCCATGTCCGAGACCACGACCGACTTCGGACCGGTCCGTACCAGGCCCTGTGCGCGCAGCAGCCGCAGCGCCTTCGCGACCGCCTCGCGGGTGGCCCCGACCGCCGCCGCGAGCTCGGCCTGGGACAACGCCAGGCGGATCGCCACCGAGTCCCCCTCGGGCCGGCCGGTGTGCTCGGCGAGTTCCACCAGGCAGGCCGCGAGCCGTTCCAGCACGGTGGCCGAGGCCAGCGCCCGCCGCTCGTCGTCGGCGCTGCGCAGCCGCTCGGTGAGCTGGGCCATCACCAGGCCGGTGACGTACGGCCGGGCCGCCATGAAGTGCCGGAACCGCTCACCGGACAGGACCAGCGCGTCCACCGCCCCGAGCGCGCTCACCGTGGCGCTGCGCGGCCGCCGGTCCAGCGCGGCCATCTCGCCGACGAGTTCACCCCCCTGCCGCAGCGCGAGGATCAGCTCGCCGCGTTCGGTGGACCGCCGCACCGCGCACCAGCCGGTCAGGATCACCAGCACGAACGTGCTGCGGTCACCCTCGTCCACCAGGTGCTCCCGCGCCTGGTAGGAGTGCCGGGCGCCGAGCGCGAGCAGCGCCGCACGATCGGCCCCGCTCAGCTTCTCCAGGAACGCCTGGCGCTCCGCTAACAACCCCATGCGGCTCCCCACCCGGCTGCCAAGGGCGGCCAGCCTGTCCCTGCGGACACCGTGATTCAGCCGGATGGACGGGATTAAACTCCTGATGTCCGGGGCGCCGCAAGGGATCTGCCGCGCCTGCCGCCAGCCGCATGAAAGCCCGAACCGGGTGCCGGGCCAGGGGAGTTCTGGCACAGTCGTGGCATGGGGGATTACCTGGAGTTCGCGTTCGACGACGGCCGTACCGTACTGATCGAGGTCTTTCCGGAGCCCGCGGGCGGCGCCGCCGACAACGGCCGTGCGGGCGGGCGCGGGCCGCTGGTGCCGGTGGCCGGGGGCGGGCGGATCGCACGGGCGGCCGGGGTGGCGCTGCGGGAGACGCTGCAGCCGCTGGTGCCGGTGCTGGAGTCGGTGCACGGGACGATGGCGCAGGTCGAGCCGCGACCGGAGTCGGTGACCGTGGAACTGGGGGTCAAGATCAGCAGCGATCTGCGGCTGGGCATCGTGTCGGGCAACGGCGAGGCGTCGTTCACGGTGTCGGCGACGTGGAGTCTCGCGGCGACGGCGACGGCGACGGCGACAGCGGCGCCGACACCGACACCGGCAGCGGCACCGGCGCCGACACCGGCAGCGACGCCGACACCGACACCGGCAGCGGCGCCGACACCGGCAGCGACGCCGACACCGACACCGGCAGCGGCACCGGCACCGGCAGCGGGCGCCGGCACCGGCGCGACGGCGGTGCCCGCGAACGGCGACGGCTGACGATGTACGGACGGTACGGCGCGGACCCCGACGAGGCGGTCCGCAGAGCGTGGGCCGTGGTCAGGGCGGCGGGCGCCCGGCATCCGGTGGGCGCCGGCGTGGTCATCGCCGAGGGGTACGTCGTGACGTGCGCGCACGTGGTCAACGCGGCGCTGGGACGGGACCGGATGGCCACCGCCGAGCCGACCGCCGCCGAACTCGCCGCCGTGGAACTCGTGCTCCCCGCCGCGGGACCGGCCGCGTACGCACCCCGGCTCGCCTGCTGGAGCGCCCCGGTGGCCGGGGAGGAGAGCTGGTGGGGCGGTGACCTCGCGCTGCTGCGGCTGCCACCGCACACGCCCGCCGTCACCCCGGTCCGGCTCGCCGAGCCCGTGCTCGGCAGCACCGCCTGGGTCTGGTACGCCGACGGGGACCCGCGGTCGACCGTGGACGTGCTGGTCCAGCGGCGGCTCGGCTCGTGGCTGCTGCTCGATCCGGGGAACGCGGAGGTCGCGGTCGAACCCGGCTACAGCGGCGGCCCGTTGTGGAACGCGGCCACCGGCACCCTGGCCGGTCTGGTCGTCAGCGTCGAACCGGACGTACGGCGACGGCGGTACTACGCGATCGGCCCGGCGGCGATCGAGGCGCTGCTGGTACGGGCCGGGCTCGCGGCGCCTCCACCGCCGCGCCTCAGCGGCCGGCAGGCCCGGCTGCACCGTCAGCTCACCGACGGCCTCGACCTGCTGGCGCCGGACCGGTACGACCGCGGTCTTGCCCGGTTCGCCGCCGCGCTCGGCCTGCCGCGCGGCCCCCGTGACCCGGAGGAGGCCGCCGACGCGGCGCTCGCCCACCCGCGCGGGCTGCCCGCACTGCGCGACGCCTTTCCCGAGAGCGACGAGGTGCGCATCGCCGCCGCCCGGAGCCGCCCGGTCCGGCTGCTCGGCCCGGCCGACCATGCCGAGCTGTCCGCGCTGCTGGCCGCCGTCCCCGCCGACGAACTGGCCGCCGCCGCGTACGAGGTGGCCCGGCTGCTGCGGCTCGGCGCGGACCAGGCCCGGGACACCGCCGGCTTCATCGAGAAGCTGGAGGACCGCGACTGCGAACCCGGCATGGTCCCGCCGCTGCTCCAGGTGGTGGAGGAGATCGCCGCCGCGCGGGCCTCCGACCGCGACGAACTGCACGCGTGGTCGGCCCGCGTCGCGGCCCGGCTGCGGGTGCGCGACGGCGCGCTGGCGCAGGTCAGGGAGATCGCCCGGACCCGGGCCGGCAGCCGCGGCACCGGCCGCCCGGTGGTACGGGTCTGGCTCTGGGACCGCGGGCGCGCGGACGGCTACACGTACGTCATCAGGCTCTACGACGGCGACGACCGCCCCCTGGAGACCTGGTCGGCGAAGGACACGCCGCGCAGCCACACCGCGCTCTGCGACGAACTGGCCGCCGCGGTCGGCCGGCTGGCGGACTACGGCGACAGCGCCGGGGTGGAGTTCCTCATGGAGCACGGCTCGTTCGGCCTGCCCGTCGACCGCTGGCGGATACCGACGCCGTCACTCGGGCCGCGGCTGCTGGGCGTGGACCGATACGTGGTGCTGCGCGGCCAGGAACCGCCGGGCCGCGGCCCCTGGGAGCGGCGCTGGCGGTGCTTCGGCCCGGACCCCAGCGTGCTGCACGACGCGGACAGCGCGGAGGACATCCTCGGCGAGGACCTGGACGCCGCGTTCGTGATCGCCGCGTGCCCGCCCGACGAGGTGGACCGGATGGTGGCGGTGTGCCGCTACTACGGAGTGCCCGTGATGCTCTGGCACCGCCAGGCGGTCGGCGAGGAGGCGGCCCGGACGCTGCTCGAACTCGCCGCCGGGGACGGCGCCGGCGGTCCGGCCGCGGACGGCCCGAAGGACCTGCGGGAGAAGGTGCGGCGCCGCCGCCTGAAAGCCCGCCGCGACGACATGGCGTCCGGCGCCCATCTGTCGCTGCTGTGGGAGGACCCGCGCTGGGACCCCCGCACGGCGCTGCTCGCCGAGCCGGGGCCCGGACCGGCACCCGCGCAGGTGCCCGTAGCCGTACCCGTGCCCGTACCGGAAGGCGGTGCCGTGTGAACGCCGGTCCCTCCCGTCCCGCTCACCCGCCCAGGACCGAGGAACGCCTCTTCCGCGGCGGCGGAGAGGTGTATCCGGACGAGGTGCCGCTGCCGGAGCCCCCGCCGTGGCGGCGCGCCCGCAGCGAGGGGCGCACCCGCCGCCCGTACCTGATCGGCCCCGAACAGGTGGACGTGGTCAACGCGGCGCTGCGGCTGCGCCGCCCCCTGCTGGTCACCGGCAACCCCGGCACCGGCAAGAGCTCGCTGGCGTACGCGGTCGCCACCGAGCTCGACCTCGGCCCGGTCCTGGTGTGGCCGGTCAACACCCGCTCCGCGCTCACCGACGCGCTCTACCGGTACGACGCGATCGGCCGGCTGCGCGAGGAGGCCGAGTCCTCGGTCGGCAGCTTCGTCCGCCTCGGCCCGCTCGGCACCGCGCTCGCCACCCGTCACGAGGGCCGCCCCCGGCTGCTGCTCATCGACGAGCTGGACAAGAGCGACGTGGACCTGCCCAACGACCTGCTCCACGTCCTGGAGGAGGGCGAGTTCACCATCCCCGAGCTGGCCCGGCTGCCGGAGAGCCAGGAGGAGGTGGCGGTCCTCACCGAGGACTCCCGGGAGCGGGTGACGGTACGGCGGGGCATGGTGCGGTGCGCCGACTTCCCCTTCGTCGTCATCACCAGCAACGGGGAGCGGGAGTTCCCGCCCGCCTTCCTGCGGCGCTGTGTCCGCCTGGAACTGCCCGACCCCGGCCCGGCCCAGCTCGAGGAGATCGTCCGCGCCCACTTCGCCGAGGGCGGGGCGGACACCCTGGCGGCGGACTGGCCGCGGATACGGGCCCTGATCGACACCTTCACCACCCGCCGTGACCTCGGCGGCCTCGCCACCGACCAGCTCCTGCACGCCGTCCACCTCCTCCAGCAGGGCGTCCAGCCCGACGCCCGGCACCTGCGGGAGGCGGTGCTGCGTGAACTCCGGGAGGGGGGCGGACGGTAGCGGCCCTCCGCCGGGGCCCGCCCAGGGACCCACGCCGGGCAGGGACGGGGAGGCGCGCGGGGCTGATCGTGGGGTTGACCGGGGCGCTGATCGCGGGGCCGGCCCCGAGGCGGGTCGTGGCGCTGATCGCGGGGCCGGTCGTGGCCCGGCGGGATGGCCGTCGCCAGCCCCCTTCGACCTGCCGTTCCTGGCGTCGCGGGTCTCGTCGGCAGCCGGGATCGACCGGCTGCACACCGTGCTCGCCGGGGCGGGACTCGACCTGACGGCCGCGGAACTGGCCGACGCGCTGTGGCTGGCACTGCGGTCCGCGCCGGAGGAGCCCGAGCCCGGGCCTGCGGATGCCGCAGAGAGCCCCGAACGGCCGCCGCACCGCGTGCGACCGCCGGACCCGCCGGGGGAGCAGCCGGCGACCGGCGAGTCCGTACCGCCCGCGCCGCCCCCGGTCCCGCCACAGCGGCGCGCGCCCGACCCCGTACCGAGGCCGGGCCCCGGACCGGAGCCCCTGCCCGTACGGCCGCCCGTGCGGCGGCCGGTGTACGCGCTGACCGCCGTTCGTGACGGGCGCGGGGCCGCGCCGGTGCGGGTGCCCGGGGTGCCGGGGCTGCCCAATCCGCTGTCGGTCACCCGGGCTCTGCGTCCGCTGAAGCGGCGGGTGTCCTCGCTGCACCGCTTCGAGCTGGACGAGGTCGCCACCGCCGAGGCCAGCGCGGACGGCAACGGTCTCGGCGTGGTGCTGCGGCCCGAGCGGGCCCGCTGGCTCGACCTCGTGCTCGCCGTGGACGACGGCCTGTCGCTGCGGCTCTGGCAGGACACCATCGCCGAACTGGGCCGGGTACTGGCGACCTCGGGCATCTTCCGCACCGTCCGCAGGTGCGCCTTCGACGCGCGGGACGCGATGGACGCGGCGGTGGTGGACGGCAACCGCACGGTGGTGCTCGCGGTGACCGACGGGGTCGGCGCGGCCTGGCAGGACGGCAGTGCCCGGCGCACCCTCGCCCGCTGGGCCCGCAAGGCGCCGACCGCCGTACTCCAGCCGCTGCCGCTGCGGTTGTGGCCCGGCACCGCGCTGCCCGCGCAGCGGATGCGGGTCCGCAGCAGCGGCCCGGCCCCGGCCAACCATCTGCTGGACGCGTACGACCCCTGGCTGCCCGCCCGCCTCGCGCCGCGCGTCGAACTCCCGGTGCCCGTCCTGGAGCTGGGCGACTGGTCGCTCGCCCCCTGGGCCGGTCTGATGGCCTCCCAGGGTGGTACGGCGACGCTCCGTGTGATCGACGCGGCGGCCCCGCCGGGCGGTGGCTCCTCGTTCTCCGGGCCCGCGCCCCGCACCCCGGAGGAACGGCTCTCCGCCTTCCAGGAGACGGTCAGCCCCGAGGCGTACGAACTCGCCGGACACCTCGCCGCCGTCGACCCTCTCACGCTGCCCGTCATGCGCGTCGTGCAGTCCGCGGCCCTCCCCGGCAGCAGCCCCTCCTGCCTCTCCGAAGTCCTGCTCAGCGGCCTGATGAGGGCCGAACGGCCACTCGGCGACTTCGACGTCTTCGCCTTCGACCCGGACGTGCGGTCCCTGTTGCGGATGGTGATCCTCGGCAGTGAGGCCCAGCGCACGGTCGACGCGGTCAGCGACTTCATCGCCCCCCGCCTCGGCCGCCTCCACGACTTCCCGGCCCTGATCGCCGACCGCTCCGGCACGCTGGACCTCCCGGTCGGGGGCGAGCCGTTCGCGGAGCTGCCGCCGCGGGGCGCGCCGGACGCGCGGCCGGAGCCACCCCGGCCGGAGACGCCCGCGCATCCGGCGGCGGAGTACGTGGTGGGGGTGCGGAGGGCTCTGCTCCACGGTGACGATTTCGCCTACGGCGATCTGCGCAGCGGCGATCTGCGCTGCGGCTATCTGCTGGGTGACCGGCTCGTGCTCGCCATGGGCAGTTCGCCCGACGTGGGTACGCCCTACCAGGTGCTGGTGCACGACGCCTTCCGTACCGGTGACGGGTGGCTCACCGCTGAGACCGTGTGGGCCAACGGCCACGCGTCGCTGCTCCGCGTTACCGACCCGCGGTGGCGGGATCAGGCGATTCCCGCCGTCCCGCGCGGCTCGGTCGCCCCGGGAACACAGGCCTTCCCCGCGACCGCCGCGTACTTCGAGGATGTGCCGTCCGGCAGCGAGCACGCGGCGCGGCTGCACGCGACGGTGGTCGACATCCCACCCCGCCCACCGCGCGGCCGTCTTCCCGACCGCCCCCGGATCGGCCCGGCCGGGCCCGACGCGAGCCCCCTGGGTGCCGCGGTCTTCCAGGAGGGGGAACTGGTCGGGATCGTGGTGCCGCCCGGCCGCGCGGACAACACCGCGGGCGCCCCTTCCGAGGTCCTTCTGGTCTCCGAGTTCCCGCCGAGCGCGGGCTTCCTGGAGATCATCGCGCGTGCGGAAGGCGGGCCGCCCGCCGGAGCGCCGGACGGTGGTGCGGCTGAGGAAGAGCGGGGCGTCGCAGGGGCGGGGGCCTTCTGGGAAGGGGACTTCGGCGGCGGCGACAGCGGGGCCGGGGAGGGGGCCAGGACCGTACCGCCACGGCCCGGGCCCCCGGACACCCGTACCGCTTCCGGCGGGCGCGGCGCCGTAGTGCCGGAGGCCGAAGGAGAGGTCGGGACCGCGGGACCCGGCGAACCGCGCGCCGGCACCCCTACCGCTTCGAGCGGGCGTGGCCCCGTACTCCCGGAGGCCGGCGACGGCCGGGACGCCGGCGCGCTGCCGGTGCGGCCCCACAGGGCGGTGCCGGAGGCCCGGACCCGGGGGACTTGGGGGGCCGGGCTGGACGATGTCATCGCCGAGGCGCCCTCACGGCTGGAGCCGTGGGAGGCGCGGGTACGGGCGCGGCTGGAACGGGAGCTGGCCGGGGGACCGCGGCCCGTGGTGGTCTTCACCGGCCAGGGCGACGGACCCGAGCGGATCGTGCGGGCCTATGTGGCCCGGCGCCACAGCCAATACCGGCCGGTGCTGTGGGTGACGGCTGATTCCCCGGACGCGCTGGACCGGCGGCTGGCGGAATTCCAGGAGACCGGGAGCAGGCGGCGCCGACTGGCCGCGGCCCGGCGGTACCTCCGTTCCCACGAGGGATGGCTGATCGTGGTCGCCGGACCGTACGCCCGCCCCGACCACACCGCGCTGCGCACCCTCCTCGGCTACCGGACCGGGCAGGTGCTGGTCGCCACCTCCGAGGCGGCCGACTCCTGGCCGCCCGACGTGCTGGTGCTCTCCGCCGATCCCGGTCGGCCGGGCGACGCCTCGACCGGGCCGGCCGGGATCCCGCTGCCCGACGAGACCTCCGTGCTTCCCGCCCTGGACGTGGTGCCGGAGGCGGCGCGGGCCCGCCAGGCCGAGGCCACGTCGCTCGACCACCAGGGACTGGCACTGGCGGGGCAGCGGCGGTTCGACGAGGCGATCACCGCACACGAGCGGGCGGCGGCGATCTTCGGGGACATCGGCGACCTCCGGGGTGCGGCCGGGGCGGAGACCAATCTCGGGCTCGCGCTGGCTGAGGTCTGGCGGCTGGACGACGCGGTCACCGCCCACCGGGCCGCCCGAAAGTCCTTCCAGCGGCTCGGCGACCGCCGCGGCGAGGCCCGCGCGCTGGACAACCTCGGCATCGTGCTGCGTCAGGTGTGGCGGTTCGAGGACGCGGTCGCCGCGCACACCGAGGCGCTGGAGATCTTCCGGGAGATCGGTCACCGGGCGGGCGAGGCCCGTGCGCTGGACGGCCTGGCGCTCGACCTGCGGCAGTTGGGCCGCACCGAGGAGGGCATCGCCGCGCACACCGAGGCCGCCGAGATCTTCCGGGCCGTCGGGGACGACCACGGCGAGGGCTGGGCGACCAACGGCCTGGGCAGCGCCCTGGCGGAGGCCGGGCGGTTCGGCGAGGCGGAGAGGGTGCACAACGCCGCCGCCGAGATCTTCCGGGTCGGCGGGGACCGCCGCGGCGAGGGCTGGGCGCTGGACTACCTGGGTCTCGACCTGCGGCAGACCGGACGGTACCCCCAGAGCATCGTCGCGCACCGGGAAGCCGTGGCGGCGTTCCAGGATGTCGGTGACCGGCGCAGCGAGGGACTGGCGCTGGTCAACCTCGGGCTCGCCTACGGCGCGGCCGGGAGGTTCCTGGAGGCGGACGAGGAGTACGGCCGGGCCATCGCCCTCTTCGAGGAGGTCGGCGACCGGCACAGCGAGGGCATGACGATCGGCAACCGCGGCGTGGCCCTGCGGCGCCTGGGGCGGATGGGGCAGGCGGTCGAGGCGCACGAGCAGTCGGCGCGGATCTTCGCGGCGGCCGGGGACCGGCACGGTGAGGGCTGGGCGCTGGACCACCTCGGGCTCGACCTGCGCGAGTGGGGGCGGTTCGCCCGCGCCGCGGACGCCCACGAACGCGCCGCCGAGGTCTTCGCGGCGGCCGGGGACCGGCAGAGCGAGGCGGCGGCGCTTGGGAACCTCGGGCTCGCCCTGAGCGACGCGGGCCGCTACGCCCGGGCGGCCGACGAGCACGCCCGCGCCGCCGCGGCCTTCCACGACACCGGCGACCGGCACGGTGAGGGCCGGGCCACCGACGACCGCGCCCTGGCCCTGGCCGAGGACGGGCGCCTCGCGGAGGCGGCCGAGCTCCACACCCGGGCCGCGCGGATCTTCGGGGAGATCCAGGACCGCCGCAACCAGGGCATCGCCCTGCGCAGCCGCGGGCTCGCCCTGGTCCGTTTGGGCCGCAAGCGGGAGGCGGTCGAGGCGTTCGACGAGGCGATCACCCTCTTCCGCCGGGTCGGCGACAGCGAGTTGACCGTGCTGACGCAGTGGGACCAGCGGGCGGCCTGGTCGTAGCGGCCGTCCGTGTGCCGGTGTGGCCTGGTCGT
>NZ_DATDBG010000321.1:0-2126 GCF_036524955.1 Streptomyces sp.
CGCCCACCCGCGCGGTTACTTCACGGTGGTGCGGGCGGCGTCCTCGATGAGGCGGGTGACGGCGCCGGGGTGGGACATCATCGCGACGTGGGAGCTGTCGATCTCGACGGTGTGCGAGCCGGCGCGCTCGGCCTCGAAGCGTTCGAGCTGGGCGCCGAGGGTGTTGTCCTGCTTGGCGATCAGGGCCCAGGAGGGGATGGTGCGCCAGGCGGCGGCGGTGGCGGTGTCGCCGAACGCGGCGGCGCTGACGGGGCGTTGGGCGGCCGCCATGACGCGGGTCTGGGAGTCGGGCAGGTCCGCGGCGAAGACGTCCTGGAACTGGGCGGGGTCGATGGTCAAATCGTAGCCGTCGGTGCCGTCGGCGTTGGTGAAGGGTGCGGGGCGCAGGGCGGGCTGGAGCTTGGAGTCGCTGAACTTCGAGGCCAGTTCAGCCAGGGGCTCGTCCTGGTCGGGCATGAAGGCGGCGATGTAGACCAGGGCCTTGACGTTCGGGTTGCCGGCCGCGGCCTGGGTGATGACGGCGCCGCCGTAGGAGTGGCCGGCCAGCACGATCGGGCCGCTGATGCTCTTCAGGAAGCTGTTGATGTACGTGGCGTCCTGCGGCAGGCCCCGCAGCGGGTTGGCGGGCGCGACCACCGGGTAGCCGTCGTCCTGCAGTCGCTTGACCACGCCGGACCAGCCCGACGCGTCCGCGAACGCCCCGTGGACGAGGACCACCGTCGGCTTGGGCGCGGACTCGCTGTGCTGGCTCGGGCTCGCCATGGCCAACGGTGCGACGGCGACGGCGAGGGCCGTGCCCACGGCGGCGGTGAGCAGCAGCGGGAAGCGGGCGGTGAGTTTCTGCTTCACGGGAATCACGTCCTGATCGGGAAGGGTCGGTTGGGAAGGTGCGGCTGCTCGGCCACCGGTGGGCTACGACCGCCGGTGCGGGCCGCCGCACTGGTCCTCAGCGTCCGGCAGCAGTGGGCCCCCGCGAATCAGTCAGCCGACTGGTCGGCCAGGGTTTGAGTAATCCGTTACGGGCCGGCACGCCCCGGGGCGCGCCGGAGCGGGGCATGCCGCAGTGAGTCGTCCGGCGCCGAGTCCACACGCCCCCGGGGTGCGCCGCAGCGGGCCCTGCGTGATCAGCCACGACGCGGAAGCGCCCGGAGCGCCGCAGGCCCCCCGTAGCCGTCCCGGGCGAGTCCGGGGTGCGGACCGGTGGGGGCCGGCGGGGGCCGGTCGTGCGGTTCCCCGCGTCCCTGCGGGGCGTGGCGCCTCCGGGCAAGCGCCCTGCGGAGCCGCCGGGCTCCGCTCACCCGGGCGCACCGCGCACTGCAGTCATCTGACTGATTTCCGCGCCACCCAGCGGAGCAAACGAAGCCGCTATGACGACTTCACCGCCGCTGGTAGGCCGTGACCGCGAGGTCGCCGAACTGCTGCGCCTCCTCTGCCCCTTCTGCCGGGCGCGCAGCGCGGTTCGGCCGGCCCTTCCAGGGGCCCGAGCGGTGACCGCCCGGGTGGCCGGGCCCCGTGATCGGCCGGATGGAGCATCAGGAGTGCGGGAGGCGTCGGCCCGCCGGATGCTGACATGGCGCCACCGGCGCGTTCGGTCCGTCCGCGCCCGCCCATCAGGAGGTACGCCCGTGCTGTCCCACTCCTTTCAGGGCGGCGACCGCCCCCGTCGTCGCCTACGGCCGGCCGCCGTCGCCCTGCCGGCCGCCGCCGCACTGGCCGCGCCGGTCGCCCCGGCCCGGGCGGGCGAGGACGGTACGGATGAGCGTGAGCTGCAGGCGCGGCTGGAGGAGCTGGTCGCCGCGCCGGGCGGGCCACCCGGCGTGATCGCCGTCGTACGGCGGGGCGACCGTACGGAGGTCCACCGCGCCGGAGTCGCCGAATGAGCCACAGTCACGGCCACCACCACGGCCACGGATCCCACGGCCACGGACACGGTGACGGCCTCGACGCCGGATCGCTGCCGTCGGCCCTCGACCTGTCCGTACCGGACGGGGAGCTGACGCCGAGCCAGCTCTCGCGGCGGTCCATGCTGCGGCGCGCGGGTCTGCTGGGCGCCGGGCTGGCGGCCGGCGGCGTGCTGGCGGGGGCCGGGCAGGCGACCGCGGGTCCGGCGGGCGTACAGCGGGCGG
>NZ_DATDBG010000322.1:0-4248 GCF_036524955.1 Streptomyces sp.
ACGTTCTCTGCCCGCCCGCGCCCGCCCGCGCGCGGGGCGTCCGCGCTGTTTCAAGGTAATGGGATTACCTTGGTCCCCTCCGCCTCGGGCGCGCGGGGCGTCCTGGGGAGTCGTGTCCGAGACGGTCACAACTGGCCTCCGCGCCCCGCGCGCCCGGGTCATCCCTTTCCCGACGTGCGGATACAGCGAGGCCCCGGCTGTCTTCCTCCAGCCGGGGCCTCGCCTTCGCCGTACCGCCCGCGGGGGAGCACGCGGTACGGCGGTCTCAGGTGACCGTCAACGGGCGGACGGGAGGAACAGCCCCCGCACCCGGCGCCGGTCCGTCTCCGGCCCACGGCGGGCAGCCTCCGCCTGGCGCATCGCCGCGATGACGTCCGCGTACCGCGGGTCGATCCACACCCACCTCATGTGCGCCCCCGCCACGGTCAGGCCGCGGCGAGCGCCGGCACGAGACCCGGCGCCAGGTCCGGGTCCCTGACGCCGCACATCGGGGCGTGCCCGCACGACGCGGCCACCGGTACCCGGCCCTCGGCCGGCAGCATCCACAGCTCGGGGTCCGGGTTGTGGCCGGTCTCCCGGATCGCCGCGACCGTGCGCTCCAGGACGTCGCTCTTCTGCCGCGAGGTGTCCGGCCGCTCCGGGTAGTGGTGCACGAACGCCCCCAGACGCTCGCACAGGCGCGCGTACAGGGCGGTGTGGAGGATCAGGGCGTGCCATCCCTCATCCACGATCCGCGACGGCGCTATCGGGGCGCCGGGGTTGCGGGCCGCGGTGGCGACGAACGCCAGCGCCTCGACCCCGACCTGCTCGGCGGTGTCCTTGTCCATGCCCGGGTTGTTGTCCTGCACGGTGGCCGTGACCGCGGCGAGCTCGGCCGGGGCGATCAGGGTACGGGCGTCGAGGGTGAGCATCTGGTGAGTCCTCCTGGGTGGTTGGGTTGGGGCCCCGCCACCGTGCGCACGGGGGAAGGCGCCGGTGGCGGGGAGTTGGTGGGCCGTCAGTAGCCCGGCTCGGGCTGGTGGTAGAGCGGGCTGCCGTCGTGGCCGGCCGGGTGCTCGGCGAGCCGCACGATCCCGTACTGGTCGACACACGGCGGGCAGGCGTACACGATCGCCACGCTGGACGCCCGCTCGACCGCGGCTACCGCGACGGGGTCGGCGACCATCCCCCCGTGCCGGAAGCACAGCTCCACCCCGCCGGACGCGTTGACCGTCATCGACTCTTTCCCTTCCCGTGGCAGGCGCACCCGCACGCGATCTGCCGCATGGCCGGCACCCCGGCCGGGAGGACGCCCGGCAGGTACATCGGGCCGGCGGCACCGCAGCGGGCGTGCGCCTCGGGCACGTCAAGGTTGACGCAGTACACGGACACCGGCACCTTCGCGGCCGGGGGCGTCACCAGGTGGGCCCGTCATGGGGCGATGTCCGCTCCTCGCGCAGCCGGTCGGCCAGCAGCTCCCCCGTGGTGACGGGGCGGATGTGCTCGCGGCGGGCCCGCCACTCGATCCCGCCGCCAATCGGGCGGAGGAAGACCGAGACCGTGCTGAGAGTGATGTCGGCCACCGTGCCATACCGGCCGGTGGCCTCGTCGAACACGGGGAGGCCCGGGACGGGTGTTGGGGGCGTAGCATCCGGCATGTCGACCTGCCTTGTAGGTGGACCGCACCCCGGGCCGTGCCACCGGCCGCGGGGGTTTTCTCTCGGCGACGGTAGAAGCGCGGCGCGCACGCCCGCGAGCGTTGTGCACCCATGTGCATGAAGAACCCTCGGCTGGGTGCATGTTCGAAAGGCGGCCTTGACCGGCTCATCCGCATGCGGGGATGGTGGCGCACAAACGCGCACCAGACCCGAGGAGAGAGCCGCCATGGCCTTACTGTTCATCGGCATCGACCCCGAGACCGGGCAGAACGGGTCTCCCACTGCCTGGGTGGACCTCGACACCCGCGACATCGTCCTCCAGGGCTACACCGCCGACGACGCCACCCGCCAGGAGTGCATCGACAACACGGCCCCCGGCCACGCCAAGGGCATCCCCGCCCACGAGACCGTCATCCGATTCCCTGCCCACCTGATCCCGCTGCTGAGGGAGGCGTGCGATGCCGCAGATCGACTTTAGGGCCCTCATGGAGGCGGCCCGTACGTCCGCCGTGCACCTGGAGATGCGTGACCAGTACGCCGTCGTCGACGAAGCCGACGACTTCACGCAGTGGCAGACCACCGGCCAGCGCGACGCCGAACCCGGCTCCGCCTACTGGGCCCCCTGGGTCGACCTCATCTCGCGTGCGCGCCAACGCGGTGTCACAGTGCGCCGGGCCCGCATCGTGTCGGAGCCGGTCACCGAGTACATCCGCTACGAGCACGCTGGCACCCCGGTCAACGTGGCCGCCGGCGAAGACGTCCGCTGGCTGCCCCGCCAGCAGGCCGCCACGCTCCTACTGCCGGGAGCCGATCTGTGGGTCTTCGACGCGGAGACAGTCCTGTTCAATCACTTCACCGGCGACGGCGACTGGGCCGACCCCGACATGGAGCTGTCGACCGACCCGACCGTCGTCAAGCAGTGCGCCGACGCCTTCGACGCCGTGTGGGCCCGCGCCGTACCGCACGACCAGTACAAGATCCGCTAGCCAGGAAGCACCGGTAGACCAGCCCATGTCCGCATCCCCGTCGTCCTCGGCCCAGGCGGCACGCGAAGATGTGGCGCGGCGCCTCCGCGGCCTGCGCCGCACCGCCGGCCTCACGGTCGCCGAGCTGGCCTCCCGGTGCAACTGGCACCACGCCAAGACGAGCAGGATCGAGAACGCCCGCACCCCGCCGTCTCCCACCGACATCCGGCTGTGGTGCCGAGCCGCCGGGGCCGAGGATCAGGCGAGCGACCTGATCTCGGCCTCGCTACACGCCGAGTCCTTGTACACCGAGTGGAAGCGGCAGGCGCGCAATGGCCTTCGCCAGCTCCAGAACAGCTACCTGGCGCTCTACCACTCCACCGAGACCTTCCGCGTCTACTCCACCACGGTGGTTCCCGGCCTGCTCCAGACCGAGGGCTACGCCCGGGCGTTGCTGGGCACCAACGCCCGGTTCCTCGGTCTGCCGGACGACGGCCCGGAGGCCGCGGCGGCCCGCCTGGAACGCTCGAAGATCATCCATGAGGCCGGGCACCGGTTCGTCCTCCTGGTCGAAGAGGCGGTGCTGCGCTACCAGCTCGGCGACGCGGAGGCGATGGCCGCTCAGCTCGGGCATCTACTCAGCGCTGGCGCCCTGCCAGCCATCTCGCTGGGCATCATCCCGATGGCCAGCCGAGAGCGCCGCCTGTGGGCTGCGGAGACCTTCAACATTTACGACCAGTCGTTGGTCTCCGTCGAGCTGCTGTCGGCCCAGGTCAACATCACTCAGCCCAGCGAGATCGCCCTGTACCTGCGCGCGTTCGACGACCTGCGCCAGATGGCCGTGTACGGCGCGGATGCGCGGGGGCTGATCGTCCGGGCGATCGACGCGCTGCACTGACTGCGGACGCACGAAAGGCCCCCCCCGGCGCGTGGCCGGAGACGGGGGCGGTGTCAGCGGTACAGGGCGATCAGGCTGGTCACGGTCCCGCCGATACCGGCGAGGGTAGCGAGGGCGGGCAGCGGCCACCGGCCGCGCTTCAGGGACTCGACGTCGGCCCGCAGGTCCCGCACCCACTTCTCGGTGTCGTCCCTCAGCTGCTTCGTGTCCTTCTCGGTGTCGGTGCGGAGCTGCTTGACGTCCGCGTCGGTGCGGGAGGTCCGCTCGACCAGGACGGCGAGCGACCCCTTGATGTCGGCCAGGCCCGTGCGGATCTCCCCCCTCAACTCGGCGAGCTCGACGGCGACGGTCACTGTCTCGGGCGGCGTCACCCCATCACCCCCGATGCCGGGTCGTGGTCCGCGGGCAGCGTCGAGGCGGTGCCCGGTCGGCCGACGTGGCCGGCCGCCCAGCTTTTCGCCGCGGCGGCCGCGAGGGCGACTGGCGGCGCCCACCACACCGGCAGGTCCGCCAGGGCGACCGCGGCCAGGCCCAGCCCGGCCTCGGCGCCGGTCCAGGCGACGCGCTCCAGCAGGTCGAGCAGGAACGGGCTTGTCTTCATCAGTCCACCACCTTGAATCCGTGCTTCTCGCCGAGCCGGGCGAGGCTGGCCTTTCCGGGGATGCCGTCCGCGGCCGGCCCGGTGTACCCGCAGTGGCGCTGCCAGGCGGCGTAGGCGTCGCGGGTGCGGGTCCCGAAGCTGCCGTCG
>NZ_DATDBG010000323.1:0-54758 GCF_036524955.1 Streptomyces sp.
CCCCCCCCCCCCCCCCCCCCCCCCCGACGGTTACTGGCCGGCCGCCAGCAGCGAGTTGACCTGCTTCTCGGCGGTCGACAGCAGCTTGGAGACGTCGGCGCCCTTGTCGGTCAGCACCCCGGACATCACGGTGTCGAGCACGGTGTAGATCTTCTGCGCGTTCGGCGGCTCGGGCAGCACCGGCACCTGGGCGTCCACGTACGGCCTGAAGTTCTCCACCGGCACGGTGGCGTTGGCCGTCTTGGTCTCGGTGTCCTTCGCCTTGGAGGCACCGGTGAAGAAGAACGGCTGCGGCAGGCCGACGGGCAGACCGTCGGCCTTGTTGCGCGGGTAGTCGAACTGGCCCTTCTCCAGGGTCAGGTACTTGAAGTTCACCCAGGCGATGCCGGCCTTGATCTGGTCCGGGCTGGCCGACTTCTTGAACATGTAGTCGGCGCCGCCGAACAGCGCGGTCCTGCCGCCGGGGATCGGTGCCATGCCGAGGTCCTCGAACTTCGCCTTGTACTGCTGTACGACCAGCGGGATGTCGTCGGGTGCCCCCACGTACATGCCGATCTTGCCGGTGCCCATCGCCTTCTGCACGTCACCCCACTGAAGACCGGGCGTGGCGGGCATGCTGTTGTCGGACCAGCGCATGTCGTGCAGGGTCTGGAGCACCTGCCGGGTGGGCGCGTCGTTGAAGGCGGCCTTCCGGCCGTCCTCGGTGACCGCCTTGCTGCCCACGCCGTACATCTCGGAGACAAGGTGCCAACCACCCTGGTTTCCGGCCGAGTTGTCCATGTAGCCGTGGATGCCCTTGCTCCCCAGCTTGTCCTGGATCACCTTGGCGTCCTGCCGGACCTCTTCCCAGGTGGCCGGCGGCTTGTCGGGGTCGAGGCCGGCGTCGGCGAAGATCTTCCGGTTGTAGATCAGGCCCATCTGGTAGTTCGAGGTGGGCAGACCGTAGAGCCTGCCGCCGTCCTTGAGGACGTCCAGCACGCCGGGGTCGATGTCCTTCAGGTTCGGCACGGTCGTGTCGTTCACGTAGTCCGTGATGTCCGCGGCCTGGCCGGCGTCGAGCACCTGCTGAAGGTCGGTCATGTACGTGTAGAAGGTGTCGGTCTGGCTGCCGGCCTGGAGTTGCGCGGTGAACTTGGCCGGGTCCTCGCAGGGGAACGCGTCCTTGCTCTTGACCGTGACGTTCGGGTAGATCGTGTTGAACTCGGCTACGTCGTCGAGCCACTGCCGGCGCTCGGCCTTCTTGGTGGTCGGCGGCTCGCAGTCGACGGTGATGGTCACCTTGGTCTTCGGGTCCAAGGGGGTTCCGGCGCTGGAGCCGGTGCTCTTGCTCCCCGGGCCGTCGCCCTCGCTGTCGCTGGAGCACGCGGCGCCGGTCAAGCCGATGCCCGCGACCAGCGCGACCGCCACCAGTCCGCGGTAGCCGATTCTGCTCATGATCAAACCCTTCCCTGAACCACTGCGCGTCGTTGAACTGCGATCTGGGACCCCGCGGCACGTGTCGCACAAGGCGTCCGGCACAGCTACGCGCCGCCGTTTCGGGTTGGCTCAACGTACTTAAGCCGATAGATGTCCGCAAGATGTCGCGCAAATGTCGCAAAGAAACGACCCAATGACGGCGGAGAGTGGTGCGAGTGGTGCGAACATGACGACGCCGGGTCGGGGACGAGTCCCCGACCCGGCGTCGGAAACGGCCGGTCGGCGGTGCGGTGGGTTCACGGGAGGCCGGTGCCGCGGGCGGCGGCTCCGCCGCTGATCGGTGCCGCTGGCCGGTGGCCGGCCGGCGCCACGCGTCGGCGGTCAGACGTTGGCGCGGGCCTCCGGGTGCGGGATGCGGGCGGAGTGCGGGACCGGGCCGGTCGAGCCGCGGACCACCAACTCGGGCTCGAAGAACAGCTCGTCGTGGTCGACCGCGGCGCCGCTGATCTCCCCGGCCAGCAGGTCCACCGCCGCCCGGCCCATCGCCTCGATCGGCTGCCGGACGGTGGTCAGCGGCGGCTCGGTGCAGTTCATCAGCGACGAGTCGTCGTACCCGATCACCGAGACGTCGTCGGGTACCCGCATACGGCGCCGGCGGGCGGCCCGGATGGTGCCGAGTGCCAGCATGTCGGAGGCGCAGATGAACGCGGTGATGCCGCGGGAGAGCAGCCGGCTGGCGGCGGCCTGCCCGCCCTCCAGCGTGAACAGCGCGTGCTCCACGGTGACCGAGGGGTCCACCCGGCGGGCGGCGGCGAGCTTGCGGCGGGACGGCACGTGGTCCGGCGGGCCGAGCACCAGCGCGATCCGCTGGTGGCCGAGCGAGATCAGGTGGTTCATCCCCTGCTCGACCGCGACCGCGTCGTCGCAGCTGACCCGCGGGAAGTCGAGGTGGTCGATGGCCGCGTTCATCAGCACGGTGGGAAGGTTGCGCTCGGCCAGCCGTGCGTAGTGGTCGTGCGGGGCGTCGGCCTGGGCGTAGAACCCGCCGAAGAAGACCACCCCGGAGACGTGCTGCTGGAGCAGCAGTTCGACATAGTCCGCTTCGGAGACGCCCCCGGCGGTCTGGGTGCACAGCACCGGTGTGAAGCCCTGCTGGGCCAGCGCACCGCCGACCACCTCGGCGAAAGCGGGGAAGATCGGGTTCTGCAACTCGGGCATGACCATGCCGACCAGCCGGGCGCGCTCCCCGCGCAACTGGGTGGGCCGTTCGTAACCGAGCACGTCGAGGGCGGTGAGGACCGCGGCCCGGGTCGCGTCGGAGACTCCGGGCTTTCCGTTCAGCACCCGGCTGACGGTGGCCTCGCTCACCCCGACCTTCTTTGCCACCTCGGCAAGTCGTCGTGTCATGGCGTCGATTCTAGTACAGGTGCCGCAAGATTCTTGCGGTGAACTTGCGGAATCTGTGCAAGCCATCGGCTTTTTGCGATATTTGCTCGATATATTGCCGTAACTGGTACGGCAATGTAGCTGTCCCGGTCCTGAAGGTGCGGCGCCCCGCCCGCGGTGCGTCCTTCGGCAGTGAACGTGCGCTCCCCGGTGGCCCGGAGAGGTGCCCGGGCCGTCTGTGCCTGCCGCACCCCGGCCCGACCGCGCCCGTACGACCGCCGCCCCCCTCGCCGCTCCGGTCCCGTCCGGGCTCTCGCGAGCTGCCTTTCGCGCTCCGGGAACCATCCGCGCGAACACTGGGTGAACACGTGTGGCAGTCCCGCGGTGCCGGTGGCTCGGTCTCGTTCGCGGCTCTGGTGCCGACGATTTCCGGCACCGACGGGGAAGGAAATTCCTCAACAGCGGGTGGCCCGATCCCGCGGTGTATTCGCTACTCGTGCGGGGAATCCGCTCCCTCGGGCGCGCGTAAGCTACTGGCAGGTAATGGAAGAGTCCGAGGTCCGGAGCGCCGGGAGGCCCGCCCCGCCGGCCCGCATCGACCACGCGGGCGGAGGTTCTCCGGAACCGGCGGGCGCATGCGCACGCGCAGCAGCCGGAGGCCGTCGTCCGGAGCTCTCCGGTCGCCGGCCTCCCGTCGGGTCCGCGCCACTGGCCGCCGGACGTCCAGGAACGGCACCATGGGGAGTGCACCATCATGGGGAGTGCACCATGAGCAGGCACGATGGCAGTGACCTGGCACCACGGGGAGCGAGCGGTGCTCGCAGCGCCTGCGAAACGGTGTGATGCAATGCTCACGACCCCCCGATGTGGTGTGCGGCGGGGGAGAGATGCCTGACCGGCAAGGATGGATGGATATGGACAAGCAGCAGGAGTTCGTTCTCCGCACCCTGGAGGAGCGGGACATCCGCTTCGTACGGCTGTGGTTCACCGACGTGCTGGGCTATCTGAAGTCGGTCGCCGTCGCCCCCGCGGAACTGGAGCAGGCCTTCGACGAAGGCATCGGGTTCGACGGCTCGGCCATCGAGGGCTTCGCCCGGGTCTACGAGTCCGACATGAT
Source organism: Streptomyces sp. (assembly GCF_036524955.1). Taxonomy (GTDB): domain Bacteria; phylum Actinomycetota; class Actinomycetes; order Streptomycetales; family Streptomycetaceae; genus Actinacidiphila. Next base: position 3,920 of record NZ_DATDBG010000323.1, read on the forward strand.
CGCCAAGCCGGACCCTGGAACGTTCCAGGTGCTGCCGTGGCGGGCCGAGGCCCCCGGCACCGCGCGGATGTTCTGCGACATCCTGATGCCCGACGGCTCCCCGTCCTACGCCGACCCGCGCTATGTGCTCAAGCGCGCCCTCGCCAAGACCTCCGACCTCGGGTTCACCTTCTACACCCACCCCGAGATCGAGTTCTTCCTGCTCAAGGACAAGCCGCTGGACGGCGGCCGGCCGACCCCCGCGGACAACTCCAGCTACTTCGACCACACCCCGCAGAACGTCGGCATGGACTTCCGCCGCCAGGCCATCACCATGCTGGAGTCCATGGGCATCTCGGTGGAGTTCTCCCACCACGAGGGGGCGCCCGGCCAGCAGGAGATCGACCTGCGGTACGCGGACGCGCTGTCCACCGCGGACAACATCATGACCTTCCGCCTGGTGATGAAGCAGGTCGCGCTGGAACAGGGCGTGCACGCCACCTTCATGCCGAAGCCGTTCTCCGAGTACCCCGGCTCCGGCATGCACACCCACCTGTCCCTCTTCGAGGGCGACCGCAACGCCTTCTACGAGTCCGGCGCCGAGTTCCAGCTCTCCAAGGTCGGCCGGTCCTTCATCGCGGGCCTGCTCAAGCACGCCGGCGAGATCTCCGCGGTCACCAACCAGTGGGTCAACTCCTACAAGCGCATCTGGGGCGGCTCCCAGCGCACCGCCGGCGCGGGCGGCGAGGCCCCCTCGTACATCTGCTGGGGCCACAACAACCGCTCGGCGCTGATCCGCGTCCCCATGTACAAGCCCGGCAAGACCGGCTCCACCCGCGTCGAGGTCCGCTCCCTGGATTCCGGCGCCAACCCGTACCTCTCCTACGCGGTCCTGCTTGCCGCCGGTATGAAGGGCATCCAGGAGGGCTACGAACTCCCGGCAGGCGCCGACGACGACGTCTGGGCCCTCTCCGACTCCGAACGCCGCGCCCTGGGCATCGAACCCCTCCCGCAGAACCTCGGCGAGGCGATCGACCTCATGCAGCGCAGCGAACTCGTCGCCGAGACCCTGGGCGAGCACGTCTTCGACTTCTTCCTGCGCAACAAGAAGCAGGAGTGGGAGGAGTACCGCTCCGAGGTCACCGCGTTCGAGCGGCGGAAGAACCTGCCGGTGCTGTAGTCCGGGAGCGGCGCGGCCTTTCCACGCCGGACGTCATGCGGAGAGAACAGTGAGCCCGGTTCGACAGGTGGCGGCCCGAGGCGTTCATCCGGCGCCCGTCGAGCGGGTCTGGTACGCCGCCTACGGGTCCAACATGCACAGCGAGCGGCTGCGGTACTACCTGGCCGGAGGGTGCCCGCCCGGCGGTGCCCGTACGTACCCGGGGTGCCGGGACACCCGGATGCCCGAGAGGTCGGTGCCCGTCGAACTGCCGGGCACGGTGTACTTCGCCACCGAGTCGCTGGTGTGGACCGGCGGGCGGGCCTTCTACGACGCGGACGCGCCGGGCCGGGTGTGGGGGAAGGCCCATCTCGTGACGGTGGAGCAGTTCTCCGACATCGCCGCACAGGAGATGTACCGGTCTCCGGGCCAGGACCTCGACGTCGCCGACGTCCTGACCCGAACGCTGAGCGGCGGACGGCTGCGGCTCGGGCCCGGACGGTACGAGACGCTGGTCCGCCCCGGGGACGTGGACGGGGTCCCGCTGCTCACCTTCACCGCGCCATGGCGGGCGGCCGAGGTCGTCACGACCAGGCCGTCCGCCGCGTACCTCGGCCATATCGCGGCGGGCCTCCTGGAAGCGCAGGTCTGGGGCGCGGCGGCGGTCGCCGACTACCTCGCGGCGTGCCCGGGAGCGGCCGGCCACTGGTCGGCCGAGGACGTGACGCTCCTCATCGACGGCCTTCGGCGCTGAGGAGGAGGCGGGTGGACACCGTGCCCCTCGACCGCCCCACGCCGGGTATCCCCGCACCTGCGCAGCGCCTACGCGCAGGTCGGCGGCTCCTGCACCGCGCGGGCGCCGGGTGACCCGGAAGCCCTTCGGCGGTGACCGGAACCCCGCCGACGCTGAACGGAAGTCCTTCGACGGTGAGAACGGATACGGAACGCTCGGCCGACCGCCGCAGGCCGCAGCGTGCCACCTGGCGACGCGCGCCCCCGGCGAGCCGCCCGGGAGAGCCTCCGATCCGGCCACCGCGGCCGCGCTCACCGAATCCGTCCCCCACGCCACGTTTCCGCCCCGCGCACCTGCGGTTACGCTCGTGTGACCTGGTGACCGGAACGAGACCCGCCCGGAGGGCACATGTCCCTGCCGCAGGGCAGACGCAGCAGTACCTTCTCCCGCCTGCTGCGTCACGGCTTCACCGACCCGGCGGCGGCCGAACGGCTGCTGGACGCGACCGTCCTGCGCGGCGTCCGCAGCGACCCCGTCCTGCTGGACGCGCTGAGCGCCACCGGCGACCCGGACCAGGCGCTCGCCGCCCTCGTCCGGCTGACCGAAGCCCTCGACGGGCAGGAGCGGCAGGCCCTGCTGGACACGGTCACCACCGCCAAGCCGCTGCGCGACCGGCTGCTGGGCGTACTCGGCGCCTCCGCGGCGCTCGGGGACCACCTCGCCCGGCACCCGCGCGACTGGCACGCCCTGGTGACGTACGAGTCCGCGGACCTGCACCCCGGGGTCGCCGAGTTCGAGCGGTGGCTGCGGGCCGCCGACACCCCGGACGCGCTGCGCGCCGCGTACCGCCGCTGCCTGCTCGGCATCGCCGCCCGTGACGTGTGCGGGACGAACGACCTGGCGCGCACCGCGGCCGAACTCGCCGACCTGGCCACCGCCACCCTGCGCGCCGCCCTGGCGATCGCCGCAGCCGAGCAGCCGCAGGACGCCGCCGCCTGCCGCCTCGCCGTCATCGGCATGGGCAAGTGCGGCGGCCACGAGCTGAACTACGTCTCCGACGTGGACGTGATCTTCGTGGCCGAGCCGCCGGAGGACCCGGAGGACCCGGACGGGAGCGCGGGCCGGACCAGGGACGAAGGCAACACCGTGCAGGCCGCCACCCGCCTCGCCGCCCGCATGATGTGCATCTGCTCGGAGAGCACCCCCGAGGGCACCATCTGGCCGGTGGACGCCAATCTCCGGCCGGAGGGCAAGCACGGACCCCTGGTCCGCACCCTCGCCAGCCACCTCGCGTACTACCGGCGCTGGGCCAAGACCTGGGAGTTCCAGGCGCTGCTCAAGGCCAGGCCGGTCGCCGGGGACGCGGCGCTCGGCGAGGAGTACGTGGCCGCGATCCGCCCGCTGGTGTGGCAGGCCGCCGACCGCGAGCACTTCGTCACCGACGTGCAGGAGATGCGCCGCCGGGTGGTGGACAACATCCCGGTCGCGCACGTGGACCGCGAGCTGAAGCTCGGGCCCGGCGGCCTGCGCGACGTGGAGTTCGCCGTGCAACTGCTCCAGCTCGTGCACGGCCGCACCGATCCCTCGCTGCGCAGCGGCACCACGCTGACCGCGCTCGCCGACCTCGCCGCGGGCGGCTACGTGGGCCGCGCCGACGCCGCCTCGCTGGACGACGCGTACCGCTTCCTGCGCCAGATGGAACACCGCATCCAGCTCCACCATCTGCGCCGCACCCACCTCGTACCGGAGGACGAGGCTTCTTTGCGCCGGCTCGGCCGGGGCCTGGGGCTGCGCGCCGAGCCGGTCACCGAGCTGAACCGGGAGTGGATGCGGCACGCCATGGAGGTACGGCGGCTGCACGAGAAGCTGTTCTACCGGCCGTTGCTGGACGCCGTCGCCCAGCTCGGCGGCGACGACACCCGGCTCAGCACCGACGCCGCCCGGACCAGACTCCAGGCCCTGGGGTACGCCGACCCGGCCGCCGCGATGCGGCACCTGGAGGCGCTGGCCAGCGGGGTCAGCCGGAAGGCGGCCATCCAGCGCACCCTGCTGCCGGTGCTGCTCGGCTGGTTCGCGGACTCCGCCGACCCGGACGCCGGACTGCTCGGCTTCCGCCAGATCTCCGACGCGCTCGGCCACACCCCGTGGTACCTGCGGCTGCTGCGGGACGAGGGCGCCGCCGCCCAGCGGCTGGCCCGGGTGCTGTCCTCCGGACGGCTCGCGCCCGACCTGCTGCTGCGCGCCCCCGAAGCGGTCGCGATGCTCGGCGCGCCCGACGGCCTGGTCCCCCGGGAGCGCGTCGCCCTGGAACAGGAGGTGCTGGCCGCGGTCGGCCGCGCCGAGAGCCCCGAGCAGGCCGTCGCCGCGGTACGCGGGGTGCGCCGCCGCGAGCTGTTCCGTACCGCCGCCGGCGACCTCATCGACACCCACGGCGACGACGCCGGGGGCACCTCCCGGATCGCGGACTCCGGGGAAGGGAACGGGCGGGTGAGCCCCAGCGCCCTGGTCGACCGGGTGGGCACGGCCGTGTACGGGCTCACCTCGGCGACCCTGGCCGGGGCGCTGCGGACCGCCGTGAACGCCGTCACCGACGGTGACGCGCATCCCCTGCCGACCAGGTTCGCCGTCATCGCCATGGGCCGGTTCGGCGGCCGGGAACTGGGCTACGGCTCCGACGCCGACGTGCTCTTCGTCCACGAGCCGCTGGACAGCGCCGACAGCGGCGAGGCGAGCCGTGCCGCGCTGGCCGTCGCGGACGAGCTGCGCCGCCTGCTCCAGATACCCACCGCCGACCCACCACTGCTGGTCGACGCCGGCCTGCGGCCCGAGGGCAGGAGCGGCCCGCTGGTCCGCAGCCTCGCGTCGTACGCCGCGTACTACCGGCGCTGGTCGCTGGGGTGGGAGAGCCAGGCGCTGCTGCGGGCCGCGCCGGTCGCCGGCGACCAGGGGCTGGGGGAGCGGTTCATGTCGCTGATCGACCCGCTGCGGTACCCCGAGGGCGGCCTGAGCGACGAGGCGGTACGGGAGATCCGCCGGCTGAAGGCCCGGATGGAGTCCGAGCGGATGCCGCGCGGCGCCGACCGCACCACCCACGCCAAGCTCGGCCGCGGCGGACTGTCCGACGTCGAGTGGACCGTACAGCTCCTCCAGCTCCAGCACGCCGCGCGGCTGCCGAGCCTGCGCACCACCAGTACCCGGCGGGCGCTGGCCGCCGCGCGGGCCGAGGGGCTGATCGACGCCGCCGACGCCACGGTGCTGGACGAGGCGTGGGTGCTGGCCACCCGGGTGCGCAACGCCGTGATGCTGGTCCGCGGCCGGCCCGGCGACACCTTCCCCCGCGACGGCCGCGAGCTGGCCGCGGTCGCCCGCTACCTCGGCCATCCGCCCGGCCACGTCGGCGACATGCTGGAGGACTACCGCCGCCGCACCCGGCGGGCCCGCGCGGTCGTGGAGCGGCTGTTCTACGAGGGCTGAGGCGCGAACGGTGAGCCGGTGGTACGAGGGGTGACCCGCCCGTACCGACAGTGACCCGCGGCTACCGCACCGGCTCCAGTTCAAGCCCGAGTTCCCCTGGCAGGTGGTACGCCCAGCGCCCGTAGAGGACATACGCCACCGCGTAGGCGAACCCCAGGCAGAGCGTGCCGCCGACCGCGTCCATCCAGAAGTGGTTCGCGGTGGAGACGATCACCAGCAGGGTCCCCGCCGGGTAGACCGCACCGATCATCTTCACCCACACCGGTACGGCCAGCGTCGCGATGGTGACGCCGCACCACAGCGACCAGCCGATGTGCATCGACGGCATGGCCGCGTACTGGTTGGACACCTCGGCGAGGCTGCCCTCGGACATCGTGCCCCACGTGTTGTGGGTGCGCACCGTGTCGATGAAGCCGCCGTCGGTCATCAGCCGCGGGGGCGCGAGGGGGTACGCGTAGAAGCCGATCAGCGCCAGCCAGGTGGTGACGAACAGCGCGAGGCGGGTCGGGCCGTACCGGCCGGGATGCTGGAAGTACAGCCACACCAGTACGCCGACGGTGATGACGAAGTGCAGCGTGGCGTAGTAGTAGTTCATCCCCACGATCAGCCAGGTCACCGAGTCGGCCGCGTGGTTCACGCCGTGCTCGACGGCGAGACCGAGACCGCGCTCGAACGACCAGATCTCGGCGGCGTGCTTCAGCGCGGTGTCCTGCTGCTCCGGAACCGCGTTCCTGATCTGGGAGTAGGTCCAGTAGCTCACGCCGATGAGGAGGATCTCGAACCACAGCCGCGGCTTACGGGGAGCACGCAGCCGGATGAGGAGCGTGTGCCCGAGCGTGAACCCGACGCGCGTCCAGGCGCCGCCGTTCGGTCCCGCGGCGATGGTGGAACCCTTGAACCCTTTGGATCCCCTGGAGGCCGGCGGGGTGGCCGAACGGCCGTTCATCGTCTTCGTGGTCGGTTCCCCCATGACACACCAGTCTGCCAGATCGGCACTGCCCTGCCGATCAGTTCTCGGCCGAACCGGGGACCGGACGGCCCTCCTGCGCCGGGTGCTGCGGGGCGGGCCCGGCGGCGGTGGAACCGCGGACCACCAGCTCCGGCAGGAAGACGAACTCGCTGTGCGGGGCCGGAGTGCCGCCGATCTCCTCCAGCAGCGCGTTCACCGCGGCCTGGCTCATCGCCGCGACCGGCTGGCGGATGGTGGTCAGCGGCGGGTCGGTGAACGCGATCAGCGGTGAGTCGTCGAAGCCCACCACCGACACCTGGCCGGGCACCGAAAGACCCTGCTGCCGGGCCGCCCTGATCGCGCCGAGCGCCATCATGTCCGAGGCGCAGACCACCGCGGTGCAGCCGGCCGTGATCAGCGCACCGGCCGCAGCCTGACCACCCTCAAGGGTGAACAGCGAGTGCTGGATCAGCGACTGCGCCTCCTTCTCGGCCATCCCGAACACCTGGGCCATCGACGCCACGAAGCCCTCGATCTTGCGCTGTACGGGGACGAAACGCCGCTGCCCGACGGCCAGGCCGATCCGGCGGTGCCCCAGGGAGGCGAGGTGGGTGACGGCCAGCCGGACCGCGCCCCGGTCGTCCGGTGAGACGAACGGGGCGTCGACCTTCTCGGAGAAGCCGTTGATCAGCACGAACGGGACGCCTTGGCCCTGCAGCCGGGCGTAGCGCTCGGTGTCGGCGGTGGAGTCGGCGTGCAGCCCGGAGACGAAGATGATTCCGGCCACCCCCCGCTCCACCAGCATCTCGACCAGTTCGTCCTCGGTGGAGCCGCCGGGCGTCTGGGTGGCCAGTACCGGGGTGTAGCCCTGCCGGGTCAGCGCCTGTCCGATGATCTGCGCGAACGCGGGGAAGATCGGGTTCTCCAGCTCGGGCGTGATCAGCCCGACCAGGCCCGCGCTGCGCTGCCGCAGCCGCACCGGGCGCTCGTAACCCAGCATGTCGAGGGCGGCCAGCACGGATTCGCGGGTGGCCGCGGAGACCCCGGGCTTGCCGTTGAGTACCCGGCTGACGGTCGCCTCACTGACTCCCGCCTGGGCTGCGATGTCAGCGAGCCGTGCGGTCACAGCACCGGATGCTAGGCGACGGAGCGCCACCACGTCAGATCGCCCACCAAATTGCCGTGTCTCCGGCGATCGTGACGGTCGTGACGGTCGGGGTCGAATCACCCGTCCCGGCCTCCGAGGCCCCGGCGCCCGGCTCCGCGCCTGCCTGCTCTGTGCCCGGCTCCGCGCCTGCCGGCTCCGCGCCCTGCTCTGTGCCCTGCTCCGCCCTTGCCGACGCAGCCGGGTCCGTCATCTGCGGCTGCGCGCCGCTGGACAGCAGCGCCCGGCCCGGCAGCGGGATCGTCACCGGAGCGCCGGTCAGGTTGACCGTGCAGACGAAGCCCTCGCCGTCGCGGCCGTCGCGGCGGAAGGCGAGCATGCCGTCCGGGGCGTCCAGCCAGGTCACCGCCTCGCCCGCGCCCAGTGCCGGGTGCTCGTGCCGCAGCGCGAGCGCGGCCCGGTACAGCTCCAGCGTGGAGTCAGGGTCGCCGCTCTGCACCTCCACGCTCAGCTCCGCCCACGTCTTGGGCTGCGGCAGCCAGCTCGGGCCGCCGGCCTCGGGGCCGAAACCGTACGGTGCCTCGGTGCCCGACCACGGGATCGGCACCCGGCAGCCGTCCCGGAAGCCGTCCTGCCCGGCCGCGCGGAAGAACGACGGGTCCTGCCGCACCTCGTCCGGCAGATCCGTGACGTCCGGCAGGCCCAGCTCCTCGCCCTGGTAGAGGTAGGCGGACCCGGGCAGCGCCAGCATCAGCAAGGTGGCCGCCCGCGCCCGGCGCAGCCCCAGCTCGCGGTCGCCGGGGTCGCGGAGCTGGAGCCCGCCGCCGGTGGTTCCCTCCCCGTCCGGTACGGGGTGGGCGAACCGGGTGGCGTGCCGCGTCACGTCGTGGTTGGACAGCACCCATGTGGCGGGCGCGCCCACCGCGCCCATCGCGGTCAGCGATGTGTCGACCACCGTGCGCAGTGCCGCGGCGTTCCACGGGGTGGCCAGGTACTCGAAGTTGAACGCCTGGTGCAGCTCGTCGGGGCGCAGGTAGAGCGCGGCCCGCTCGATGGTCGGCGTCCACGCCTCGGCGACCGCGATCCGGTCGCGGGAGTACTCGTCCAGGATCCGCCGCCAACCGCGGTAGATCTCGTGCACGCCGTCCTGGTCGAAGTACGGCATCGTGGACGTGCCGAGCAGCGCCAACTGTTCGGCGTGGCCGATGTCGGGCAGCCCCTCGGCCTTGACCAGGCCGTGCGCCACGTCGATCCGGAAGCCGTCGATGCCCAGGTCCAGCCAGAAGCGCAGCACCGACCGGAACTCGTCGTGCACCGCCGGGTGGTTCCAGTTGAAGTCGGGCTGCTCGGGTGCGAACAGGTGCAGGTACCACTCGCCGGAGGTGCTGTCCGGGTTCAGCGTGCGGGTCCAGGCCGGGCCGCCGAAGATGGACTCCCAGTCGTTGGGCGGCAGTTCGCCGTGCTCGCCCTTGCCCGGCCGGAAGTGGAAGCGCTCGCGCAGCGGCGAGCCGGGGCCCTCGCGCAGCGCCTGCTTGAACCACTCGTGCTGGTCCGAGCAGTGGTTGGGCACCAGGTCCACGATCACCCGCAGGTTCAGCGCGTGGGCGGTCCGTACCAGGTCGTCCGCGTCGGTGAGGGTGCCGAACATCGGGTCGACCTCGCGGTAGTCGGCGACGTCGTAGCCCGCGTCGGCCTGCGGAGAGGCGTAGAACGGCGACAGCCACACCGCGTCCACCCCGAGGTCGCGCAGATAGGGCAGCCGGGCGGTGATGCCGGGCAGGTCGCCCATGCCGTCACCGTTGCCGTCGGCGAAACTGCGCGGGTACACCTGGTAGATGACCGCGTCGCGCCACCAGTCTCTGCGCTCGGCCTCGTCGTCGGCAGCGGTGGCGGCGGAGCTGGGCGCGTCGGTGAGATGCTGGCTCATGACTTCCTTCATGTGTCCCGGGCCTGTGTGTGCGGGGGTTGGGGGCACCCCCGGCCGGAGGTTGGGGGAGGATGGCATACGTGCGGGTGGCATACGTGCGGGTGGGTACGGGCTGGGCTTCAATCCTCGCTCCAGGATCGTCAGCCCTTCGTGCCTCCGGCTGTGAGACCGGTCACCAGGTGGCGCTGGACCAGCAGGAAGACGATGGCGGCGGGTATCGCGATGACCACCGAGGCGGCCGTCATGGCCCCCCAGTTGGCGCGCTGGTCGGAGGCGAAGGTGCGGATGCCGGCCGCCAGCGTGTAGTGGTCGGCACCCATGAACTGACTGGAGTAGGCGACCTCGCCCCACGCCGTCAGGAAGCTGTAGAACGCGGTGACTGCCAGACCCGGCCGGGCCAGCGGCACGACCAGCCGCCAGAAGGTGCCGAACGGGGTGAGGCCGTCGACCCGCCCCGCCTCGTCGATGTCGCGCGGGATGGTGTCGAAGTACCCCTTGAGCATCCACGCGCAGAACGGCACCGAGATGGTGCAGTAGACCAGGATCAGGCCCAGGTAGCTGTCGATCAGGTCGAACCTCGCCAGCAGGTTGTACAGCGGCACGATCAGCACGGCGACCGGGAACATCTGCGTCAGCAGGAAGGTCCACATCAGCGGCCGGTGACCGGGGAACCGCATCCGGGAGATCGCGTAGCCGGCGCTGGCGGAGATCAGCACGCCCAGCACGGTGGTGGCAGCGGCCACGATCACGGAGTTCAGCATCCACCGCGGGAAGTGGCTGTCCAGCAGCACGAACCGGTAGTTCTCCAGGCCGAGATGGTCCAGCACCTCGCCGGGCTGCTGCCAGGCGCTGCTCGGCCCGAGCGAGATGAAGACGATCCACAGCACCGGGAAGACGGCGATGGCGCTGGCGGCGAGCAGCGTGGCGTGCAGGGCGACGGACGCGGCCGGGCTGCGTTCGCCGCGGCCCCGGTGCGCGCGGCGGCGGGGGGTGGCGGTGGTGCGGGACAGGGCGGGGGCGGCTGCGGAGCCGCGCTGAGTGGTCGCGCTCATGGGGGCTCCTTCTAGTCCTGCTGCGTCCGCACCTGGCGGCGGTAGAACGTGGAGAAGGCCACCAGGATGAGGAGGATGACGATGCCGTAGGTCGCGGCACCCGAATAGTCGGACACTCCCGTGAACGCCTTCTGGTAGGCGTATGTCACCAGGATGTCGGTGTCACCGGTGGTGTTGGTGCCGAGCAGCAGGTAGATGATCGGGAACATGTTGAACGTCCACACGGTGCTGAGCAGGATCACCGTGCTGGTCACCGGCCGCAGACCCGGCACGGTTACGTTGACGAACCGCTGGAGCGGTGAGGCGCCGTCCATCTCCGCGGCCTCGTACAGCTCGCCCGGGATCGCCTGGAGGCCGCCGAGCAGCGCGACCATCATGAACGGGACGCCGACCCAGATGTTCACCAGGATCACGGCGACCTTCTGTGCGAACGGCGTGCCGAGCCAGTCCTGGGCGGGCAGTCCGACGCCGGTGACGATGTCGTTGAAGACGCCGTACTGCGAGTTGAACATCAGCCGCCAGGCGAACACGCCGATGAACGCGGGCACCGCCCACGGCAGGATCAGCGACAGCCGGTAGAACAGCCGGAACCGCACCGGGCGGTTGAGCAGCATCGCCATGCCGAGCCCGATGGCGTAGGTGACCGCGACGCAGGAGACCGTCCACACCACCGTCCACTCCAGGCGCGGGTAGAAGTCGCCGTCCTGCCCGGAGATGATCTTCCAGTAGTTGTCGAGGCCGACGAAGTCGTACGTGGCGCCGACGTGGAACGAGCCGATGTCCTTGGCGACGTTCGCCTCGTTGGCGTCGGTGAACGACAGGTACAGGCCGTAGCCGAGCGGGTAGAGCACCAGCACGCCGATCACGATGACGACCGGGGCGACCATCGCCCACGCGTACCAGTGCCTGTCCCACGACCGCTTGATCGACGTCATGAGTCCCGGCCGGGGGTCGCGCGGCGTTCGGGCCGGGCCCCGGGCGGGTTCGTCCATGGTGGCGGTGGTCATCGCTCCTCGGCTCTCGTCACGTCTGTACGGCGGTTGCCCGTGTGGGGAGGTGGTTCACGTGCTGCGGCCACCGGCGGGCGGTCCACGTGCGGCGGCTGTTCGCGCGCGGCGGGCTGTTCGGGTGGGGCGGGCGCTTCGCGCGCGGCGGCCGCCGGTGTGCGGTGGGTGTTCCCCGTGCGCTGACCGGGCCGGCCGGCCGGGCGCGTGGGCCCCGTTCGCGGACGCGAGTACGGGACCCCGGCCGACCGGCCCGGAGCTGGTGGTGGGCCGCTACTGCGCGAAGCCCGGCAGCAGGTCGCCGAACTCCTTGGCGGCGGCGTCCAGACCCGACTGCACGGACGTCTGTCCCTGGAGGATCTTGATGTACTGCTGCTGAAGCGGGGTGAACAGGCTGCCGACCTGCGGCAGTGCGACCCGTGGCCGGGCGGTGTCCATGATCGACTTGAAGCCGGCGATCTCCGGGTCCTTCAGCACCTCGGCGGTGTATGCGGAGGTACGGGTCGGCAGGGTGCCGTTCTTCAGCGCGATCTGCTGCTGGCTGGCCGAGGAGGTCATGAACTGCGTGAAAAGGTACGACGCTTCGAGGTTCTTCGAGCCCTGGTAGACCGCCAGGTCGTGGCCGCCGGTCGGCGCGAGCGCCTTGCCGGTGGAGCCGGCCGGCACCGGCGCGTACCCGAGGTTGGACTCCTTGCCCTTGAAGGCGGAGCCGCTCAGGTCGTCGCTGACCGACCAGGGTCCCTGGATCAGCATGGCGACCTTGCCGGTCCTGAAGGAGGTCTGCATGTTGTCGTACGCGCTGGCGAAGTCCACCTTCAGCGAGGAGGTGTCGTAGATCTCCTTCGCCTTGGTGACCGCCTTGACGGCCTCCGGCGAGTTGATGGTGATCTTCTTCGCCGCCGGGTCGGCCAGGTCCGCGCCCTCACCGAAGAGCAGCGGGAACAGGAAGTACGAGTCCGGGTTGACGTACGTGCCCGCGACGCCGGGCACCTTCTCCTTGATGGTCTTGGAGTCGGCGATCAGCTCGTCCCAGGTGGCCGGCGGCTTGGTGATGCCGGCCTTGGCGAAGATCTCCTTGTTGTAGAGGAGCCCGAGCGTGTCGGTGACCGACGGGACGGCGTAGGTCTTGCCCTCGTACTTCGTGGTGTTCATCGGACCGGCCACGAAGTCCTCGGTGTCCGCCAGCGCGGCGGTGCCGTCCAGCGGGGCGATGTAGTGCAGCGAAGCGTACTCGGGGATCAGGCCGACGTCGGCCCGGATCACGTCCGGCGCGCCCTTGCCGCTCTGCGCCGCCGCCTTGAACTTCTGCTCCACCGTGGTGAAGTCGACGTTCTGGTACGTCACCTTGATCTTGGGGTACTTGGCCTCGAACTCCTTGATGAGCGCCTGGTACGTCGGGGCCTCGTTCTTGGCGTCGGACGTGTCCCAGTACGTGACCGTGCCCGAGACCGATGCGGGGTCCTTGCCGGAGCCGTTGTCCTTCTTGCCGTCACCGTCGCTACCGCCGCAGGCGGTGACCCCGAGAACGATGGCCGCGGCCATGGCCACGGTGGATATGCCGCGTCGCATACCTGTACTCCTTGATGAGGGAACTGCCCGCTCGCCCTGGTCTGACTGGATCGGCTCGGGCTGGGCAGGACCGTAACAGCGTCGCAACCCTTTGCGAAAGAGGTTGCAAGCTCCTTTCCTCTGGTCACCGCTCCGTGACGTCGCCGTTACCTACGGATCACAAGAATGCCTTAATGCTCCTATTTCGGGCGCAACCCCCCGCTCTGGCGCGCCTCACCCACGCCTCACCCTGGAACTGTTTGCGGCCCTTTGCGGCAAGGCGACACAGCGCGGCGCGCCCTGTCCTCCGGACTCACCCTCCCCTGGCCCCGCCCCGGGGGACGCCCTTGCCCGCCAGGTCGTGCAGGAAGGTCACCTCGTGCGACGCGAGGTACCGCCCGCGCTCGGCCAGGAACCGCCGTACGTGCGGCTGCGCCTCGTGTGCGTCGAACGCCGCCCGGTCCGCGTACAGCTCGTAGAAGACCCGGACGTTCGGCTCCTCCGGCACGGTGTGGTTGACGTACACGAGCGTTCCCGGCTCGCCCTCGATGCCCTCCAGCGCCTCGGCCGCGAGTGCGTCGAACGCCGCAGCCGCGTCCGCGTCCTTCGCGGTGAACCGCACCACCAGGCCGAACCTTATGGCCACACCCCTTCCGAACGAGTACCGCCAACGGACCACATACCCCGCCCGCCGGTCAACGGCGACATTCGCGGCCCCACCACTACGCGGCGCAGGGTGTCCGCCTCAGCGGAACAGGCTCAGCGCAAGCCGGCCGAGTCCGCACGGCCAGGCTCGTTCGCATGGCTGACTTCTTGCAGGTGTCCACGGCGACGGCGACCCGTGAGCAGGCTGTGGGGCTGGCACGGTCGGTGGTGGGAGAAGCATCGCCCAGGTCACTCTGCCACCGTCTCGGACCACTTCTCACGGAGAACGCCATAGGTGATCGATTCCCGCCAGGTGCCCCGTACGTGGACGTGCCCGCGGATACGCCCTTCCTCCACCATCCCGGCACGGAGGAGAGTCCGGTGGGACACGCTGTTGGCCGGTGACCTGGCAGCCCACAGCCGATGCAGGTCCAGGACGCGGAATCCCAGGTCCATCAGGGCCCGCACGGTTTCGGTGCCGAGCCCGCGCCCCCAGCGCCGTCGCGGTCTTCGGAGTACTCATCCGCCAGCACTGACGACTTCTCACCGGACGAAAAGGCCGCCCGCCCGGTGCTCGCCGACCCCTGGGCCGACCGGGAGGCCACCGCGCGGCAGGGCGCGGCCCGGTGCGGCCGGGCAGCAGACCGGGTGCCCCGCGCGGGGCCTGGCCTTCCCGGTGGCGTCCCCGGGCTGCGGCCTGCCAGCCGCCCGCGCCCGCCCAGCCCGCAGGACCGCTCACGTCTCCCACGTCGGGCGAAACCACTCCGCCGGACCCGCCCTGGAATTGCTTACAGACCCTTGCTGCAACCGCGCCCGGAGGGATACCGTCCCGGACGACCCCGGCACCGACGCCGGGGCGGCACCCGGTTCATGCGCGTGGGTCCGGGCGCGAGGCTGTCCTTTTTCCGTTGTCGGACGACGACGGATAGCCGCAAGGAGAACCGCCCGTGGCCCTGCCGTTCAGGCTGCCCGCGTCCAGGACGCGGACCCGCCGGACCCGAGTGAGACGCACCGCCGCCGCCACCGCGCTCGCCGCGCTCGCGGCCCTGGTCGTGCCGGCCGGTACGGCGCACGCGGCGCCGCAACCGCCCCCGCCGCCCTCCGACGAGGTGCTGGCCGCGCAGCCCGCGCGGCACGACGCCACCCGTGAGCAGTTCTACTTCGTCCTGCCGGACCGGTTCGCCAACGGGGACGCCTCCAACGACCGCGGCGGCCTGATCGGCAGCCGCCTGGAGACCGGGTACGACCCCACGGACAAGGGTTTCTACCAGGGCGGCGACCTCAAGGGGCTGACCGAGCACCTCGACTACATCCAGGGACTGGGCACCACCGCCATCTGGATGGCGCCGATCTTCAAGAACCAGCCCGTGCAGGGCGCGGGCAAGGACGCCTCGGCCGGCTACCACGGCTACTGGATCACCGACTTCACCCAGGTCGACCCGCACTTCGGCACCAACGACGATCTGAGGAAGCTGATCGGCGCCGCCCACGCCAAGGGCATGAAGGTCTTCTTCGACGTCATCACCAACCACACCGCAGACGTCATCGGGAACACCGCGAACACCTACGGGTATCTCTCCAAGGGCGCGTTCCCCTACCTGTCGGAGGACGGCACCCCCTTCGACGACAGCGACTACGCCGACGGCACGAGGGGGTTCCCTGAGGTCACCGCCGACTCCTTCCCGCGCGTGCCCGTCGTGCCCGAGGCGAAGCGCAACATCAAGGTCCCGGCGTGGCTCAACGACCCGACGATGTACCACAACCGCGGCGACTCCACCTTCGCCGGCGAGAACTCCGAGCAGGGCGACTTCGTCGGCCTCGACGACCTGTGGACCGAACGGCCCGAGGTCGTCCAGGGCATGGAGAAGATCTACCAGAAGTGGGTCGGGGACTACGGCGTCGACGGTTTCCGGATCGACACCGTGAAACACGTGGACATGCCGTTCTGGACCCAGTGGGCCACCGCGCTCGACGCGTACGCCGCCCGCCGCGGCCGGCCCGACTTCTTCATGTTCGGCGAGATCTACGCCGCCGACCCGGCGTTCACCTCGTCGTACGTCACGCAGGGCCGCCTCGACGCCACGCTCGACTTCCCGCTGCAGGAAGCGGCCCGCGCGTACGCCTCGCAGGGCGCCGCGCCGGACAGGCTCGCCGGGATCTACGCCCAGGACTACCGCTACACCACCGACAAGGCGAACGCGTACGAGCAGGTCACCTTCCTCGGCAACCACGACATGGGCCGCATCGGCGCCTTCGTCAAGCAGGACAACCCGACCGCGAGCGACGCCGAACTCCTCCAGCGCGACCGGCTCGCCAACGAGGTGATGTTCCTGACCCGCGGCAACCCGGTGGTCTACTACGGCGACGAGCAGGGCTTCACCGGCTCCGGCGGCGACAAGGACGCCCGCCAGCCGATGTTCGGCTCCGGCGTCGCCGACTACCTGGACGACGACGAACTGGGCACCGACCGTACCGCCGCCGACGACGCGTACGACCCCGCCCACCCGCTCTACCGCGCCATCGCCGCCCTGTCGAAGCTCACCAAGGAGCACCCGGCGCTCCGGGACGGCGTCCAGACCGAGCGGTACGTCGAGCCCGGCAGCGGCCCGGGCGTGTACGCGTACTCGCGCACAGCGGAGAACGACTACCTGGTGGCGGTCAACAACGCGACGACCGCGCGGACGGTGACCGTGCCCACGGGCGCGGCGGCCGGCGCCGAGTACCGGGGGATCTACGGTACGGACGGTACGGTCGTCGCGTCGGGCCAGGACGCGACCGTGACGGTCACCGTGCCCGCGCTCCACGCCGTGGTCTACCGGGCGGCCCAGCCGCTGCCCGCACCCGCCGCGACGCCCGCACTGACCCTGACCGCGCCGGAGGCCGGCGCCACCGGCACCGTCGAGCTCACCGCCGACGTCACCGGCGGCGGCCTGAACCGGGTGGTGTTCGCCGCCCAGGCCGGCACCGCGCGGTGGCAGGTGCTCGGTTCGGCCGACCACGCGCCGTACCGGGTCACCCAGGCCCTCAGCCCGACGCTGCCCGCCGGAACTCCCGTACGGTACAAGGCCGTCGTGATCGACTCCGCCGGCCGTACCGCCGCCGCCACCGCGGCCACCAGCACCGGCACTCCGCCGGTCACCGCGCCGCCCACCGCCGTCAGCCGCGACTACGCGATCGTGCACTACCAGCGCACCGACGGCGACTACGCGGACTGGGGCCTGTACACCTGGGGCGACATCGCCGACGGCGAAGGCACCAGCTGGCCGGCCGGCCACCCCTTCACCGGGCGTGACGCGTACGGCGCCTTCGCCTACGTGAAGCTCAAGCCCGGCGCGTCCGGCATCGGCTTCATCGTGGTCAGCAAGGACGGCGTGAAGGACACCGAGGCCGACCGCGCGATCGACCTCACCGCGACCGGCGAGGTGTGGGTCAAGCAGGGCAGCCCGGACGTCGCCACCACCGCGCCCGCCGGCGCCTACCCGCCGCAGGACACCGCGAAGGCGGTCCTGCACTACCACCGCGCGGACGGCGACTACACCGGCTGGGGGCTGCACGTGTGGACCGGCGCCGCCCAGCCCACCGAGTGGAGCGCTCCGGTCCTGCCGGCGAGGACCGACTCCTACGGCGCGGTGTACGAGGTGCCGCTGGCCGCCGGTGCCACCTCGCTCAGCTACATCGTGCACAACGGCGACACCAAGGACCTGCCCAGCGACCAGTCCCTCGACCTCGCCGCCACCGGGCACGAGGTGTGGCTGCTGAACGCCACCGAGAAGTACCTGCTGCCGCAGCCCAAGGGGTCGGGCGCCGACCTCGACCTCGGCAAGGCGCAGGCGCAGTGGATCGACCGCGACACCGTCGCCTGGAAGACGTCCGCCCCCTCTGCCTCCCAGCAGCTCGTGTACGCCCGCGACGGCGGCATCACCCTCCAGGGCGGCGCCCTGTCCGACGAGGGGCACTGGCTGAGGCTGACCAGGCAGGGCGACCTCACCGACGCCCAGCTCGCCGCGTACCCGCAGCTCAAGGGCTACACGGCGTTCACCGTCGACCCGCGCGACCGCGACCGGGTGCGGGACGCCCTGCGCGGACAGCTCATCGCCACCCAGCGGGCGGCCAACGGCGCCCTGCTCGCGGCCACCGGGGTCCAGATCGCCGGCGTCCTGGACGACCTGTACGCCGGGGCCGCCCGGCAGGCCGCGCTCGGCCCGGTGTTCGGAGCGCACGGCACACCCCGCCTGTCGCTGTGGGCGCCGACCGCCCACAGCGTGTCGGTGGAGATCGGCGGCCGGACCGTACCCATGCGGCGGGACGCGGCCGGCGGCGTCTGGTCGGTGACCGGCAACCGGTCATGGACCGGCAAGCCGTACCTGTACGTCGTCACCGTCTGGGCGCCGAGCGTCCGGGCGCTGGTGGTGAACAAGGTCACCGACCCGTACTCGGTGGCGCTCACCGCCGACTCCGCCAGGAGCCTGCTGGTGGACCTGGACGACCCGAAGCTCGCGCCCCGGGGCTGGGCACGGCAGGCGAAACCCGCCGGCGTGCCGATCGGGCGGGCGCAGATCCAGGAGCTGCACATCCGGGACTTCTCCGTCGCCGACTCCACCGTGCCGGCCGCCGACCGCGGGAAGTACAGCGCCTTCACCGACACCCACGCCGCCGGCATGACCCACCTGCGCGACCTCGCCGCGGCGGGCATCACCCACGTCCACCTGCTGCCCGCCTTCGACTTCGCCACCGTGCCCGAGCGCGACCAGGACCAGGCGGAACCGGCCTGCGACCTGGCGTCGTACGCCCCCGACAGCGACCAGCAGCAGGCCTGCGTGACGAAGTCGGCGGCGAAGGACGCGTACAACTGGGGCTACGACCCGTACCACTACACCGTGCCCGAGGGGTCGTACGCGAAGGACCCGGACGGGCCGGAGCGGACCAAGGAGTTCCGGCGGATGGTGCAGGGGCTCAACGGCGCGGGACTGCGGGTGGTGATGGACGTGGTCTACAACCACACGTCCGCGTCCGGCCAGGCCGCCACCTCCGTACTGGACAAGATCGTGCCCGGCTACTACCACCGGCTGCTGCCGGACGGCTCGGTCGCCACCTCGACCTGCTGCGCCAACACCGCGCCCGAGAACACCATGATGGGCAAGCTGGTGGTCGACTCGATCGTCACCTGGGCCAAGGAGTACAAGGTCGACGGCTTCCGCTTCGACCTGATGGGCCACCACCCCAAGGCGAACATCCTCGCCGTCCGCAAGGCGCTGGACGCGCTCACCCTCGCGCACGACGGCGTGGACGGCAAGAAGATCATCCTCTACGGCGAGGGCTGGAACTTCGGCGAGGTCGCCGACAACGCCCGCTTCGTCCAGGCCACCCAGGCCAACATGGCGGGCACCGGTATCGCCACCTTCTCCGACCGGGCACGCGACGCGGCACGCGGCGGTGGCCCGTTCGACGCCGACCCCGGCATCCAGGGCTTCGCCTCAGGCCTGTTCACCGATCCCAACTCCTCGTCGTCCAACGGCACCGTGGCCCAGCAGCGGGCCCGGCTGCTGCACTACCAGGACCTGATCAAGGTCGGACTGACCGGAAACCTGCGGGAGTTCGGCTTCACCGACTCCGCCGGCCGGCAGGTCACCGGCGCCGGGATCGACTACAACGGCGCGCCCGCCGGATACGCCGACGCGCCCGGCGACGCCCTCGCCTACTCCGACGCACACGACAACGAAGCCCTCTACGACGCCCTCGCCTACAAACTCCCGGCCGGCACCTCCGCCGCCGACCGGGCCCGAATGCAGGTACTCGCCGAGGCCGTCCCCGCGTTCTCCCAGGGACCGGCCCTCTACCAGGCCGGATCGGACCTGCTGCGCTCCAAGTCCCTGGACCGCAACTCCTTCGACTCCGGGGACTGGTTCAACGCGATCCACTGGAGTTGCGCTGGGGGGAACGGCTTCGGGCGCGGCCTGCCCCCCGCGGCCGACAACCAGTCCAAGTGGGTCTACGCCAAGCCCCTGTTGACCGCTGACGGCCTCACCCCCGACTGCGCGCGGATCGACGCGGCCGGCGCCGCGTACCGCGACCTGCTGCGGATCCGCACCGCCGAGCCGGTCTTCCACCTCACCACGGCGGCGCAGGTACAGCAGCGGCTCTCCTTCCCGCTGTCGGGGACGGACGAGACGCCGGGCGTGATCACCATGAAGGCCGGTGACCTGGTGGTCGTCCTCAACGCCACACCGCAGTCGCAGGAGCAGCGGATCGCCTCCCTCGCGGGCACGCGGTACGGGTTGCACCCGGTCCAGGCCACGGGCGCCGACCCGGTCGTCAAGACGGCCGGCTACGCCCCGACAACCGGCACCTTCACCGTGCCCCCGCGTACGGTGGCGGTGTTCAGGTCGGCCGGCTGACGCCCGGCTGACCCTACGGTGGGCCGGTCCGGGTCCTGACCCCCGGACCGGCCGCCGCGTTCGGCGCGGGGGCGGGAACGTGGTGAGTACGGGGCCGGTGCGTCGGTCCGACCGGTGTTACCGGCAGTTGCGCCGACCGGGGAACTTCGAGGCCGGATTACGCGTCCCATCCCCCGTGAACATCCCCCATGTCATGATCCGGCCTGCCCTGCCCGAGGACCTCGACGCCATCTGCGAGGTCCACGCGCGGGCGAGGGCGACCTATTACGCGGGGCATCTGCCCGCCGAGGCGTACAGCGGGCCCGCCGAACTGGAACGTCAGCGGGCCGGGACCGAGCAGGCGATCCGCTCCGGGGAGTACACCGTGCTGTGCGCCGTCCGTGACGAACGGGTGGTCGGGTTCGCCGTCCTGGGAGCCCGGTTCGAGGGGGACAAGCTGTTCCACTTCCACATCGACCCCGCGGTGTGGCGGACCGGCACCGGGACCGCACTGCACCGCGCGTGCGTCGCGGTCTGGCAGGACGCCAAGCTGACCACCGCCCGTCTGTACGTCTTCGCCCCCAACGCCCGCGCCCGTGCCTTCTACGCCCGGCAGGGGTGGGAGGAGGACGGCCGCGAGGAGGACCATGTGACGATGCGGCTGCGGGTGCCGGAGGCGTGAGGGGGTCGTACGAAGGGTGCCCGGCTCCGAGGAGCCGGGCCCCCTTCGTACGACGCGGGGCGGCGGATCAGACCAGGCCGGCCTTCTCCAGCGCGCTGCCGCAGGTGTCGGTGATCAGGCGGGTGACGACGTACGGGTCGACGTTCGCGTTGGGGCGGCGGTCCTCGATGTAGCCCTTCTGGTCCACCTCGACCTGCCACGGGATACGGACCGACGCGCCGCGGTTGGAGACGCCGTAGCTGTACTCGTTCCACGGGGCGGTCTCGTGCGCGCCGGTCAGGCGGGCCTCGACGCCGGTGCCGTAGTTCTTGATGTGCTCCATCGGCTTGTCGTCGCGGCCGAGCGACTCGGCGGCCTCGATGATCGCGTCGTAGCCCTCGCGCATCGCCTTGGTGGAGAAGTTGGTGTGCGCGCCCGCGCCGTTCCAGTCACCCTTGGCCGGCTTGGGGTCCAGGGTGGCGGAGATGCCGAAGTCCTCGGCGGTGCGGTAGAGCAGCCAGCGCGCGATCCAGAGCTGGTCGGAGACGTCCAGCGGGCCCAGCGGGCCGACCTGGAACTCCCACTGGCCGGGCATGACCTCGGCGTTGATGCCGGAGATGCCGAGGCCCGCGGCGAGGCAGTTCTCCAGGTGCTTCTCGACCACCGGGCGGCCGAAGATCTCGTCGGCGCCGACACCGCAGTAGTAGCCGCCCTGCGGGGCCGGGAAGCCGCCCTCGGGGAAGCCGAGCGGGCGCGAGCCCTGGAAGAAGGTGTACTCCTGCTCGATGCCGAACAGCGGCTCCTGCGCGGCGAACTTCTCCGCGACCTCGCGCAGTGCGGCACGGGTGTTCGACTCGTGCGGGGTGTCGTCGATGTTGAAGACCTCGCACAGGACGAGGACGTCGTCGCCGCCGCGGATCGGGTCGGGGTAGGAGGCGACCGGCTTGAGTACGCGGTCGGAGGCGTGACCCTCGGCCTGGTTGGTGCTGGAACCGTCGAAGCCCCAGATCGGAAGCTCGGCACCGTCCGCAAGGATCTTCGTCTTGGAACGGAGCTTCGCGGTCGGCGTGGTGCCGTCTATCCAGATGTACTCAGCCTTGTAGGTCACGGTGACGCCATCCTTAACGAGCGTGTGCGCGGGTTGGCCGAGCGGCAGCGATCGGGCCGAAGGCAGCGTGACAAAACGGCTTTTCCCAACTGTTGCCCACGTGTTAACCCAGTGTGAACTAGCCTGCATGACCAGCGGATACAGCACTTCAGTCTCCTGGGCCTCAACCCCGCGTCGGTGGTGGCCGGAGAACGTGCCGTTAGGCTGCGCCCCATGCCGCACACGACCGTTGAGTTCTCCAGTGACCTGGGCTCCGTATTCGACACGGCGGGTTTCGCCGAGGATCTGCACCCGACGATCGCCTCCATCGCCGACGCGAGCGTCGAAGGCTGCAAGACCCGCTTCCTCCACCCCGGCTTCGTCGACACGGACTACCTCCACATCGCCGACGGCTCGCCCCGCCACGCGATGATCCACGTCGAGATCGCGCTGCTCTCCGGCCGCACGACGGACGTGAAACGCGAGCTCGGCCAGGCCGTCCTGGCCCTGGTCCGCACCCACACCGCGCCCGCGCCGGCGTTCCGGATCCAGATGTCGGTGGAGATACGCGAGCTCGACCGCGAGACGTATGCGACCCACGTCGAGCCGGTGCGGGACGCCTCCCCGCAGGACGCGCCCGTCCGGGACGACGCGTGACCGTGCGCGTCGGGCTCCTCGGGACCGGGCCGTGGGCGCTGCGGACGCACGGGCCGGCGCTGGCGGCACACCCGGGGGTGGAACTGGTCGGCGTGTGGGGCCGCAGGCCGGAGGCGGCGGCGCGGGTCGCGGCGGAGTTCGGCGCGCGGCCGTACGGGGACGCGGACGCCCTCATCGACGCCGTGGACGCGGTGGCGATCGCGCTGCCGCCCCACCTCCAGGCGCCGCTGGCGGTGCGCGCCGCGACGGCCGGCCGCCACCTGCTGCTGGACAAACCGCTGGCCGCGACCGTCGAGGACGCCCGCGCGGTGGCCGACGCGGTGGCCGCGGCCGACGTCGCCTCCGTGGTCTTCTTCACCCTGCGCTTCGACACGGAGACCGAAGAGTGGCTGGAGCGGCAGGCCGCGGCGGGGGAGTGGTACACCGGCCGCGCCGACTGGTACGGCGCGGTGTTCAGCGCGGTGGGGAGTCCGTACGCCGACTCGCCCTGGCGGCGGGAGATGGGCGGCCTGTGGGACGTCGGCCCGCACGCGCTCTCCGTACTGCTGCCGGTCCTCGGCGACGTCACGGAGGTGAGGGCCTCGCGCGGCCCTGGCGACACCGTCCATCTGACGCTGCGTCACGTCGGGGGACCGTCCAGTACGGCCGTGCTCACGCTCACCGCCCCGCCGGCCGGCGCGGGCGTCGCCGTCGAATTCCGGGGCGCCCACGGTGTCGCCGCCCACCTCGACGGCCTGCGCGGCTCCGCGACCGACGCGTACGCCCGCGCGATCGACGCGCTGCTCGCCGCCACCCCGCATCCGTGCGACGTGCGCTTCGGTCTGCGCGTGACGGAGATCCTGGCGGCGGCGGAGGCGGCGCTGGGGGAGTAGACGGCGGGGGCGGGGGCGCGCCCTGCCGGCACGAGGTCACCACCACCGACGGCGCCACCCGGCAGGGCCGTTCTCCGGTGCCGGGCCCGGGGCGGACGCCGTACGTGCCCGCGCCCTTCTCCGACGTGGTGTCGCCGCGGATGTTCCACCTCACCGACTACCTGTACCGGCCGCGGGCCCGCACGGGCGCGGCGCGGGCGGCGCTCGACGCGGTGCACGACCCGGTGCGCGGGCCTCTCACGCACCGCGGGCACGCGGGTGCGTGCGGCAGTCACGCGCCGCCGGTCCGGGCGCGGGGGATCTCCCGGTTCCGGCGCGGAAGACCAGGCTGCCGGTTCCGGTACGGACGGTACGGCCGCTCCCGCGGCCTCCGGCGCGGTCACCGGTCGCCGGGCCGCCGGTCGAGGGCACCGCGCCGCGGATCGCGCCGGCGGCGGACCGGACGGCGCCGGTGGACCGGTCGGCGAGCCGCGGTCCCGCACGGTGGGCGCGTCCCGGGGGCGAAGGGCCGCCCCCTCGGTGCGCTCGGCGAACCGCCGCCGCACCGACGCGTCGTCCGGGAGTGCCTTTCACCTGCGGCGCACCGAACGGAGTATGCGATTGCGGGAAGAATCCGGGGGGCGGCGTACATTCTTGGATGCATGAAGGCGATCATCTACACCACCAGCGGCAGTCCCGACGTCCTGACCCTGAGCGAGCGCCCGGTGCCCGAACCGGGTCCGGGTGAGGTACGGGTCCAGGTGCGGGTGTCCGGCGTCAACCCCACCGACTGGAAGAGGCGCCGGACCGTCGGCCCTTCCTGGGAGCAGGTCCCCAACCAGGACGGCTCGGGTGTCATCGACGCGGTCGGCTCCGGCGTGCCCGAGAGCCGGATCGGTGAGCGGGTCTGGGTGTGGGAGGCCGCGTACCAGCGCCCCGGCGGCACCGCCCAGGAGTACATGACGCTGCCCTCCCGCCAGGCCGTCGCCCTCCCCGACCACGCCTCCTTCGCACTCGGCGCGAGCATCGGCATCCCCGCGCTCACCGCCCACCGCGCCCTGACCGTCGCCGACGGAGGGCCGCAACGGCTCGCCCCCGGCGCGCTCGACGGACGTACGGTGCTGGTCGCCGGCGGGGCGGGCGCGGTGGGCAACGCGGCGATCCAGCTCGCCCGCTGGGCGGGCGCGACGGTCGTCACCACGGTGAGCAGCAAGGAGAAGGGCGAGCTGGCCCGCGCCGCCGGCGCCCACCACGTCGTCGACTACACGTCCCAGGACGCCGCCGCCGAGATCCGCCGCATCGCCCCGGACGGCGTCCACCAGGTGGTCGAGGTCGCCCCCGCCGCCAACGCCGGACTCGA
Source organism: Streptomyces sp. (assembly GCF_036524955.1). Taxonomy (GTDB): domain Bacteria; phylum Actinomycetota; class Actinomycetes; order Streptomycetales; family Streptomycetaceae; genus Actinacidiphila. Next base: position 28,485 of record NZ_DATDBG010000323.1, read on the forward strand.
TCTCGCGGTCGCCGCCCCGGACGCGGTCGTCGCCTTCTACGCCGACGACAGCGGCACGGTCACCGTCCCGGTCCGCCCCTCCATGACCGCCAACCTCCGCTGGCAGGGCATCCTCGTCTACACCTTGCCCCCGGCCGCCAAGGACCACGCCATCGCCGCGGTCACGGCGGCGCTGGCCGACGGCGCGATCCGGGTGGGCGAGGAGGCGGGCCTCCCTCTCCACCACTTCCCCCTCGACCGCACGGCGGACGCCCACGCGGCGGTGGAGCAGGGCGCGGTGGGCAAGGTCCTGGTCGACGTCTCCTCCTGAGCCGGGGCGCACTCGGGGACCGCCGGCGTACTCGGCGCCGCCCTCCGCGCCGGCCGCCTGACCTGCCGCCTCTGCCTCACCGACGCCAGGGGTCACCCCCTGTGCGCCCGCGTGGTCCCGCCCGCCGTCGCATGGTCCGCGTAGCCGGAGGTCACCCCGCGGTCCCGGCTGCGGTGTACGCCTTCGCCGCGGCCAGGGCCATGTCCTCGACCAGGTCGATCCCGGCGGCCTGCGAGCGCTGGCCGGAGGACAGGACGGAGATCAGCAGCCGGTGCCCCCGGTAGGTCACCTCGCCGATGCTGTTGATGTCCCACAGACCCGTGGCGGTACGCCGCAGCCAGCCGTTCTTCAGCGCGTAGCCGCGCGCGTCGGAGTCGGGGCCCCTGTTCGCCGCGGAGACCCCCCATCGCTGACCCGAGGTCACCGAGCGCATCAGGCCCTTGACGTACGTGCGGGAGGTCGCCGACAGTGGCGAGTCATCACCGAACACCGCGCGGAGCAGGGTGAGTTGGTCGTGGGCGGTGGTCTGGGTGAGCCCCCACAGGTCGCCCGGCCCGCCCCAGGTGCGCTGCAGCCCCAGCGTGCGGTTGGCCGCGTTGAGGCCCGGCGCGCGGCCGATGGTGCGCCACAACGCGAGGGCCGAACTGTTGTCGCTCCACTCGATCATCGCGGTGGCCAGCCGCCGCTGCGCCGCGGTGAGCGGCCTGCCGTCGTGCTGCGCGTCGAGCAGCAGCGCGGCGAGGATGTCCACCTTGACGATGCTCGCGGTGTCGAAGAAGTCGTCCCCCGCGTCACTGTCGTACGTCGCCACGACGCCGCCGTCCAACGCCGTCACGCCGACCGCGAAGTCCCCGGTACGGCTGCCGGGCAGCGCGGTCACGGCCCGCGCGACGGCCCGCCGGACATCGACGGCGGTGGCCGTCCTCGTCGGTGCGGGCGGTGTCGTCGTGGGCGTGGGCGTGGGCGTGGGCGTGGGCGGCGGCGCGGTGGCCGCACCGGTCATGGCCACCGGTGTGGTGAGGACCGCGTTCCGCGCCGCCGCCGTCGTGTGCGGCACCGGCTTCGTATCCGCCCCCGCCCCCGCCTTCGCCGAGGGCGACTGCGCGATCGTGACCAGGGTGAGGACGGCGACCGCGGTCACCGCGGTCACCGCGGTGGGTCGTGGCCGAGCCCGCCACCGACGCCCCCCGGCCGGCCCGGCCGCCCCCACCGTCCGCGCGCCCGCGGCTTCCGCCGTCTCCCCGAGGTCCGCAGGGCCTTTGGCTCCCCCAGCGTTCCCGGGGCCCGCGGCGTCCGGGCTTGCCCCGGGGCTCCCGGTGCCTGCGGCGTCTCCGGTGTCCTCCGCGTCTGCGGCTTCGCCGGCGTTCCCGGCTTCTGCCGCGTCCCCGGGGTCCGCGGTCTGCCCGGTGTCCGCCGTGTCCTCGGCGCTCCCCGCGTCCGGCGTTTCCCCGAGGTGCCCTGCGGCCGCGGCGTCCGGTGCGTTACCGGCTTCGGCCGACTCTCCGGCCCCTGCCGCGTCCCCGGTGTCCGCCGTGTCTTCGCCTTCCGGCGCGTCAGCGGTGTGTGCCGTGTCTCCGGCGTCCCCCGCGTCCTGCGCCTCCCCGGCCCCCGGTATGCCGCCCTCACCGTCCTCCGGGGCCTCGTCGTCCTGGTCCATGCGGGGACCGTATGAACGAATTCTTGGATTGCGCCGAGCTTTCCGTTCCAATCATGTGAAACCTTCCGGAGGGCGCCGTACCGCGGTGCCGCACTCCGCCACCCGCCCCCACCTGAGTGCTTCTTGCGTGACTTCGGTCAAATTTTTCTACTGGTGCGCGATCCATTGCGAAGCCGTAACGCTGTCGTTACGATCCCCGCACCAGATCCCCGGCTCGCTGCCGAGCACATCGGGAACGTCAACCAGCCCTCAAAAAAGGGGAGTTGACCCGGCCGGAGGAGAGAGCGGAGGAGTCCAGATGGGCGTCACACGCAGGACCCTGTTGCAGAGCGCGGTCGCGGCCAGCGCCGCGGGCACGTTCGGGATCACCGAGACCGCGGTGGCCGGGAGCGCGTCGGCCGCCGCCAGTCCGCCGGGAGACGTGGTCGGCAAGATCACCGTCGGGTACCAGGGCTGGTTCGCCTGCATCGGCGACGGCGCACCGATCAACGCCTGGTGGCACTGGAGCCCCGACTCCGGCCGGCCGCCGTCCCCGTCCAACACCGGCATCGCCGCCTGGCCGGACGTACGCGACTTCACCAGGACGTACCCCACGGCCTACGCCGACCTCGGCAACGGGCAGCCGGCCGCGCTGTTCTCCTCGTACGACCAGCAGACCGTGGACACCCACTTCCGGTGGATGCAGCAGAACGCCATCGACACCGCCGCCCTGCAACGCTTCAACCCGACCGGCGGCGAGGGCCCGACCCGCGACGCCATGGCGGTGAAGGTGCGCACCGCCGCCGAGTCGTACGGGCGGAAGTTCTACATCATGTACGACGTCTCGGACTGGACGAACATGCAACCGGAGATCAAGGCGGACTGGACCAACACGATGTCCGCGCACACCGCGTCTCCCGCCTACGCCCGCCAGAACGGCAAGCCGGTGGTCTGCGTCTGGGGCTTCGGCTTCAACGACAGCCAGCGGCCGTTCGCGCCGGGTCCCTGCCTGGACGTCGTCAACTGGTTCAAGGCCCAGGGCTGTTACGTCATCGGCGGGGTGCCGACCTGGTGGCGTACCGGCGACCGCGACTCGCGGCCCGGGTTCAGCGACGTCTACCACGCCTTCCACATGCTCTCGCCGTGGATGGTCGGCCGGATCGGCAACGTCGCCGACGCCGACAACTTCTACAACGTGGCGACCCTCCCGGACCTCGCCGAGTGCGCCGCGTACGGCATCGACTACCAGCCCTGCGTGCTGCCGGGTTCGGTCGCCGACCGGCAGCGCGCGCACGGCGACTTCATGTGGCGGCAGTTCTACAACGTGGTCCGGGCCGGGGTGCAGGGCATCTACATCTCGATGTTCGACGAGTTCAACGAGGGCAACCAGATCGCCAAGACCGCCGAGTCACTGGCCTGGGTGCCGGTCGACTCCGGATTCCTCGCCCTCGACGAGGACGGCACCGCCTGTTCCGCCGACTACTACCTGCGGCTGACCGGCGACGGCGGCCGGATGCTCAAGGGCCAGATCGCGCTGACGGCCACCCGCCCCACCCCACCGGTGGCCGGCTCCGGCTCCGGCACCACCAACCTCGCACTGCACAGACCGACGTCGGAGAGCAGCCACACCCAGGTCTACGGTTCGGGCAACGCCACCGACGGCGACCCCGGCACCTACTGGGAGAGCGCCAACCACGCGTTCCCGCAGTGGCTCCAGGTCGACCTCGGCGCCGCCACCGGCATCGGGCGCATCGTGCTCACCCTGCCGCCGTCCAGCGCCTGGGGCACCCGGACCCAGACCGTCTCGGTCCAGGGCAGCACCGACGGCGGCAGCTTCACCACCCTGCTGTCGGCCGCTGACCACACCTTCGACCCGGCGACCGGCAACACCGCCACACTCACCCTGCCGTCCACCGCCACCACCCGCTACGTGCGCCTCACCTTCACCGCCAACACCGGCTGGCCGGCCGGCCAGGTCTCCGAGTTCCGCGTCTTCAGCGCCTGAACCCGCCCACGTGCGTGCTCAGCGCCGTGGGCAGACCACCAGATGGAGCGCGGGGTACGTGGCCGACGGCGCGGCGCAGTCGTAGCGGGCCCGTACCGCCGCAGACACCTCGGGCGCGACCTGGCTCAGCGGGAACCAGAACGTGTCCAGCACCGCGTACCGCGCGCCCGGGTCGTCCAGGCAGCCCAGGTTCTCCCGGTAGCTGGTCTGGCCGGTGATCTCGCGGTCGTAGCGGGTGCGCTGCAGGAAGGTCGGGGTCGGGTAACGGCAGTGCGTCGGATTGCCCAGCAGGTAACCGATGTCCCCGAAGGCCAGATACGTCACCGGGGTGCCCGGCCCGATCCGGTCCCGTACTCCGTCCAGCCACCGGCTCACATCCTGCCGGGTGCGGGCGCGTTCGAGCGCGGTGAAGGCGGAGTGCCGGGTGTCGTAGGAGTACGGGGTCGTCGGCCACGCCGGGATCGCCAGCGCGAGGACGGCGACGGCGGCGGTCCCGTACCGCGGCGGCGCCCCGCCCCGCAGCGGCCTTCCCCGCCCGGAGAAGGCCGCACCGAAGGCGACGGCGGTCACGGCCGACAGGAGGCTGTACGCGAGGCCCGCGTGCGCGCCGCGCCAGGCGAGCGACTGCCCGGCGACGGCCGGGACGGCGGCGCCGAGCAGCGCGGTCGCGGCGAGCACCCAGCGGTGCGGGTACCGGACCAGGGCCAGCGCCCACAGCGCGGCGGCCAGGACGGGCAGCGCGGCCAGGTGGTACTCGAACCACTGCCCCTGCACGACCAGCGCGGCCAGTACGCCGGCCACCCCCGCCCCGGTCAGCAGCGGCCACGCCCAGCGCGCGCGGCCGCTTCCCCCGGCGAGCAGGACGACGGCGGCGGGCAGCAGCGCCACCACCGGGTTCATCAGCGCTTCCGTACCCACCGTGTCGACGAGCTGCCGCAGGTCGGCGACGTGCAGGCCGTTCTGCAACGGCGTGTTGGGGTTGAGCGCGGACAGCTCGTTGAACCACCGCCACTCGCGCGGCTGAACGGCGATCGCCAGAACGAACCCGGCCGGGGTGGCGATCGCCGCGGCAGCCGCCGTCCACCAGCCGCGGCGGCGGTCGAGCACGACCAGTGCGCCGAGCGACAGCAGCGCGGTGGGGGCGGTCGTGTACTTGACCAGCACCACCAGCGCGGTCAGCGCACCCGCGGCCGGGACCGCGTACCGCAGGCGGCGCAAACCCAGCCCGGCCGCCAGCGCCGCCACCGCCAGCCACACCGCGACCCACTCCGGTTGCAGGAAGTCCCAGGCCGGCGCGAACAGCAGCGCGAGACCGATGCCGGCGGCGACCGCGTTCGCCTCCCGCCGCGGCAACCGCCGGGTGAGCCCGGCCCGCAGCCACCACACCACGGCGGCGGTCAGCGCGATCACCAGCAGCCGCAGCCATGCCTCGCGCGGCGCGACCGGCCCCGCGGTCAGCCGGTCCAGCGACGCCAGGATCCAGCGGTACGCCAACGGCCGGTGCACGAACGTCTCCGACGCGGAGTACCCCCCGTCGCCGGCCGCCCGCATCCCGCCGAGCACGTACCGCACATCGTGGTTGAGCCCGCTCCAGCACATCGCCGCCACCGCGACCACGCCGGCCACGGCCGCCGCGATACGGGCGGCGTGCGGCGTCGTACCGTCCTTGGCAGCGGTCGGTGTCGTGGTGCCGCGCTCGCCGTGAGCTTTCACTGAGGTCACAGCGACCGACTCTATGCGGGCGGTCGCGCCGCTCCTCGACCGGCGGGTCACGGAACGGGGACGGCCGGCCGCCACCCACGGGCGCTTCGACACGGCTCGGCGCGCGTGCCCGCGCTTCGCAGCGATCGCCGCGCCGTGCGGACCGGGGCGGCGGTGAAGGCGGCCCGCCGGCCCGCGGCTGGTGAGGTACCACCGGCCGGCGGTGTCTCACCAGCCGCGGGCCGCCTGGAGGAGGTGGTCGCGGACCCGGGCGATGCCGGGGTTGGCGGTGGGCCCGGGACGCTGCACGAGGAAGGGAGTGTTGATCGGCGGGTCGTCGGGCTCGTGCAGGGCGACGAGGGCGCCGGCGGCCAGTTCGCGCCGGCACAGATAGCGGGGCAGGACGGTGAAGCCGGCGCCCGCGGTGACCGCGGCGAGGACGCCGCGCAGGTCGGGCACGGTCACGGCGGCGCGGCAGGTCAGGCGCCTGCCGAAGACGTGCCGCCAGTAGCGGCGGGCGATCGGCAGGTCGTCGGCGTAGACCACCAGCGGCACCCTGTGCAGCGCGCCGGGCAGCTCGGTACCGATCCCCTCGGTGCCGATCCGCTCGGCCCAGGTCGGCGCGGCGACCAGTACGAACTCCTCGTCCATCAGCGGCGCCGCGGTCAGCGCGCGACCCCGCGGCCGGCTGGTGGCGATGACCAGATCGTGCCGTCCGGCCCGCAACTCCTCCAGCAGCGGATCGGTCAGCCCCGGGGTCACCCGCAGCCGCACCCCCTCGGCGACCAGCGGTGCCAGTGCCGGAAGCACCCGTACGCACAGCAGCTCGGCCGGCCCCGCCAGGTGTACCGGTTCCGCGGCGGCGTCCCCCGCCCCGTCGCCGGAACCGGTCACCGCGGCGAGCGCGTCCAGCGGCGCCACCACCCGGTTCGCCAGGTCGTCCGCGAACGCCACCGGCACCACCCCGCGCGCCTGCCGCTCGAACAGCTCCCGGCCGAGCTGCCGTTCCAGCGCCCGCACCTGCGTGGTCACCGTCGGTTGCGACAACCCCAGCAGCCGCGCCGCCGCGGTGAACGAGCCGGAACGGTGCACGGCGAGGAAGGTGCGCAGCAGGTTCAGATCGAGCGGGCCGGTCCCGTGCGGCTGCGGCAGCCCGTTTGCCCCGGCGCCCCCCGGCTGGGCCGCCCGCTCCTGCGACCCATTGGTTTCCCTATGCCTCATGCAGGCGATCCTATTGGTAGCCGATGGTCGCAGCGTCCTACGGTCGAGGAGTCGGCGCGGTGGCGTTCCGGGTTCGAGGAGCCGGAACGTGCACCTCCTTCGGGCCGGGCGGCCCCCTACCTTCGGAAGTGTGTGAGATGGCGAGGATCCTTTTCGTGGTGACCGGCAGCGACCACTGGACGCTGGCGGACGGCACCAAGCACCCCACCGGCTTCTGGGCGGAGGAGGCCGTGGTGCCGTACGAGGCGTTCACCGCGGCCGGACACGAGGTCGTGGTGGCAACGCCCGGCGGTGTCGTACCGACCGTGGACCGGGGCAGCCTGGCGCCGGAGTTCAACGGCGGACCGGAGGGCGCCGGGAAGGCCGCCGCCGCGCTGGCCGGGATGACCGAGCTCGACCACCCCGTGCGGGTCGAGGACGTGGACCTCGCCGATTACGACGCCGTGTACTACCCGGGCGGACACGGCCCGATGGAGGATCTGTCCGTCAACGCCGCTTCCGGCAAGCTGCTGATCGACGCGCTGGGCTCGGGCAAGCCGCTCGGCCTGGTCTGCCACGGCCTGGCGGCGCTGCTCGCCACCGGCGAGAACGGGGAGAACGGGGGGATCGCGGGTACCGGCGCCGGGGGAGCGTTCGCCGGCTACCGCCTGACCGGTTTCACCAACGTCGAGGAGAACCAGGCCGGTCTCGGGCCCAGGGCGAGGTGGCTGCTCCAGGACGGCCTGACCGGCCTCGGCGCGGACTTCCAGGAAGGCGAGCCCTGGGCGCCGTACGTCATCACCGACCGCAACCTGGTCACCGGTCAGAACCCGGCCTCCTCCGCCCCGGTCGCCGCCGAACTGCTGAAGCGGCTGGCCTGATCACGTCCGCGGACCGGCGCTCGCGGATAGCCTCGTACCGTCCCACTGTTGTGCGTCGAAAGGCACCTCACATGACCACGCAGACCTCCGCCCGCCCGGCGGACGCCTCCGGCACCTTCTCCGTCGGCGGTGATCTGCCCGTCAACCGGCTCGGGTACGGCGCCATGCAGATCACCGGCCCCGGTATATGGGGCGAGCCGAAGGACCCGGCCGAGGCGGTACGGGTGCTGCGGCGCGCGGTCGAGCTCGGCGTGAACTTCATCGACACCGCGGACTCGTACGGCCCGTTCGTCAGCGAGCTGCTGATCCGCGAGGCCCTGCACCCGTACGCCGACGACCTGGTGATCGCGACCAAGGGCGGCCTGACCCGCTCGGGCCCCGGCGACTGGCGGCCGGTCGGCCGGCCCGAGTACCTGCGGCAGCAGACCGAGTTGAGCCTGCGTCACCTCGGCGTGGAGCGGATCGACCTGTACCAGCTGCACCGCATCGACCCCCAGGTGCCGCTCGCCGACCAGCTCGGCGAACTCGTGCTGCTCCAGCAGGAGGGCAAGATCCGGCACATCGGCCTGTCCGAGGTCACCGTCGACCAGATCCGGCAGGCGCGGGAGATCGCGCCGATCGTCTCCGTGCAGAACCTGTACAACCTCGCCAACCGCAGCGCCGAGGACGTCCTGGAGTACGCCGAGGCGGAGAACCTCGCGTTCATCCCGTGGTTCCCCATCGCCACCGGTGAACTCGCCAAGCCCGGCGGCCCGTTGGACACCTTCGCCAAGGACCACGCCGCCGCCCCCTCGCAACTCGCCCTGGCCTGGCTGCTGCGCCGGTCCCCGGTCATGCTGCCGATCCCCGGCACCTCCAGCGTCGCCCACGTCGAGGAGAACACCGAGGCGGCGCGTCTCTCCCTGAGCGACGAGGAGTACGAGGCGCTGGCCGCGGCCGTCTGAGGCCCCGCCGGTACGGACTCCGTACGGGACGCGGGCGCGCCGCGCGGACCGGCCCGTCTGCCGTGGTTACTTCAGCAGCCGCGACAGGCGCCGGTCCGCCAGCGGCTTGCCGCCGGTCTGGCAGGTCGGGCAGTACTGCGTCGAGGAGTCGCTGAACGACACCTCACGGATGGTGTCCCCGCAGACCGGGCACGGCTCGCCCGTGCGTCCGTGTACCCGCAGCCCGCTCTTCTTCTCCGCTTTCAGGTCGCGCAGCGGCAGCCCGCGCGACCGCTCGATCGCCTCGGCCAGCGTCGTCCCCATCGCCGTGAAGAGCCGGGCCACCTCCGCCGCCGTGAGCCTGGCGGCCGGCTTGTACGGCGACATGCGGGCCGCGTGCAGGATCTCGTCCGAGTACGCGTTCCCGATCCCGGCGAGCACGCTCTGGTCGCGCAGCACGCCCTTGATCTGCCGCCGCTCACGGCTGAGCAGCCCCTGGAACGCCTCCAGCGTGAAGCCCTCGTCCAGCGGGTCGGGCCCGAGCCGGGCGATCCCGGGTACCTGCGCGGGGTCCCGTACGACGTACACCGCGAGGCGTTTCTGCGTCCCCGCCTCGGTCACGTCGAAACCGGCGCCCTCGGGGTCGGCGAGCAGTACGCGCAGCGCCAGCGGCCCCTTGCCGGGGCGCGGCGGCACGGTCGGCGTCTTGTCGTGCCACCGCACCCAGCCCGCCCGCGCCAGATGGACGACCAGATGCAGTTCACCGGCGCGCAGGTCGAGGAACTTCCCGTGCCGGATCACCTCCTCGACCGTACGGCCCTCGATCGCGCCGACCGGCGGGTCGTACGTCTTCAGCGCGGACACGGCGACCGCGTACACCTTCCCGACCCGGCGCCCGACCACCTGCTCGGCCAGGAACCGGCTGAGTGACTCCACTTCCGGCATTTCAGGCATAACCCCAGTCTGCCAGGGGCGCCGCCTTCCCCGTACTCCGCCCGCCTCCGGGCCGCCGTCCGACCGCAGTGTTCACCGCCCGTCCGTTCGGAGCGGGGCCGCCGGTCAACCGCGTTCGGGGGACCGTTACGCCCCGCGGCCCCTCCCGGTAGCCGTTCGGGCTGGTGGGAGGGGCCGCAGGGCGGTCTGGGGCCGGATCACACGTCGAAGTAGAGCTCGAACTCGTGGGGGTGCGGGCGGAGCTGGAGCGGGGCGATCTCGTTGGTGCGCTTGTAGTCGATCCAGGTCTCGATCAGGTCGGAGGTGAAGACGCCGCCCTGGAGGAGGAACTCGTGGTCGGACTCGAGGGAGTCGAGGACGCCCGGGAGGGAGGTGGGGACCTGGGGGACGCCCGCGTGCTCCTCGGGGGCGAGCTCGTAGAGGTCCTTGTCGATCGGCTCGGCGGGCTCGATCTTGTTCTTGATGCCGTCGAGGCCGGCCAGCAGCAGGGCCGAGAAGGCCAGGTACGGGTTGCCGGAGGAGTCCGGGGCGCGGAATTCGACGCGCTTGGCCTTGGGGTTGGAGCCGGTGATCGGGATGCGCATCGCGGCGGAGCGGTTGCGCTGCGAGTAGACCAGGTTCACCGGGGCCTCGAAGCCGGGCACCAGACGGTGGTAGGAGTTCACCGTCGGGTTGGTGAAGGCGAGCAGCGAGGGGGCGTGCTTGAGGATGCCGCCGATGTAGTAGCGGGCGGTGTCGGACAGACCCGCGTACCCCGCCTCGTCGTAGAACAGCGGGGAGCCGTTCTGCCACAGCGACTGGTGGACGTGCATGCCGGAGCCGTTGTCACCGAAGATCGGCTTGGGCATGAAGGTCGCGGTCTTGCCGTTGCGCCAGGCGACGTTCTTCACGATGTACTTGAAGAGCATCAGGTCGTCGGCGGCGGCGAGCAGCGTGTTGAACTTGTAGTTGATCTCCGCCTGGCCGGCGGTGCCGACCTCGTGGTGCTGGCGCTCGACCTGGAGGCCGGCCGCCTCCAGTTCGAGGGAGATCTCGGCGCGCAGGTCGGCGAAGTGGTCGACCGGCGGGGCGGGGAAGTAGCCGCCCTTGTAGCGGACCTTGTAGCCGCGGTTGTTCTCCAGGGCGCCGGTGTTCCAGGCGCCGGCCTCGGAGTCGATGTGGTAGAAGGACTCGTTCGAGGACGTCTGGAAGCGGACGTTGTCGAAGACGTAGAACTCGGCCTCGGGGCCGAAGTACGCGGTGTCGGCGATGCCGGTGGAGGCGAGGTACGCCTCGGCCTTCTTCGCCACGTTCCGCGGGTCACGGCTGTACTGCTCGCCGGTGATCGGGTCGTGGATGAAGAAGTTGATGTTGAGCGTCTTGTCCTTGCGGAACGGGTCGACGCGGGCCGTGGAGAGGTCGGCGCGCAGGGCCATGTCCGACTCGTGGATGGCCTGGAAGCCGCGGATGGACGAGCCGTCGAAGGCCAGCTCCTCGGTCGGGTCGAACGAGGACACCGGGACCGTGAAGTGCTGCATGACGCCGGGCAGGTCGCAGAACCGGACGTCGACGAACTTGACGTCCTCGTCCGAGATGAACCTGTTGACGTCGTCGGCGTTCTGGAACATCCAACTCCTCCTAGACCCGGCCCTGCCGGGTCGGGGATGCGGTTCGCGGTGCGGCCAGTGCGGTGGCGCACTCTGTCCCGACCATAGGGACCACGCATTTCTTCCATATGACCCATTTGTTTCCTAGAGGTTAACCGCAACGTCGGAGGGTGGTACCCGGGCGGCCGGAATACCTCGTGCGGGGGTTACGGTGGTCGCGTGGACAACAGGGATGCAATCGGATCGTGGCTGTCGGGGCCGCGTGCCGCCGCTGAGCAGATGGGCGTGGATCTCGGGTACCGCGGTGAGCGGCTCGGCCTGCCCGAGGAGGGGCCGGGGTCCGTCGCGCCGATCGGCCGACGGCTGGTGGCGGTGTTCGTGGACTGGATTCTGTGCGTGGTGATCGCATACGGCCTGATCGCGCACCGTGACGTCCACGCGGCCAACTCGTGGGCCCTTGCCGTCTTCGGTGTGGTCACCGTGCTGGGCGTCGCCCTGGCGGGCAGCACCCCGGGCAAGCTGCTGATGCGGCTGCGGGTGGTACGGCTCGACGGCCGCCGCCTCGGCCCGGGTGCGGCGGTGATCCGCACCGTGCTGCTGCTCCTCTTCCTCCCGGCCGTCGTCTGGGACCGCGACACCCGCGGCCTGCACGACAAGGCCGCGAAGTCGGTGGAGGTGCGGTTCTGAGTCCGGGGTTTCCGGACCGGCGACCGGGGTTTCGGACATACGGGTGAGGCCCGGGACCAGTGCGGTCCCGGGCCTCACCCGTGGATGTGACTACCCCTGACCCGTAGCCGTGAGAAGCGCGAGAGGACGGCTCAGCGGCCCTTCGGCATGCGCATGCCGCCGCGGGGCATCGGGCCCTTGGGGATCGGCATGTTGCTCATCAGATCGCCCAGCGCCCGCAGCCGGTCGTTGACCTCGGTGGTCTTGGGGCCGCTCAGCGCGCGGGGGAGCCGCAGCAGGGTGGTGCGGACCTTCTTCAGCGGGAGCTCGCCCTCACCGGTCCCGATGATGTAGTCGTGCACCGGCACGTCGTAGACGACCCGGGCGACCTTGCGCTTCTCGGCGGCCAGCAGGCTCTTGACCCGGTTGGGATTGCCCTCGCCGATGAGGACGACGCCGGCCTTGCCCACCGCGCGGTGGACCACGTCCTGGCTCTTGTTCATCGCCACCGCGGGCGTGGTCGTCCAGCCCCGCCCGACGTTCTGGAGCACGGCCGCGGCGGCGCCCGGCTTACCTTCCAGCTGCCCGAACGCGGCCCGCTCGGCACGGCGGCCGAAGACCACCGCCATCGCGAGGAGGGCCAGCAGAAAGCCCAGAATGCCCGCGTAGACGGGGTGATCGATCAAGAAGCCGAGGGCGAGGACGACACCGAAGGTGACGATTCCCACAGCCGCAATGACAAGCCCGATCTTGGAGTCGGCCTGCCTGGTCATCTTGTAGGTCTGAGCGATCTGTGCCAGTCGCCCAGGGTTCTCGGATGTTTCCTTCCTCGCCATGCGGCACAGGATACGTGGCCTGGCGGTACGCCGTCACGGCGGCTGCGGACGGCCGGGTTCAATCCGCCGCGCCGCCTTCTCGCCTCCGCGCGCTCAGGCCCGGTGCAGCCGGCTCAGTCCCGTACGGCGTCCCGAACGCCGTCCCGAACGGCGCTCGCACGGACGCCGCTCACCAGGGCGTTCATCTCGTACTCCGCTTCCCGCCGGTCCTTGGCGCGCTGCCGGTCCGCGACCACGGCCGCCCACGCGTTCCGGCGGGCGGTCCGCTGGCCACCGCGCAGCAGAAAGGATTCGACGGCCCGCAGCGCACCGGCCACAGGAACGTGCGGGTGAGGAGCCTGCATGGACTCGGACGACATGGCGCCCCCCTCACATGGTCAGAAGGCAGCGGAAACCGCTGTTATGTGAAACCAGCCTTGCCACAATGTGTTACCAGCCGGTGACCAGTCGGTCAATCTCACATGAAAGCGTCCACGCGCCAAAAGCGGCACGACCGAAACCGCCGTACGGATCGCCCGTTCGGCGGGGTGCGGCCGGTTGTACGCGATGCCCGGGACCGATCCCCGGGTGCGTCCGTGCGACGCCCGGGGACCGGGGCGCCGCCCCGCGCTCAGCTCGCCGCCAGCTCCTGCCGACGGTCGATCGCCTGCTGGAACAGCCGCCCCGCACGGTAGGAGGACCGCACCAGCGGCCCCGACATCACACCCGCGAAGCCGATCTGCTCGGCCTCCTCCTTCAGCTCCACGAACTCCGCGGGCTTCACCCACCGCTCCACCGGGTGGTGCCGCACCGACGGCCGCAGGTACTGCGTGATCGTGATCAGCTCGCACCCCGCGCCGTGCAGGTCCCGCAGTGCCTGGCTGACCTCCGCCCGCTCCTCACCCATGCCCAGGATCAGGTTGGACTTGGTGACCAGGCCGGCCGCGCGGGCGCGGGTGATGACCTCCAGCGAGCGCTCGTAGCGGAAGGCCGGGCGGATGCGCTTGAAGATCCGCGGCACCGTCTCCACGTTGTGCGCCAGCACCTCGGGGCGGGCGCCGAAGACCTCGGCGAGCTGCGCGGGCTCGGCGTTGAAGTCGGGGATGAGCAGTTCGACCTTGGTACGGCCGCCCGGCCGCTCGGCGGTCATCGCGTGGATCCGCCGTACCGTCTCCGCGTACAGCCACGCGCCGCCGTCCTCCAGGTCGTCGCGGGCGACGCCGGTGACGGTGGCGTAGTTGAGGTCCATGGTGAGCACGGACTCGCCGACGCGGCGCGGCTCGTCGCGGTCGAGCGCGGCCGGCTTGCCGGTGTCGATCTGGCAGAAGTCGCACCGCCGGGTGCACTGGTCGCCGCCGATGAGGAAGGTCGCCTCGCGGTCCTCCCAGCACTCGTAGATGTTGGGACAGCCGGCTTCCTGGCAGACGGTGTGCAGACCCTCGCTCTTGACGAGTTTCTGCATCTGCGTGTACTCGGGGCCCATCTTCGCCCGGGTCTTGATCCACTCGGGCTTGCGCTCGATGGGGGTCTGGCTGTTGCGGACCTCCAGGCGCAGCATCTTGCGTCCGTCGGGTGCGACTGCAGACACGACCGGCTCCCTATGACTTCGATTCTTCGGCGAACACCAGGGTACGCCCGTGGTTCACACGCCCCGAAACGGTGTAACCAGCAGCGTCGAGGGGGAATTCCCGCCACCGCGGTCCCGCCCGCCGCCGGCCCCGCCGTCCGGGGCGCTAGACGGCCCGCGGCAGCGGCACCGTCGTCTCCAGCACCCGCGTCAGATGCTTCTCCACCACCGGCAGCACCTCGGCCACGGCGACCCGGCGGCCGAGTTCCGCCGAGAGCGAGGTCACGCCCGCGTCCCGGATGCCGCACGGCACGATCCGGTCGAACCAGGTGTTGTCCGGGTCGCAGTTCAGCGCGAACCCGTGCATCGTCACACCCTTGGCGACCCGGATGCCGATCGCCGCGAGCTTGCGGTCCTCGCGGCGCTGGCCGGCGTTGGAGGGCGCGTACTGCGGGCCGCTCAGCCGCGGGTCGAACTCCTCGTCCGCCAGCCGCGGGTCGAAGTCCAGGGTGAGGCCGCCGCTCCGCTGCTCCACGGGATCGCCGAGCACCCACACCCCGCTGCGTCCCTCCACCCGCGTGGTCTCCACGCCGAAGTCCGCCGCCGTACGGATCAGCGCCTCCTCCAGGCGGCGGACGTGGGCCACCACGTCGACCGGCCGGGGGAGCTTCAGGATCGGGTAGCCGACGAGCTGGCCGGGGCCGTGCCAGGTGATCTTGCCGCCGCGGTCGACGTCCACCACCGGGGTGCCGTCGAGCGGGCGCTCGTTGTCGGCGGTACGGCGGCCCGCGGTGTAGACCGGGGGGTGTTCGAGCAGCAGGCAGGTGTCCGGGACTTCCTCCGCGAAACGCGCCGCGTGCACCCTTCGCTGCTCCTGCCACGCCTCCTGGTACTCCACGGCGTCGGCCCCGAACCCCAGGTGGACGAAGTGCAGCTCACTCACGACGACTCCCCATCCGTACCCGGTCGTGCCCGTGCCCCGCGTGCGCGATCCGCGCCCCACTCACTGTACGGCGGCGGGCACCGCGATCCGCCGCCGCCGGTGGGGGAGCCGCTGTGGCCCTCGCCATACCGCCGCGGTGCGCCCCCCGACCCAGGTGGTTTACCCCGCAATGTGCGCTGTTGTAGTTCATTCGGGTGATTATGCGGCTCTTACGGTGAACTTCCCGGCACTGACCGTTACATTCGCGCCGATCCTGAGACCCACCCAGAGGAAGTTGGGCCGCACAACCGATGACGGACCGTTCCACGCAGCGAAACCCGGACCGCACGCCGGACACCATCCTCCGCCCCGCCCCCACCCGAACCCCCGCCCGAACTCCCGGCCCCGCCCCTGTCCCGAGCCCCGTCCCGCTCTCCGTCCCGACCGCCGTCCCCACCCCGGTCACCGCCGGGCACCGGGCACCGCCGTCCGCCCCGCCGACCCGTACCACCCGGCACAACACCCGGCTCGCCGCACTGATCGCCGAGGCCGGCTTCTCCAACGCCGGGCTCGCCCGCCGGGTCGACCAGCTCGGCCTGGAGCACGGCCTCGACCTGCGCTACGACAAGACCTCGGTGACCCGGTGGCTGCGCGGACAGCAGCCGCGCGGAGCCACGCCCGCGCTGATCGCCGAGGTCTTCACCCAGCGGCTCGGGCGCCGCCTGTCCCCACCGGACCTCGGGCTCGACTCCTGCGCGCCCGTCTACGCGGGCCTGGAGTACGCGGCGTCACCCGAAGAGGCGGTGGACATCGTCAGCGGGCTGTGGCGCAAGGACACCGGGAACCCGGCGGAGCTCCGGAAGATCACGTCCACCCCGGCCGGCCTGGTCGTCCCGAGCCGCGACTGGCTCATCGGGCGGGCCGACGACTCGGTGGCGCGCGTCGGCGGAGCGGGCGGTGGTGCGACCGGTGGTGGGGGTGCCCCGGCCCCGGCCGGCGTCGGCGACCTGGCCGCGCGGGTGCCCGGGCAGAGCAGGGGCCACACGAGCCCGGGCCGCGCCGGGCCGGGCACCGCCGGCGGGAAGTCCTCATCCCTGCCCGGTTTCCACGCCGGCGCGGCACGCGGCAGGATCAGCGCCGGTGACGTCGCCGCGGTACGGGCCGTCGGCGACCTCTTCCGCACCCTCGACCACGCCTACGGCGGCGGCCACGCCCGCCAGGCCCTCGTCCGCTACCTCGAGTACGAGGCCGAGCCCATGCTGCGCGGCAGGTACGGGGAGAACACCGGGCGGGGGCTGTTCGCCTCCGTCGCCGAACTGACCCGGCTGGCCGGATGGACGTCGTACGACATCGGCGCCCACGGCATCGCCCAGCGCTACTTCGTCCAGGCGCTCCGGCTCGCCCAGGCGGCGGGCGACCGGGTGTACGGCGGCTATGTGCTCGTCACCATGAGCCGCCAGGCGGTCTACCTCGGGCACGGGCGCGAGGCCGTCCAGCTCGCGCGGGTCGCCCAGCAGGGCGTCGGTACCGGCGCGCCCGCCGTCGCACAGGCACTCCTGCACGCCGCCGAGGCCCGCGGTCACGGGCTGCTCGGGGACGTGCGCGCCTGTACGGCCGCGCTCGTGCGGGCGGAGCGCGCGCTGTCCGTCGCGCGGGGCGGCGACGAGGTGCCGCCCTGGGCCCGCTTCTTCGACGAGGCGCAGCTCGCCGACGAGTTCGGGCACTGCCACCGCGACCTCCACCAGCACCGGCTCGCCGCACGGTACGCCGAGCGGTCCCTCCAGTTACGCCCGGTCGGCTACGCCCGCAGCCGCCTCTTCTGCCGTACGGTGCTCGCCTGCGCCCGCCTCGGCCTCGGCGAGGTGGACACGGCGGGCGCGCTCGGCCTGGAGGTGGTGCAGCAGGCGGCGGACCTGCGATCCGCTCGTGCGGCGGAGTACGTGCGGGATCTGGTGCGGCGGTTCGAGCCGTACCGGAACGTGGGCGTGGTGCGGGCGTTCCACGAGCGGGTGGGGGCGTTGGGCCGTTAGGGCCGGTCCCCGCGACGCTACGCCGCCTCCCGCCGCTCCGGTCCCGGGGCAGGCGCCGCCAGGTCCCGCAAGGCGCTCAGTGCGGCCCGCCGCCCCGACAGCAGGGCGCCCTGGACCGTGCTCGTGTCCCGGTGGCCGCCGCACACGTAGAGCCCGGACAGCACCCGTACCGGACGGCGCAGGTCGTGCGGGGCGGGCATGGCCGCCACGGCGTCGGGGTCGGTGTGCACGGCGAGCAGTTCCCAGCCGTCGGTGGAGGTCTCGTACAGCTCGGCGAGGTGGGCTCGTACGGCCTTGTCGCCGTCGCCGTCCGGGGACGGGCCGAGGATGACCGAGGTGACCAGGGCGTGCCCGGCCGGGGCCCTGGTGGGGTCGACCGCGCTGGCCGGGAAGGTGTGCGAGACCGGGCCGAGGCGGTCGGCGTCGAGTACGAGGACGGGTTCGCGCACCGGTGCGGCGGGTGCCGCGTGGTGGACGACGGTGACCTGGTGGAAGGCGGGCACCCGCAGGCCGGGCAGCAGGTCGCTCGCCGTTCGGGCGTCGGTGGCCACCACCACGGCCCGGCACGGGAGTTCGCGGCCGTTCTCGGTACGGACCGCGTTGACGGCGACCTCCGTGACGCGGCTGCCGAACCGTATCGTTCCCGGTGGCAGCGCCGCCGCCAGCCGCTCGGGCACGCTCGCCGCGCCGGCCGCCGGCAGGCACGTACGACCGCGGGCGAAGCCGCGCAGCACCAGGTCGGCGACGCGGCTGGAGGTGGTCAACTCCGGATCGCACAGCAGGGCGGCCAACAGTGGGCGCAGGAAGCCGTCGACCGTGCGGGGTGCGAAGCCGCGGGCGGACAGCGCCTGGGCGGCGGTGGTCTCGGGGCGGGCGGCGAGCCGGGAGGCGGGCGTGGCGGCGAGGCGGTTGAGGGTGGTGCCGAGCCGTGCCTTGTCCAGGGTGGAGCCGATCGGTGCGCGGGCCGAGCTGAACGCCGCGCGGGCACCGCGCGGATCGCCCACCCGGTAGCCGCGTCCGGCGGCGCGGACCAGGGCGCCGGGCGCGAACGGGGCCAGCGGCAGGGCGCGCAGGTCCGGCGTGCGCCGCAGCTCCGGGTAGCAGGTGTTGAGCAGATGGGCGCCGCGGTCCAGCCGGAAGCCGTCCACCGTCTCGGTGGCCATGCGGCCGCCGACCCGCTCGGCGGCCTCCAGCACGGCGACCGTCAGGCCGCCGCCGATCAGATGGTGGGCCGCGGAAAGTCCGGCGAGTCCCGCGCCGACCACGACCACGTCCACGACGGCCGCCGCGTGATGACGGCGTACTGGTGCGAGCACGATGCCCCTCCCCCAGATCGGGTCCGATCCCCCGCTCGCGCCGCCCGACCGTGCCGGCCTCCGGCAGGCGCTGGTAGTGGTCATGCCCTCAACAAAGGCAATCGATGCGGCGCGCACCGGAGCAATCCGGCCCTTCTCGGACCGTATACGGTCGGGGTCGGGCAACATCCGGTCACGCTTCGCCTGTCCCCTGCGACGGGTGTTACACCTCGCTCAGCGCCGCGGCGATCGCCGCGTCGATCCCGGGGTGGGCGAACGTGAAGCCCGCCTCCAGCAGCCGCCTGGGCCGTACCCGCTGGCTGCCCAGCACGTCCCCGGCGAACTCGCCGAGCGCCAGGCGCAGCACGGACGCCGGGACGGTGGCGAGGGTCGGCCGGTGCAGGACCCGGCCCATCGCCGCGGTGACCTCGCGGTTGGTGAGCGGTTCCGGCGCGGTCAGGTTGACCGGGCCGGACAGCGCCGGGGTGTCCAGGGCGTACCGCAGCGCCGCGATCTCGTCGTGCAGCGCGATGAAGCTCCAGAACTGCCGCCCGTCGCCGAGCCGCCCGCCGAGCCCGGCCTGGAAGATCGGGAAGAGCCGGCCCCAGGCGCCGCCGTTCCTCGCCACCACCAGGCCGGTGCGGGCGCACACGGTGCGGATGCCCGCCGCGCGGGCCGGGTCGGCGGCGGCCTCCCACTCCTGGACCAGGTCGGCGAGGAAGCCCTGGCCGGCCGGGCTGTCCTCGTCCACCCAGTCGTCGCCCGTGTCCCCGTAGTAGCCGATGGCCGAGCCGCACAGCAGCACCCGCGGCGCCGGGGCCAGTGACGCCGCGGCGCGGGCGATCGCGGCGGTGCCCAGCACCCGGCTGTCCCGCAGCACCTTCTTGCGGGCCTCGGTCCAGCGGCGGTCGCCGACGCCCGCGCCCGCGAGGTGGACGACGGCCTCGCACCCCGCGAGGCCTCCGGTGTCCACGGTGCCGGCCGCCGGGTCCCACCGGACCTCGCCCGGCCCGTCCGGCGGTCGCCGCACCAGGGTGACGACGTCGTGGCCGTCCGTGACCAGCGACCGGACGAGAGCGGAACCGATCAGCCCGGAGGCGCCGGTGACAGCGATACGCATGCGGTCATTCTCGCGTGCCCGGTGACGCCGGGTCAGGCGGCACGCGCACAGTGATCGTACGGCGTCGGTCCGTGTGCGTAACCGTCCGTACCGCGTCCCGTGTCCTGACGCGTCAGCCGAACCGCGCCCACAGGTGCGGGAAGCGGGCCGCCATCGCCTGCTCGTCGTCCAGGTCCAGCGGCTCGCCCTCGGGCGCCTCCGGCTGCGGCAGCTCCAGATCCGGCAGCCGGACGCCGGTGAGCCGTTCGTACGCCTCGTCGGCCGCGTAGCCCAGATCCTCCGCGTCGCCGTCGGTCTCCGGGTCGAAACCGGCGGCCAGCGCGGCCAGATCGTCCGGGGCGTGCAGGGCGCCCTCGAAGACATGGCGGCCCTGGCCGATCAGCCAGCAGCGGAAGTAGTCGAAGGACTCGTCGTCGGCGCCGCCCAGCATGATGTCGGCCGCGCCCCACAGGTCCCACCGGAAGGCGCGGACGAAGCGCGTCTCGAAGTGCCGGGCGAAGTCCACCACGGAGTCCGGGTCGAGCTGGGTCAACCGCTCGATCAGCAGATCGGCGTGGTCCTCCGGATCGCCGCCCGCGGCCTCACGCGTACCGTCGACGATCTCCCAGAACTCCGTCTCGTCCATCACGCGTCCAGCTTCCCGGTTGCCGCCCCTCCACGCACGCGCGGCACCCCGGACACGCCGTGTCGTTACGGACCGGTCGGAGGGGCGCCGGTCCGGGAGGGCGGCGCCCGGCGCCCGCCGCGGAGGTTCAGCGCCGTGCCGGGCTCAGTTGGTACAGGACCGTGCGACGCAGGGGGCGAAAGCCGAGCGCCGTGTTGACGGCGAGCATGTGGCGGTTGTCGTCGGCGTTGTCCGTCGTGATCTCGGTGAGGTGCGGGTGCCGCTCGCGCACCAGCCGGAGCATCTCGGCCTTGATCCACAGGCCCAGGCCGTGGCCGCGATGGGCCGGCAGGACCGCGGTGCTGTACTGCTGGGCGCGGGGGGCGGCGTCGGCGGGCAGCACCAGTTCGGTGTAGCCCGCGATCGAGCCGTCGGCCTCGCACCGGGCGGCCACCGTCAGCAGGCGTTCGCCCCGGCGGGCGACGGCCTCGGCGACCTCGCGGACCCTGGCCACATCCCAGCGGGCCTCGCCGATGTCCACCTCGCCGGTCGGCATGTCGGCCATGCCCTGGTGGGCGCGGACCAGGCTTTCGGCGAGGCCGTCGGGTACCACGCCCTCCCAGGACGTCAGCCGGTAGCCGGGATGCGCGGCCGACGGCAGGCGGTGGACCCGCTCGGGCACCTCGTCGAGGGCGAGGCGCAGCCAGGTCAGCCGCAGCGCCGGGAGGAAGTCGCGGGTGGCCAGAAAGCCCTCCGCGGCCGTGCCGGCTGTTACTTCGGTGATGAGGCTGCGGCAGCCCGCGTCGGTGGCCGCCCCGGTGACCGTGGACAGCAGCCGGGAGCCGGTGCCGAGCCGCCGGTGCGCGGGGTGGACGGTCACGTCGAACCGGGCGAGGTGGCGCTGCTCGTGGAAGAGCCGCAGCGTGGCCGTCGCCACCGGCTCGTCACCGGAACCGCGGACCAGCCACAGCACCAGCCGGCTGCGGCTGCCCGCCGCCGTCAGCCGCGCCTCGACCGCCGCCTGCGACGGCACCGGTTCCCCGGGCCGGTCATGGGCGAGGGCCGCGGCCTCCACCTGGTGCCAGGCGCGGAAGTCATCGGGGACGGGTGCTGTCAGCGGGCGTGGGTCGGCGGGCATCCGGGGGACCGTAGCGGCTGGGCGCGAGGGCTCGCAATCGTTTTCCAGTCGCCGGCCCTGTGGCCGAACACGGCGGACGGCCGCGCGTGGCACCCCTACAGCCACCCGCGACCGCCCCACCGGACCGGGCGGAGCACCCGGTCGGAGTGCTACAGCCCGTACCGCTCCGCCGCCTCCTTGACCGTCTCCGGCTTGACGTCGCCGCGCCGGGCGAGCGCGGCCAGCGCCTGGACCACCACCGACTGCGGGTCGACACCGAAGTACCGCCGGGCCGCCGCACGGGTGTCGGAGAGACCGAAGCCGTCCGTGCCGACCGATGTCCAGTCCTGCTCGACCCAGGGCGCGATCTGGTCGGGCACCGCCCGCATCCAGTCGCTGACCGCGACCACCGGACCGGGCGCACCGGCCAGCGCGCGGGTCACGTACGGCACCCGCTCCTCGCCGCGCAGCCGCGCCGCGTCGCACTCCAGCGCCTCGCGCCGCAGTTCGGTCCAGGACGGTGCCGACCACACGTCGGCCGCCACACCCCACTCCTCGGCGAGCATCCGCTGCGCGTCCAGCGCCCAGTGGATGGCGGTGCCGGAGGCGAGCAACTGGAGCCTGGGCGTGTCCTCGGCGGCCGGCGCGGCCTCCTGGAAGCGGTACAGGCCCTTGAGGATGCCTTCCTCCACACCGGGCGGCATGGCGGGCTGTACCTTCGGCTCGTTGTAGACCGTCAGGTAGTAGAAGATGTCCGAGTCCTCGTCGGCGGAGCCGGGACCGTACATCCGCCGCAGGCCCTCGCGGACGATGACCCCGACCTCGTACGCGAACGCCGGGTCGTAGCTGATCGCCGCCGGGTTGGTGGAGGCGATCAGGTGCGAGTGGCCGTCCGCGTGCTGGAGGCCCTCACCGGTCATCGTGGTCTTGCCCGCGGTCGCGCCGATGATGAACCCGCGGCCCAACTGGTCGGCCAGCGCCCAGAACTGGTCGCCGGTCCGCTGCCACCCGAACATCGAGTAGAAGATGTAGAACGGGATCATCGGCTCGCCGTGCGTGGCGTACGACGTGGCCGCGGCGGTGAAGTCGGCGAGCGAACCGGCCTCGGTGATCCCCTCGTTGAGGATCTGGCCGTCCTTCGCCTCCTTGTAATAGAGCAGTTGGTCGCGGTCGACCGGGTCGTAGGTCTGCCCCTTCGGCGAGTACAGGCCCGCCGACGGGAACAGCGACTCCATACCGAAGGTGCGTGCCTCGTCGGGGACGATCGGCACCCACCGCTTGCCGGTCTCCTTGTCCCGCATCAGGTCCTTGACCAGCCGGACGAAGGCCATCGTGGTGGCGATCTCCTGGCCGCCCGAGCCCTTCGCCAGCGGTGCGTACACCTTGTCGCCGGGCAGCGGCAGCGGCTTGGCGACCACCTTGCGGGCGGGCGCGGGACCGCCGAGCGCGGCGCGCCGCTCGCGCAGGTAGCGCACCTCGGGCGAGTTCTCGCCGGGGTGCCAGTACGGGACCAGGTCCGCGTCCAGCGCGCTGTCCGGTATGGGAAGCTCCAGGAGATCGCGCATCGTGCGGAACTGCGCGCCGGTGAGCTTCTTCATCTGGTGGTTGGCGTTGCGGGACTCGAAGCCCGCGCCGAGCGTGTAGCCCTTCACGGTCTGCGCGAGGATCACCGTCGGGCCGCCCTTGTGGTCGACGGCGGCGCGATAGGCCGCGTAGACCTTGCGCTGCTCGTGGCCCGCCCGCGAGGTGTGGAAGAGTTCCAGCAGCTTGGCGTCGGTGAGCCGGGTGCCGATCGTGCGCAGTGCCGGGTCGGCGCCGAAGAAGTGGTCGCGGACGTACGCCGCGTCGCGGGTGGCGTACGTCTGGAACTGGGCGTCCGGGATCTCGCCGAGGCGCTGGAGCAGAGCACCGTCGGTGTCCTGCGCCAGCACCTCGTCCCAGGCGCGGCCCCACAGGGCCTTGACCACGTTCCACCCCGCGGCGCGGAACTGGGACTCCAGCTCCTGCACGATCTTGAAGTTGGGGCGGACCGGGCCGTCCAGCCGCTGGAGGTTGCAGTTGATCACGAAGGTCAGGTTGTCCAGACCCTCACGGCCGGCCAGCGCCAGGGCGGCGGTCGACTCCGGCTCGTCCATCTCGCCGTCGCCGAGGAAGGCCCACACGCGGGAGGCCGAGGTGTCCTTGATGCCGCGGTGCTCCAGGTAGCGGTTGAACCGGGCCTGGTAGATCGCCGACAGCGGGCCGAGGCCCATCGAGACGGTCGGGAACTCCCACAGCCACGGCAGCCGCCGCGGGTGCGGGTACGAGGGCAGGCCGTCGCCGTTCGCCTCCTGGCGGAACCGGTCGAGGTGACCCTCGGTCAGCCGCCCTTCGAGGAACGCGCGGGCGTAGATGCCGGGGGAGGCGTGGCCCTGCAGGTAGAGCTGGTCGCCGGAGCCGTCACCCTCCTTCCCGCGGAAGAAGTGCTGGAAGCCGGTCTCGTACAGCCAGGCAGCCGAGGCGAAGGTGGCGATGTGGCCGCCGAGGCTCTGCCGGCTGCCGCGGGTCACCATGGCGGCGGCGTTCCACCGGTTCCAGGCGGTGATCCGGGCTTCCATCGCCTCGTCGCCGGGGTATTCGGGCTCGGCGGAGGTCGGGATGGTGTTGATGTAGGGCGTTTCCAGCAGTGAGGGCAGTGCGATCCCGTCGCCGGCGCTTTCCAGCGTCTGGCGCATCAGGTACGCGGCCCGGTGCGGTCCCGCGGCCTTGGCCACGGCGTCGAGTGACGCACGCCATTCCGCGGTCTCTTCTGGGTCCCGGTCGGGGATCTGGTCGAGCTGACTCAGCCGTGCTTGTCGTACGGCGTCGGGCATGGGTGGCCGCCTTCCGAACGGAGGGAGGAGGGGGTGGAGCGGATGAGTCGGCAGACAGGGTTCGCTCCCCGCCTTCCACGGTACGCCGCCGATCGATGATCGATCAATGGGTTCCGGGCAGGAAAATCGCAGGTGGCACGGGGTGTCAGCCTTGAGGGCACCGAGTGTCAGGTCTGCGTCACCTTAGAAATGCTGGTCGCAGCGGTGCGTGACACTTACGTGACACCTACGTGGTGCTCGGGCTACACCTGCGGCGCGCAACTCAGCACGTGGGATTTGATGAGCTCGCAGATCGCCGGGTCCTCCCGGACGAAGGCGTCCAGGATCTCCTGGTGGTCGGCCGCGTACGCGCGCGGCGCGGGGCTCAGCCACCGGATGGAGAGAGTCGTCCAGACCTCGATGCCCAGCGACTCCCAGGCGTGCAGCAGCACGGCGTTGCCGGCCGCCCGGACCACTTCGTGGTGGAACGCCACCGTGTGCCGTACCTGTGCCTCGCCGTCCAGCGCCGCGTCGGCGGCACGCAGGGCCTCGACCTCGTGCTCCAGCGCAGAGGGGTCCGCCGCCAGCCGCGTGGCGGCCAGCTCGGCCGCCACCTGCTCCAGGCCCGCCCGGACCGGATAGCTCTCCTTGAGGTCGGCCGCCGTCAGGCTGCGCACCCGTACGCCCTTGTTCGGCGCCGACTCGATCAGCCGCAGCGTCTCCAGCTCCCGCAGCGCCTCCCGCACCGGGGTCTGGCTGACCTGGAGCTCCACCGCGATCCGCCGCTCCACGATCCGCTCGCCCGGCTTCCACCGCCCGCTCACGATGCCTTCGAGGATGTGCTCGCGGATCTGCTCGCGCAGGCTGTGCACAACCAGATGCGAGGCGGCGGCAGAACCCATGGGGGGCACTCCTTCACGGTTTGCGTGACATAGACGATACGACGGGGACGCGATGGCGACTCCCCATCCGCGCGGGGTGAGCGCGTCGCGGGTGGCGGCCGACACGACGGCGCCCCCGTCCCGGCGATCAGCCGGAACGGGGGCCCCGTACCCCCGTAGTGCCACCAGGGGGCGGTCAGAGGCCGAGCTCGACCTCGAACTCGCCCGCCTCCAGGATCTCCTTGACCGCGGTCAGATAGCGGGCCGCGTCGGCACCGTCCACCAGCCGGTGGTCGTAGGAGAGCGACAGGTACGTCATGTCCCGGATGCCGATGACCGTGCCGTCGGCGGTGTCCACGATCACCGGGCGCTTGACGGTCGCGCCGATGCCGAGGATCGCCGCCTGGTTCGGCGGCACGATGACCGTGTCGAACAGCGCGCCGCGCGAGCCGGTGTTGCTGATCGTGAAGGTCGCGCCGGCCAGGTCGTCCGGAGTGATCTTGTTGGACCGGACGTTGCCCGCCAGTTCCGCGGTCTTCTTGGCGATACCGGCGATGTTGAGGTCGCCCGCGCCCTTGATGACCGGGGTCATCAGACCCTTCTCGGAGTCCACCGCGATCCCGATGTTCTCGGAGTCGAAGTAGGTGACCGTGCCCTCGTCCTCGTTGATCCGGGCGTTGATCGCCGGGTGGGCCTTGAGCGCCTGGGCGGCGGCCTTGACGAAGAACGGCATCGGGGAGAGCTTCACGCCCTCGCGGGCGAGGAAGGACTCCTTGGCCTTGCCGCGCAGCCGCATGATGCGGGTGACGTCCACCTCGACCACGGTGGTGAGCTGCGCCTGCGAGTGCAGGGCTTTCATCATGTTGTCGCCGATGAGCTTGCGCATCCGCGTCATCTTGACCGTCTGGCCGCGCAGCGGGGAGACCGCGGTGGCGGCCTTCGGCGCGGCGGCGGCCGGCGCGGCCGGGGCAGCGGCGGCGGCCTTGGCGGCCTCGGCGGCGGCGAGCACGTCCTGCTTGCGGATCCGGCCGCCGACGCCGGTGCCGCGTACCGAGCCGAGGTCCACGCCGTTCTCGGCGGCGAGCTTGCGGACCAGCGGGGTGACGTACGCGCCGACGGCCGGGGCGGCGGCGGGAGCCGCGACCGGGGTGACCGGAGCAGGAGCCGGCGCCGGGGGGGCCGGCGGCGGGGTGACCTGCTGCGGCGCCGGGGCCGGCGCGGGGGGAGCCG
>NZ_DATDBG010000324.1:0-12019 GCF_036524955.1 Streptomyces sp.
CGGATACCGCCTCGCCGCGGGGCGCGGACCGGTGGGGGCTCAGTCGGTCAGCCAGGCCCGCAGCTTCGCCTCGGCTTCGAGGACGGCGGCCACGGCCACGTTCTCCTCGCGGGTGTGCGCGAGGGTGGGGTCGCCCGGGCCGTAGTTCACCGCGGGAATCCCGAGCGCGGAGAAGCGCGCCACGTCCGTCCACGCCTCCTTCGCGGCGGGCGGCGTCCCGATGGCCGCGACGAACGCGGCGGCGGCCGGCTGCGACAGCCCCGGCAGCGCCCCCGGCGCGCTGTCGGTGAGGACCACCTCGAACCCCTCGAAGACGCCGCGCACCCGGTCCAGCGCCTCCTCCTCGCTCTGGTCGGGCGAGAAGCGGTAGTTGACCGTCACCACGCAGTGATCGGGGATCACGTTCCCGGCGTGGCCTCCGTCGATCAGCACCGCGTTCAGCCCCTCCGGATACACCAGCCCGTCGATCTCCACCCGCCGCGGCTCGTACGAGGCCAGGCGCGCGAGAATCGGCGCGGCCTTGTGGATGGCGTTCTCCCCCAGCCAGCTCCGCGCGGAGTGCGCCCGGCGTCCCGTCGTCCGCACCTGCGCCCGCAGCGTCCCCTGGCATCCGCCGTCCACCCGGCCGCCGGTCGGCTCCAGCAGCACCGCGAAGTCGCCGTCCAGCCACTCCGGGTGCCGCTCCACGAGCCGCTTCAGCCCGTTGAACTCCGCGGCGATCTCCTCGGCGTCGTAGAACACGAAGGTCAGGTCCCGGTTCGGCGCGGTCAGCGTCGCCGCCAGCCGCAACTGCACCGCCACTCCGGCCTTCATGTCCGACGTCCCGCACCCCCACAGCACCCCGTCCTGGTCCAGCCGCGACGGCAGGTTCCCGGCGATCGGCACGGTGTCCAGGTGCCCCGCCAGCACCACCCGCTCCCGCCGCCCCAGATTCGTCCGCGCCACCACGGCGTCCCCGTCCCGGTCCACCACCAGATGCGGCAGCCCGCGCAGCGCCCCCTCCACCAGATCCGCGAGCGCCTTCTCCTCCCGGCTCACCGACGGCACGTCCACCAGCTGTGCGGTGAGCCGCCCGGCATCCAACCCGAGATCAAGTGCACTGTTCATGCGGAAGAGCGTAGCTTTCGCCCCTGCCCGGATGCGCCCCGACAGGGCGCGCCCCGCGGGTACGCCCCCGCAGGGCGCGGAGAACCGCACGGCCAGCCCCCACGCACCGCGGCCCGCGACGAAACACAACCCAAAACACAACCCAGCCCGGCGAGCCCGGCGCACTGCCGGGCGCGCATGCGTCGTGGCTGGGCACGCCGTTCCCCGCGCCCCCCGGGTTGCCCTCACCCCCGGAGCGGGCGGCGCGCAGGAATGGCGAGCGGGCCCGGCGTCCGAGGGCGGGCGCACCCGCGGGGCAAGGCACTCCCACGGAGGAGCCGCGCTTCCCTTCGGTACCCTCACCTCGTGCCCACTCCCGCCAAGTCCCCCAAGGCCCCCCGCCGCCGGGGCCGGCGGTTCCTGACCGCCAGCGCCGGTCTTCTGCTGCTGGCGGCAGCCGGGTATGCCGCCTACCGCCTCGCCGAGGAGGGGCCGCAGCCGGCGGGCTGCACGGTCACCGCGAACGGCGACGCGTTGGATCTCTCGCGGGACCAGGCGGCGAACGCCGCGACCATCGCCGCCGTGGCCGCCTCCCGCGGCCTGCCCGAACGCGCCCTGACGATAGCCCTGGCGACCTCGCTCCAGGAGTCGCGGCTGCGCAATCTGGACCACGGCGACCGCGACTCCCTCGGTCTGTTCCAGCAGCGCCCCTCGCAGGGCTGGGGCACCGAGCGGCAGATCCTCGACCCGGTGTACTCGTCGAACGAGTTCTTCGACGGCCTGGTGAAGGTCGACGGCTACACCCGGCTGCCGCTGACCGTGGCCGCCCAGCGGGTCCAGAAGAGCGGCTTCCCGCAGGCGTACGCCAAGCACGAGGCCGACGCGTCGCTGCTCTCCGCGGCGCTGACCGGCCGGCAGAACGGTGCACTGAGCTGCACGACGGGCGCGGACACCGCGGACAGCGCGGGCGGGAGGCCGGGCGACACCGCGCAGGTGACGGCCCGGCTGACCCGGGAGTTCGGCAGTCGGCTCCGGCCGCGTACGGACGCCCGTCCGCGTACGGTCGCGGTGCCCTCCTCGCCCGCGGGCGGTGCGGCGGCGGCCGACCGGAACCGGCACGGCTGGGAGCTGGCGCAGTGGGCCGTCGCACACGCGCACGAACTCAAGGTCGAGCAGGTGTCGTTCGGCGGCATGCGGTGGCGGGCGGCGCAGTCCGGCAAGGGCTGGCAGCGGCAGGACCCCGGCGGCAAGGGCAGTTCCGCCGCCGCCCCCGCCGACGGCCTGGTACGCATCACCGTCGCTCGCTAGGGCCTGTCTGACACATGGCGCCGTCCGCCCGCACGGCGGGGCTCGCGGTGTCCGGTGCGTGCGATCGCAAGGCGGAGGGCCGTCCTCGCAGTGGGCGTAGCGGGCCTACTCGGACGGACCCGACAACGCGGCGAGCCTGCGTGCCAGGCACCGCGGGGCAGGCGGGATGTGTCAGACAGGCCCCAGCACCGCGACTGCGTGGCCCGTACGCGCCACCGTATACGTAACGCCGACGCGCACCCCGTCCGCGCGGGCACCCCGAACGCGCCCGTACCCCGCCTCGCACCGGCACCCGGAACCGCCCCGCGCATCCCGCCCGCATACGCACCGCGCCCCGCGGGAATTCGCTCACCGATTCCCCGTCTCACCCGTCCAGGCTATTCGGCGACCTCGGACACGGGCCACCGCCACACCATCCTTCCGGACGCGAATTCCCGTGCGCCATAAGGGATGTGACGTTTCTTCGTGGTCATATGAGCTGTCCGCTATACCCGATGTGCCGGATTCCTATAATGCGACACATTACCCATTCTTTACCTATCGCGCCCGCAACCTTCCCGCGCCCCGAGCGATAGTCACCACGTCCGCCGCCCGCTGATTCGCCCGGCGGACGGAAGGCCGTAAGACCGGAACACCGCACGACCGCACGACCCGAACACAGACCGTGAAGCCCGACGGTTCCCCCTCCGCACAAGGAGCACCATGTCCCTCCCCCTCCCGCGCCGGATCGCCCAGGCCGCTCTGCTGCTCGGCGCCGCCGCCGCTCCCCTGGTCGGGGCCGGCGCCGCGCAGGCCGCCCCCCTGCCCCAGCAGGACCTGGGCGGACTGACCGCCGTGGACGGCGCCGGCCTCGGCAGCACCGTGAACGGCGCCACGCAGCACAGGGCCACGCTGGCCGCGAAGACCGGCTCCGACGCCGTGAAGACCGCGCTGCCGACGGCCGGTCGGCTCGTCGGCACCACGAGCAGGGCCGCCGCCCCCGCCACCCAGCAGGCCGCGGGCGACGCCACCGACGTGGCCGGCCGGGTCGCCGGAGCCACCACGGAGTCCGCGACCGGCGCGATCCCGGCCGCCCGGACCCTTCCGGCCGCTCTCCCGAACGCGCGCACGCTCCCCGCAAACCTGCCCACCACCGGCCTCCCCACGGGCCGGCTCCCCCTCAGCGGCATCCCGCTGGGCTGAGCGATTCGCCCCTGCGACGAAAGGGACCCGGCGGCCGTGATGACCGCCGGGTCCCTTCCGCGCGACCTACGGGCCCCCGGTTCACCGGTAGCCGACGAGCCGATCGCCGCGCCCCTGTCGAACGGGGGCCCGCCGGCACGGGGTCGGAGTCCGGAGGAGAGGAGACCGGAGCGAGTGGGAGCCCGCCGAAGCGGGGAGAGCGACGGACGACGAGGACCGTCGACAGGGGATCTAAGCGGCCGGAGGCGAGGGGGCGGCAGAAACGGACAGCCTGCGCACCGCCGCTTCCACCCGTTCGTCCGTCGCCGTGAACGCGATCCGCACGAACCGCTCCCCCGCCGCTCCGTAGAACTCACCCGGCGCGACCAGGATGCCGCGCTTGGAAAGGTCGCCGACGGTCTCCCAGCAGTCCTCGGCGCGGGTCGCCCACAGGTAGAGGCTGGCCTCGCTGTGTTCGATGCGGAACCCGGCCCCCTCGAAGGCGGCGCGCAGGGCGGCCCGGCGGCGCGCGTACCGCTCCTTCTGTTCCACCGCGTGCGCCCGGTCGCCGAGCGCGGCGATCATCGCGGCCTGGACCGGCTGCGGCACGATCATGCCGACGTGCTTGCGTACGGCGAGCAGTTCGGCGACGACCGCCGGGTCACCGGCGAGGAAGGCACCGCGGTAGCCCGCGAAGTTGGACCGCTTGGACAGTGAGTGCACGGCCAGCAGCCCTTCGTGGCTGTCCCCGCACACCTCCGGGTGCAGCACCGAGACCGGCTCCGCGCCCTCCCAGCCCAGCTCGATGTAGCACTCGTCGGACACCACGAGAATCCCGTGCTCGCGCGCCCACGCCACGATCCGGCGCAGCTCGTCCACGGCCAGCACCCGCCCGGTGGGGTTGGAGGGAGAGTTCAGCCACAGCAGCCGCGTCCGCGCCGGGTCGAGATCGGCGACCGGGTCGTCGTAGGTCACCGGCTGCGCGCGGGCGATCAGCGACCCGACCTCGTAGGTCGGGTAGGCGAGCTGCGGGTAGGCGATCAGATCGCCCTCGCGGAGGTCGAGCAGCGTGGGCAGCCAGGCGACGAGCTCCTTGGAGCCGATCAGCGGGAGGACGTGCGCCGGATCGGCGCCGGTCACACCGTGCCACCGCCGCAGATAGCCGGCCACCGCTTCACGCAGCGCGGCCGTACCGTGAGTGAGCGGATAGCCGGGACTGTCGGACGCGGCGGCCAGCGCCTGCCGGACGACGGCCGGAACCGGGTCCACCGGGGTGCCCACCGACAGGTCGACCACGCCGTCGGGGTGCGCGGCGGCAGCCGCCTTGTACGGCTCCAGGCGGTCCCAGGGGAACACCGGGAGGCGGGCGGAGATGCTCACGTGCTCACTTTCGTTTCGTACTGATCGTTCACCGGCACGCCTCCGTACCGGGGCACACCGCGGCTCCGATACCCGGGCACCGCCGTGCGGGGCTCCGCGCACAGCCCGCAGCCCCGCACGGCGGTGCGGCCGTACGGGGCCGGGGGCTCGGAGCCCGTCGCGTCACCTGCGGGGAGACCTCACTGGTTCTGCGGAGGCAGCTCGGCGATGAAGGGGTGGTCCCGCTCGATGAGGCCGAGCTTGGAGGCGCCGCCCGGCGAACCGAGCTCGTCGAAGAACTCGACGTTCGCCTTGTAGTAGTCCTTCCACTCCTCCGGGGTGTCGTCCTCGTAGAAGATGGCCTCGACCGGGCAGACCGGCTCACACGCGCCGCAGTCGACACATTCGTCCGGGTGGATGTACAAGGACCGGGAGCCCTCGTAGATGCAGTCGACCGGGCACTCTTCGATGCACGCCTTGTCCTTGACGTCGACACAAGGCTGCGCGATGACGTAGGTCACGCTGTCGTTCCTCCTCGATAGGGCTCATCTCGCGCGGGAGCGCGGCGTCGTCGATGCCCGCACCTAGTATCTCCGTTCCTGGGCACGAACCGAACAGGAGGGGCACGCATGCCAGGGGATTTCTCGTCCGGAGCCCGTCTCGAACTCCGGATCACCCCCACTGACGTGGGAAAACGTGTCTCGGTGCGGCGGTTGGTCGAGATCACCGACGGGCATCCTACGTTCACCGATACGGTCGGTGTTCTCGCATCATGGAATGCGGGAGTGGTCTGCGTCACACGGCGATCCGGAGAAACCGTCCGGATCGCGGAATCGGAGCTCGTGGCGGGCAAGGTGGTGCCACCGGCTCCGGTACGGCGCGGGGCGCGGGTGATTCCTGTTCCATCCGTGACCGCTGAGGAACTGGAGGAGATCGCCTCCCGGGCATGGCCGGCCATCGAGACGTCGCGTCTCGGGGAGTGGACACTGCGGGCGGCCTCCGGGTTCACCCGGCGGGCGAACTCGGCACTGGCGGGCGGGGAGCCCGGGGTGCCACTGGAGGAGGCGCTGTCGGTGGTGGCGCGCTGGTACCGGACGCGGGGGCTGACCCCGTACGTCCAGCTGCCGGACACCTCTCCGTACGCGGCGGCGCTGGACGCGCTGGGCTGGGCCCGGGAGGGCGACACGGTGGTGCGCACGGCGCCGCTCGCGCCGCTGCTCGACCTGCCGTCGCGGCCGGGCGTCGTCCTGTCCCGTACACCGGACGCCGCGTGGCTCGCCGCGTACCGCCGCACCGGGGAGCTGGCGGAGGCGGCGCTGAAGGTGGTGTCCGGCGGGCCGTCCGTATGGTTCGCGTCATTGGCGGGGGCGGAGGCCGAGGCCGGGGCGGAGGCCGTAGGGGCCGGGGCGGTGCCCGGCGCGATAGGGCGGGCCGTGGTCGACGGGCCGTGGGTGCTGTTCGGGGCGGTAGAGGTGGCGCCGTCCCACCGGCGTCGCGGGCTGGCCACGGCGCTGATGGGCGCGCTGGCGCGCGAGGCGTACGCCGAGGGGTCGACCGCCGCGTACCTCCAGGCCGAGACGGACAATGACGCCGCCCGCGGCCTCTACGACCGGCTCGGCTTCACCGACCACCACCGCTACCACTACCGGCGGCCATGACCTCTTCCCCTTCTGTACGTGAACGGTTCGCGGCGGCGGCCCGCGAGGAACGCCCGGACCTGGCCGAGCTGTGCCTTCTCATCGGCGCCGAGGCCGACCCCGCACTGGACGGCACTCCCTGCGACCTCGCCCAGATCGAGCTGGACCGGCTCGCGGGCCTGCTCCCGTACGGTCTGTCCACGCCGCTGGAATGGGCGACGGCCCTGCACGAGCTGCTCGGCGTCCGGCACGGCTTCCACGGCACCCCCGCGGACTACCGCAGGCTCGGCTCCTCCCTCCTCCAGGAGGTCCTGCGGCGCCGGCGCGGCCTGCCGATCCTGCTCTCGGTGGTCTGGATGGAGGTCGCCCGCCGGGCCGGGGCTCCGGTCTACGGTGTCGCGCTCCCGGGCCACTTCGTCGTCGGTTTCGGCGACCCGGCCGGCCCGTACGTCCTCGCCGACCCGTTCGACGGCGGTCGCGTGCTGTCCGCCGCCGACACCGAACTCCTCGTCGCGGGCGCCACAGGGTCCCCGCTCACCCCGGACATGCTTGTCCCCGCCGACCCCCTCGACACCGTCCAGCGCGTCCTGAACAACATCCGCGCCTGGGCCTCCCCCCGCCCCGAACACCTCCCGGTCCAGCTCTGGACCCTCGACCTCACCCTCCTCCTCCCCCGCCACCCCGCCAAACTCCGCTACGAACGTGCCCAACTCCTTGTCCAGATGGGCGACTTCCTCGGAGGCGCCGCCGCGATGGAGGAGTACGCGGAGGTCATCGGCTCCTTCGACCCGGAATCGGCGACGGGCATCCGCAGGAAGGCCCGCGCGGCGCGCGCGCTCCTGAATTAGCGGGGTGGGGCCTGACCGGACCACGGGCCGGCGCCCCGGGGGTGCGCGTTGCTGCGTCTCGCAGCGGCCCTCGACCGTGGCCTCCACGTCAAACAAGTGTGAGCGACAGTCGGGGGGGTAGCCCATCAGCTCAAGGGCCCTACCGGGCGGAGTTTGGTTTGTCGTGCACCGGCGGCGCACCACGTGGTGCCGCCCTGTCCGGTGAGGATGGATTCACGGGGCGGAGACCAGTGCGCTGAGGGTTCGTCCGATGACGGCGGGAGCTTGATCCTGCTGCCCTCGGGCCAGCATTTCCGCGAGGTGGTGCGAGGCTTCGACCACTGACTCCACACGGTTGCGGCGTCGGGTCTCGTACGCGTGCAGCGCAGTCGGTACTGAACCCCGGGTGGTGAGGACTTCGGCCAGGACGAAGGCGTCCTCCAGGCCCATCGCCGCGCCCTGCGCCAGCGTCGGGACGAAGCAGTGCGCCGCGTCCCCGGCCAGGGCGATCCGCCCGCTGACCCAGTGCGCCATGGGTGGACCCTGGATGCGCTCGCTTGAGTGCGACTCGGATACGGCTCAGCGAGAACGGAATTCCGGTTTCCGGAAGTGTTCCATGACGACCGGCCTGGTCAATGCCGTTGCTTGAGCAATGCATGCAGTTCGTGGTGACCTGTCGGGAGGTGCGGTCGTTGGACTTGGCATGCATCCATGGGTGGGGTTATCCGATCATGTCCGGCTGGGCGCGGTGACCCGATGGGTGACCCCGGGGCTTGTCACCGAGGTGCTGGCTCAGTGCAACGTCCGCGACAAGAAGCCCGGGGCCCTACCGGCCAGGTTCATGGTCTACTTCACGCTCGCCTTTAGCACTCTTCCAGCAGGACTCCTACGACGACGTGGCAGAGCACATGGTCGGTGGTATCCCGGAGCTGAGCGGGCACATCCCGAACAAATCCTCGTTCACCCGGGCCCGCCGCCGCTTGGGTCCGCAGGTCCTGGAGACGGTGTTCCGCAAGTTGGCCGGGCCGCTGGCCCCGACGGGCCTGGAGGGGTCCTTCTACCGCGGGATGCGCATCGCCGCCGTGGACGGGTTCGTGCTGGACGCCCCGGAGACAGAGGCGAACCGGCACCGGCTCGGAGGCTCGAAGGACGCGCGCGGGCAGGAAGCGGGCTATCCACGGGTGCGAGTGGTGACGCTGACCGAGACCGGGACCCACGCGCAGATCGACGCGGCGGTGGACGGCTTCTGCCGCGGTGAACCGGAGTTGGCGATCGAGCTCGCTCCCTCGGCGGCCGGAATGCTCGTGATCATGGACCGGGGTTTCCCGGGGGTCGCGCTGTGGCGCGCCTATACCGGTGCCGGTGCCCGCCTGCTGATCCGGGCGCGCTCGTGCGTGGCCGCACGGCCGATCGAACACCCCGGATGGAACGTATCTGGCCCGGATGACCCTGGCCGGGCAGAAGCGAGCGGCACCAGGACATGTTGTCCTGCGCGTGGTCGAGTACCGGGTCGACGGCGGCGAAGTGATCCGGCTGCTGACCGACATGCTCGATCCCGAGGAGTTCCCGGCAGCCGAACTCGCCGGCCTCTATCGGGAAAGGTGGGAAGCGGAATCTTCATACCGCCAGGTCAAGACGTTTCAGCGCGGCCCGCAGCAGGTGCTCAGGTCGGCCCATCCGGAACTGGTATTCCAGGAGGTGTGGGCCCATCTGGTCGTGCACCACTGCTTGACCAGGATCGTCATGGAGCTTGCCGCAGGCCAGGGACTCGACCCGGATCGCATCTCGTTCCTCAAAGTCCTCAAGCACGTGCGGCGCAGTGTGATCGCGCGGACCGCCACTACGGCCGCCAAAACGAAGGCGTTCATGAGCATGCTCGCGGCGAAGGTACGTCGCAAGCTCGACAGCGGCCCCCGACGGCCGCGCGTCGCCGACCGGCTACTGAAA
This sequence comes from Streptomyces sp., assembly GCF_036524955.1. GTDB lineage: Bacteria > Actinomycetota > Actinomycetes > Streptomycetales > Streptomycetaceae > Actinacidiphila. Next base: position 9,326 of record NZ_DATDBG010000324.1, read on the forward strand.
CGGCCGGACTCGAAGTACTCCTACCGCGCCAAAGGCCAACGACGCACACCCGCCCGCAGCGCACCGGCCAGAAACATCACACTGCACCCGGCCATAGTTCAGTAGTTAAGCAACGGCATTGGCTGGTTACCGACAAGTGCCGCTCCTACGGGCCGGCACACCGGGAACTGATGGGCTCGGTGGAACACCGCTCCCACAAGGGGCTGAACAACCGGGCGGAGAACTGAGGCGCCCCGCGTTCCCCGATCGGCCCAGAAGTTCCTGTCGGCGTTCAGCCAGATCTCGCCGCACTTCCGGCCCCGATGCCACCTGCTCACCGCCACCGAATACCGCACCGAGATGCACCACCGCTTCGAAACCTGGAACCAGATCACCGGCACCACCGCCATGCCCACCACGGCCTGAACCAGAGACGAAACCAGACCCACGACACCCCGACACACCCTCAACCAGCCACCGACCAACAAGTTGACAACGCCAAAAAAGCCATAGACCGTGCGCCAAGGGATCCAGAAATCGACCGGAATGGCCCTCCACTTGATCCCATTGTCGTTCACGTAGCGGATGGCATCGACCACGTTGCGGCGCGGATGCTTCTCCGGACGGCCGCCCGTTGGCAACTCGCAGGCCGGGACAGGCAACAGCGGTTCGAGGACGGCCCATTCGGCGTCCGTGGTGTCACTGGGGTAGCACCGCTCGCGCGCGGCCGACGGTCGGATCTCGTTCATCAGCGTTCCATGCGGGTGAGGACTTCCAGGGTGGCCTTGACGCCGCCGAGCTGGTCCAGGACCAGGCGGATCCATTCGTCGTCGGGGGCCTTCTTGGCGTGCGGGGCAATGATCCCGGTGATGAAGTTGGTGACCCGGTGCAGTTCCGCCTGGAAGATCGCCCGCTCGTAGGAGATCCAGACCTCGCTCTCCTCCGACATCTGAAAGCCGTTCCCGTCTGCTGTAGGTCACCGGCGGCAGTCCTTCCTTGACCGCGACCTTCCGCAGGAACCTCAGGCCCGCCCAGACCTGCGACGGCGTGCGCTTGGTCGCCCGGCACAGCTGGGGGAGCGTCAGACCCGCCGGCCTTGCTTCTTGCAGAGCTTTGCGTACCGCCTTGTCGGGTGTCCCAAAGCTCTGCTACCGAACGCGGGGGTCCGGGGTCGTTGCGGGTAACCACGAGCCGTCGGTGTACCGCGCACACCGGCAGGGTTTCCGGGTCCGGGTGCTGCCAAGGCCGCCGGGGCCGTGCCGTGCCCGTCGGCAGTTCGTTGGAGGTACGTGACGACCACGAGTGCCCTGGCCGAGGCGTTGCGCCGCGACGCGGCGGTGCTGCTGGAGACGTGCCGGGCCGGCACCTGGGTGCCGGACCCGGCCGAACGGGACCTCGCCGAAAACCTCGCCCGCAGCCGGTGGGACGCACACTGCCTGCGCGCTGCGGGAGGCGGAGCCGGGCGTGCGGGCCGGGCGGCTCGTTGCCGGCCGCCGACATCGTGGACCAGGCCGCAGGCGCCGAGGATACCGTTCTGCAGTTACGCGTCCTGGTCGACGTCCTCACCACCTGGCCATGAGGCGACCGAACCAGGCGACACCGGCCCTGCGGACAGGGCACACTGGAAGCGGTCGCAAGGAGGTGGAAGACGTGAGCGTAGCCAGCATCGAGCAGCACGGCGGTCCCTGGACCGTGGACGACGTCCTCGCCCTGGACGAGGACCGCAGGTACCGGTACGAGCTGCTCGGAGAGTCGCTGGTCATGTCCCCCGCCCCCGGCCTGCGCCACCAGCGCGCCGCGTTCCGCCTTCATGTCGCGCTGGACGCCGCAGCCCGTGCGGCCGGCGCCCCGGTGGAGGTCCTGGAGGCCATCAACGTGATCTTGCCGTCCGGCCTGGTCGTCCCCGACATCGTGGTCGCCGACGCGGGCGCGACCGCGCAGGACGGCGTCTCCATCGACGCGGAGGCGGTGCTGCTGGTGGTCGAGCTGGTCTCCCCCGGCAACGCCACTATGGACCGCCGGTTCAAGCCCATGCTGTACGCCGAGGCCGGCATCCCCGCCTACTGGCGGCTGGAGAGCGACCCCGCCCCCATGCTGGTCATCTCCGAACTGCAAAGCGGCCGGTACATCGAGCGCACCACCGCACTGGCCGGCGCCGTCACCCGCGTCGCCAAGCCGTTCCCCTTCGAGATCGACCCCGCAGGACTCGCCCGCCAGTAACCGCACGAAGCCCCGGGCCGCCGTGGAGGTGAGCGCGGCCCGGTTTGGTTACGTGGCGGCAGGCTCCGGGGACACACTCTGAGGCTCTTGTCCGGCGGGCGTGCCTAGGGTGCGTTTCAGAAGTGGATCATTACAGTGATCCACTTCGGGGGTGGTCCTGGGTGACCTGTCGGTGATCAGTAGGTCGCGGCTGGAAGCTCTACTGCGTCCGACAGCGAGGATGGTCCGGCTCTGTCTACAGTGGCCCGATGCGTGAAACGCCCGAAGAACTCAACGAACTCCAGACCCTGCTCGACGCCTCTCTGCACCGCTCCACGGCCCACCTCCGCTCGATCATCACCGAGCGCACCCTGACCGCGGAGCAGCTCACTCAAATCCTGGCTGGCATGTGCACGCTCGCTCTGTCCACCGTGACGGCGAAGGGCGAGCCGCGGATCAGTGGCGTGGACGGGCATTTCCTGCACGGCAAGTGGCACTTCGGCACGGCGCGCAGCG
>NZ_DATDBG010000325.1:0-12802 GCF_036524955.1 Streptomyces sp.
TGCTGCGACCGGCTGAACGGCGACCGCTCACGGGACCGTTCGCTTCGTCCCGGCTGCGCGGCGAAGGCCCGTCCCGCCCCGGCGTCCCGGCGTTCCGGGGCGGGCGACGCCGAGCGGCTGCGATCGGTTGACGGCACGCCGAGCCGGTCACGGCGGACCGACCGCTCGGACGGCTGCTCGCGCGGCTCGGCCGGGCTCGCACGGCGGTCGCGCCGGTCCGGCGCCGTAGCGGGGTCCGAGCCGGAGCCGCGCGGGCCGCGTGGCGGGTGGTCGGTGCCGCCGGGAGGCCGGTTGCGCGAGGCCGGGCCGGTCCCCGTGCCCGAAGGCACCCGGTTCTGCTGCGACGGCCCACCGTTGCCCTCCGCACCGAACGTGACGGCGCCCTCGATCGGGGTCAGCCCGGCGGAGGGCTCGTTGACCTTCGCCGCGTCGTGGCGCTCGTAGCCCGTGGGGAGTTCGTGGTCCGTGCTGCCGTCGGAGGCCAGGCGGCCGCCGCCGACGCTGGTCTCGGGGGTGTGCGCGCCGTCGCCGCTGTCCCGGAACGTGCGCCAGAAGGCGTCCGGCCCGGACACGACCACCGGTGTGCCGTCCGGCCGGACTCCGACGTAGTCCGCGACGACCAGTGCACGCTCGCCGTCGGGCCGCACCGAGCCGTCGACGACCTTCGGCACCGCCCACACCGGTCCGACCGGCGCCCTCCCCTGGATCACCGCCGGAACCCCGGGGCGGCCATGGAGGGCATGATGCGCCCAGAGCGCGGCCATCGCTTCCGGCACATGGTCGTGCACCAGGGCACCCAGGCCGCAGGCGACGAAGTCGACAGTGGCCTTCCCGTCGAGCTTTCCGCAGTCGTACGCGTCGATCAGGGTGTCGGCGAGCTGCTCGGCCGTGATCGGCGCGCCGTTCTCGCCGACGTGCATGGCCAGGACGTACGCGTCGTCCCGGGGCGGCAGGTGCTCCAGCGCCTCCCGGAACCTCCGCGCGGACGGCGCGGGGAGCTGGTGCTCTCCGATCCAGCCGCCCGCCGGGATCCCGGTGACCGGCACTCGCGACGGTCGGGCGCCGGGCCGCGGGTACTCCAGCGAGACCGTCGCGGTCCACGGACCCTGGTCCGCTTGCCGGTCCGGACGGTCGCCGGCCGGCGGTTCACTCGCACGCTCGGACGCGGTCCGGACCAGTGACAGGGTGTCGAAGTCGACCCCACGGGGCACCAGGTACCCACGGAGCGCGGCCGTCAGCACGTTCGCCACGGCGTCGGCGCGGGCCTTGCCGTCCTCGGCACCGGCGGGTCCCCCGCCTCGTCCGGTCACCCTGATGACCGGCGCGGGCAGACCGGCCCGGTGACGGCGCACCAGTTCCGGCGCGATGTTGCGGGCCACGTCCGCCAGGTGCTCCGCCCACCGGAGGTCGAGCGTCGTCGACGCGGGGCCGAAGGGCACCACGACCGGACGCATCGTCGGCTCGTTCGGCTTCCCGTCGGCCACCGGACCCGGACCGCCGGGGCGGAACGTGCGGATCTCACCGGCCGCGCCACTCTCCGTCGCCGCGGCGAACAGACCGTCCTCACCGAAGTCGATTCCCGCGGTCGGGGCGTGCACGGGCAGACCGGTCGCGTCCGCCACGGCCTGGGCGTGCGCCGCCGATTCGCACGCGATCAGCGTGATCGACGCCGGCTTGCCCTCGTCGGCGGCCTGCTTGAGCCGGATGACGCTCGGCCTGCGCCGCAGGAACCCGCCGAGCTGCTCACCGCTCGCCCGCTTCTCACCGTGCTCCGTCTCCAGGTGGAAGCCCTCGTCGTTGCCGTGGCCGACGTAGAAGTAGGTGTGCTCCGCGTCCCACGGCACGTCACGGACCAGGGTGTTCTCGTTCCACTCGAGTCCCGTCTCGTAGTGCAGAGTCCTCGGCAGACCGCTCAACGACGGACCGACGGCCGACCACTCCGTGTCGTCCAGCACGCCCCGGCCGATGTTCTCACCGGTGACAGGGTCGGCGATCGGCCGCGTGCGGACCTCGTCGTCCCGGACGGACGTCCCGTCCCTCGCGGTGACGCGGTCCACCGGTTCCGCCAGGGGCGCGGGGCGCGGGTACGAGCCCGCGGCGTCCGGCTGATCGTCGAGCAGGCCGAGGCCGTGCACGCGGTCGACGGCCGGCGTCGGTTCATGGGCGTCCGCGTCGTGCCCGCGCGTCCGTCCGGGGGTGAGCGTCGTCCGGTCCGGTGCCTGCGCCGTGAGCCGCGTGGTCGGCTCGGTGGGCGGGCTCTCCTGATGTCCGGCCGGTACGGCGTCGAAGGCGTCGGACACGGTGGCGGTGTCCTGGTGCCCGACGTGACCGGTCGCCGGGTCCGCGGGGGTGTACGGTCCGACGGCCTCGGTCCGCGGGCCGCTCACGGGCGCGTGCGCGGGCCGGGTCGAGGGTTCCACGAGGTCGAAGTCGTCGCGGTGGGCGAACTCGTCGCGGAACGGCCTGCTCTCGGTGAGCCTCGGCAGGCCGGCGTCGAAGGCGTCCGCGGTGTCCCCGCCCGTGCCGGCCGCGGGCGTGTGCGGCTCGACGGGGGCCCGGGCGCCGTCCGGGCCCCCGGCGGTCTCGGTGCGGGGGCGGGACGGCGGCGTCGCGGCGGCGTCTGCGGTGGCCGGGGCGCCGTCGGAGGTGTCCTCGTCGTGGCCCGGCGCGGTGCCGTCGCCGGTGACGCCCGTGACGCCGGGGTCCGCGCCGCCGGAGGTCCTGATGCCGCCGAGCGTCTCCGCCACCGCGTCCTGCGTGGGCCGGTCGCCCGGAACCGGCGTGTCGGAGGAGGTGAACCAGTTGACGACCGGGGCGTCGGCGCGGAAGTCGAAGCCCGAGAACGGGTTGCCGAAGAACCACCTGAGGAGGTCCTTCGCGGACTCGCCGGCCGAGGCGTCGACGTCGTACGAGGTCGGCCGGGGAACCGGGAACGGCGCTGAGTGGCCGCTCATGTTGGCGATGAAGGAGACGAAGTTGAGCGGGTGCAGCAGGCCGAAGTACGCGCTGTCGTCCGGGTTGTCGCGGAACTGCCGGTCTCGCAGCCACTCCTGGTAGCGCGTCATGGCCGGCTCGAAGAGCTTGTGCAGCGTCTTGCCGATCAGGCCCATCGCCGCACCGGAGACGAAGGTGTTCCAGCTGGTGGTGAACTGGTGGTCCTCCATGAAGATGAGGTTGTACGTACCCTCGTTGAAGTTGTTCTCCATACCGTCCTTGAGCATCTCGCCGACGGAGTGGCCGAGCTGGTACAGCGTGTTGCCGTGCAGCGGGTGTTCCTCGAACATCCGCTGGAAGAGTTTGCTCACGGCGTTTCCGGTGATCTGGCCGGGTGTGAACAGCTCGGGCAGACCGTGGGCGAGCGCGCTGAGACCCCTGTGCTCGGCCAGGCCGCCGAGTGCCCGGCTCAGTGCGTCGTTCAGCCCGCTGTGGTCGGCCCCGAGCCTGCCCCAGTTCCTGGCGAAGGCCTCGCCGAAGTCGCGTCCGATCTTGTTGGCCTCGCCTCTCAGCACGGGGTCCGCCGCGTCGGCGAGGTGCTTTTCGAAGACGGTGCCCATCCTTTCGGCGAACGCCTCGGCGATGGTGCCGCTGCCGAAGCGGACGAAGCCCGCCTCGATCTGGGGAACGGCGGCGCCGAGCAGGTTGCCGACGTCCTTGGCGAACGCCTGCTGCGACGCCTCGTCACCGAGCTTGCCGGCCAGCTTGGCGATGTCCCGTTCAGCGGCCTGCTCGGCCCCCTCCGCCGCGCTCTTCGCCGCGCCCCGGGCGCCGGATTCGGCCGCCGCCCCTGCCAGTTCGCCGACGGTCTTCTTCCCGAGGCTCTTGATCTCGGTGCCGACGAAGCCGTTGAACCCGTCCAGGGCGGCGTGTCCGACGGTCTTGCCGACGTTCTCCGCGAAGTGTTCGGCGCTGTTCTCCAGTCCGTTCATGCCGGCCTTCAGCGAGGACTCGATCTTCTTGCTCAGGATCGAGCCGGCGCCCTTGCCGAAGATCTTGCCCAGGAGCTTGCCGGCGCCCTGGCCGAACAGCTCCAGCGGACCGGCGAGCAGACCGCCCAGCGCCCCCTGCTTGAGGGACTCGATGGTGGAGTCGGTGTTCCACTTGTCGGTGTGGTGCGAGGACAGCTGGTAGACCTGGATGATCATGTCCTGGAAAAGGCCGCCGGCGATGCCCATGAAGGTCTGGCTGGCGATCGTCCGGAGCAGCCAGATGAAGAGGTTCTTCAGCGCCTCCCGGGTGAAGGCGAATTCCAGGGCGACGTTGAAGAAGGAGCCGCCGAAAGTGAACGGCGAGAAGAACATCGCCGCGAGGACCTGGACGAGCAGCTCGACGACCTGGATGATCGCCATCAGCTTGGTGTACTCGACCTGGTTGGCGACGTTGCGCGCCGCGTCTCCGAGGTCGTGCGACAACTGGCTCGTCTGGTGCATCGTGTTGGGTCCGGACACCTCACCGATGAGGTCGCGCATCGCGGCCGCGTACGACTCGGCCGCGTCCCCCTCGAAGTGTTCGAGCACGATCGGAACGAGCTGCCCGATGTAGCCCTCCAGGATCGTCAGGTCCTCCGCGACCGCGTAGTAGTCGTTCGCCACCGTTCGCATCAGGTCCTCGTCGGCCTCGGGCCAGGGCATTCCGGTGAGGAAGCCGAAGAAGTCGGCGATCTGCTGCGGAGGATTGATCGACATGGCGGGCGCTGCCTTTGCTCTGAAGGTGCGGAGGAGCAGGGGGATCGGGCCCGGTGGCCCGCGGCTGTTACCAGCTCTGAGCCGTCTTCTCGGCGTCCTGGTCGGCGTCGTCCAACTGCTCGACCGTGGCGTCACCGCCGTCCTTGACCATGCCGAGCACGTTCGCGACGTACTGCACGGTGTCGGTCAGGTTCTCGGTCGGCTTGTCGACCTGGTCGTGGTACTGCTTGCCGATGTCGTCGTGGCCCGCCGAGGTCTTGTTGTACCTGTTGATCTCGGTGGTCAGCGTGTGCAGTTCCTTGAGCTTGGCCTGGAAGGTCTCGTACTCGGCGAAGTACTTCTTCAGGTCGGCGGGCGCCTTGAGTTTCCTAGCCACCGAACTCCTCCTGCTTCCCGGACCTCTTCTTCGCCTCGTCCGTCCCGAAGCCGGGCCGCATGGCGCGCAGCGGCTTCATGAGCTCGTCGAGGTCGGTCGGCATGTCCTCGGCCCCGGCGGCCGCGCGGATCATGCGGCCGACATCGGTGAAGGACATGAGCAGGGCGGTGACCTGCTCGCCCATCCGGGCCCGCGCCTCGTTGAGCAGGCCGGTCAGAGCGGCGGCGAGTTCGGCCGGCGCCATGTCCTGGTAGGCCGTGGTGTGGAAGGCCATCGACACCACCTGGCCCTGCGGACCGACGGTGACCGTGACCATGCGGTCCTTGGAGGTCACCGAGGCTGTCGCCTTTTCCAGCTCCACCCTGGCCTCGGTCATCCGCTTCCGCTGCTCCCGCATGGCCGCCATCGCGGCCTGGATCCGGCTCTCGACGTCGAGATCCATCTCACCTCCTTGCTGGTTGGCTGATCGACCGGTCGGCTGGTGACCGGACGACTCGTGCTGACGGCCGCTCAGCGGCCGATGACCCCGCTCACCGACCCGGTTTCGGTGCCCCAGACCTCCTCGTCCTCGGCGAGCCAGGTGGTCCGCTGGCGGTCCTTGCCGCCCGCCCCGCCGCCGGGAGGCATTCCGGCGCCACCCATGGGCGGCATCATCGGTGGCTGCATGGCGGTACCGGCCTGCTGCTGGGCCGCCTCCGCGGCGGCGATCGCCTGCTTCTCGCCCTCCGCACGGACCTGCCGCACCACGGCCTGGTTGCCGGAGGGGTCGCCGCCGCCCTTGATCGCCTGCTCACTCATCCCGCTGGTGGGGTTCAGCAGCGGAGTGTGGCCGTGGACCGTGCTGGAACCGGGATGGCCGCTGGTCGTGCCCGGCTGATGGGTGACGCTGTGGTGCAGGCCGGTGTCCAGGCCCGGCGAGTAACCGGAGGAGGACGAGGTGTTCGGCCGGTTGTGCGAGCGCGAGTCGAAGAGGGCGTGCTCCTGGTTCGAGATCAACTGGCTGGTACGGCTGATCGGGCGGCCCTTGTCGTCGACCACGACGCCGTCGGAGTTGACGGTCGATCCCTTCGGCAGCGAGTACGGGTTGCCGTTGCTGTCGAGGACCGGCTTCCCGTGGTTGTCCACCACGGTGCCGTCCTGGTTGATCCTGGAACCCTCGGGCAGGTGGAGCTTGTCCGCCTCGGCGCCCGGTACGCCGTGGTTCTGCGTGTTCGGCTGCTCCTTGACCGTGGAACCGGGGGGCGCCACGATCTGCTTGCCGTCCCTGCCCAGGACCGGCTTGCCCGTGGGACCGTAGACCCGTCCGTCCGGGCCGATGGTGGAACCGGGCGGCACCATGATCGGCTGGTGGTCCTTGTCGAGGACCGGCCCGCCGTCCTTGTCGAGCAGTTCGCCGGTGCCGGAGCCGCTGCCGCTCCGCCCGCCGAGGATCGGGTTGCCGCTGTGGCTGCCGAGCCCCGGGTTTCCGCTCCGCCCGCCGAGGACCGAGTTGCCGCTGGTACCGGGCAGCGGCCCGCTGATGCTGTTCTTGACCGGGCCGGTCTTGCCACCGCCGGTCGTGCCCCCGAGACCGCCGAGGCCGCCGGTGATGTCGGGAGCGCCGCCGGTCTTGCCGGTGATGTCCTTGAGCTGCTTGTCGAGCTCGTCCTTGAGGTCCTGCGACTGCTTGTCCTTGTCGGTCAGGCCGGTGGTGCCGGTCGACGGCTTGGGCATGCCGAGGTCCGGCGGGATGATCCCGCGCCGCAGCGCTCCGGCGAGGTCGGTGTACCTGTCGTCGAGCGGCCCGACCGAATGGTGCGCCGCCGGGTCGAGCACCGTGGCGACGGTCTGCAGCCACTTGTTCTTGGCGTCCGTCTCGACCTTGTCCCAGAACGCCTGGGTGCCGACGTCGAGACCGCCGGCGGTGACCTTGTCGAACGCGAAGGTGTAGCCGATCTGTCCCGAGACCTCGTTGACCGTCGGTACCAGGTTGTAGGCGGCGTAGGCGCCGCCCATCGCCTCGATGAAGGCGTCGTGCAGGGCGTTCACCGCGCCTGCGCAGCGTTCGCCGAGCCAGCTGTGGAAACCGTTGTACAGGGTCAGCGTCGCCGTCCCGAGGGCGTCCCGGGTCTCGTGCAGCGCCGCGGCGTAGTCGGTGGGCGCGGTGAGATCGGTCTTGACGTTGGTGAGGGCGAGGACGACCGTGTTCAGGAACTTCTTCAGCTCGCCGGCCGCGTTGCCGCTCCACTCGCTGTCGCCCTGGTCCAGTCCGTCCGCCCAGCTCTTGAACGACGGGATCCAGGTGTCGAACCAGCCGTTGACCCCGTGCAGCATGTCCACCGCGTGCTCGAACGTCCACAGGTCCGTGTTCCGGTTCTTGTACGGGTAGTTGACCAGCGGAACCAGGTTCTTCTCGGGGTCGTTTCGGAAGTTGCTGTAGGCGGTGTCCGTGCTGTTGAACATCGTCCAGTCCATGGTGCAACCCGCCACCACCACGTACGTGTCACTGCCCGGCAGACCAGCGGCGGCGTACGGGTTGAACGGGGCGGTGGACCACCAGATGTCGAACACGCCGTCGAGGTTCTGCGGCAGCCCGCCGCTCAGGTACGCCTTGACCTGCCAGCTCTTGCCCTCGTTTCCGATCCATCGGGGGGACTTGTCGCCGGCCACGTTCAGCCGGCCGACCGGGCCCTTCCCTTCCGCCTGCGGGTCCTCGAAGAACTTGAGGGCCTCCTCCCAGGTCTTCCGGACTCCCATCAGGCCGCTGTCCCCTCTGTGCTGGTGCCGGTCGTCTGCGGGGCGGTCTTCTGGAAGCCCGTCTGGATCTCCGTCAGCACCTCCCACATCTCGGCAGCGGTGAGCGCCTCGTCCTCGGCGTTGTGCAGCAGCACCTTGACCGACTTCAAGGAGACGTAGGTGCTGTGCATCGCCCGCTCGAAGACGCCGATGGCGTCGATCAGCTGCTTGCAGAAGGCCTGGAACTGGGTCTGGAGCGCGCGGGCGCTGGCCAGTTCGTCGATGCTGCCCGGCAGCAGCTTGCCGTCGTCGGCGTGGAAGGTTCCCTTGGCCCAGTCCTCGCGCAGCTTCAGTACCCAGGGGTTCTGCTGGAGGTCCTTGAGGAACGCCTCGACCTTCTTGGCGCACTCCTCCAGGTAGTGGTCGGTGACCTTGAAGCTGTGGTCGTCCTCGGGTTCCTTCCCGGGTTCCTTCTTGTCGTCGGCCTTCTTGGCCATGACACCTCCTGCGTCGCTGCGCTCCTGCCGGTCACCAGGTGGAACGGAGCGGCGAGGACGACGGGTTCAGCTCCCGCGGACGCGGGAGGACCCGGCTCGCGGTGCGGGCCGGGTCCTCGGGGAGGGTGCGGGGAGCGGGTCAGGTCCGGCCGCCCGGGAACATGCTCGCGCTGCGCTTGTCCGCGTTGCTGATGGTCAGGTGCATCTCGGACAGGTTGTCCGCGCCCTTGTCGAACTCGGTCGACATCGCGTCGTCCAGGCGCTGCACGGTGAGCTTGAAGTCCTGGAACGCGGCGCCCGCCGCGCCCTGGAAGCCCTGCTCGACCGGCAGCAGCTCCTGGAGCAGGGATTCCAGGTTGTTGGACATCTCGTGCGCGTACTGCTTCATCTGCTCGTTGGCCTCCGTGATCACCTGGTGGTCGAGCTCCATGTCGAGGTCGCTCATTGACGCCAACCGCCTTTCTGAGAGGTTCGGATCGAGTGACGTTCCGTCACCGGTGCTGCTGTGTACGGAGACCGGTCACTGCCCGGACAGGATCGAGTAGACCGGGCCGCCCCAGTTGTTGCTGATCTGCTCGGCGTCCTCGTTGGCCCTGGTGAGGCTGTCCTTGGCGCCGGTGGTGGCCTCGTGGAGCGCCTGGTACTTCTGCATGATGGTGTCGTAGCCGATGATCCACTCCTCGACCTTGCGGACGAAGGCCCGGCCGGAGGCGGACTTGAAGCCCCAGCCGATCTGCTGCATCAGGTCGTCGACCTTGGTCTTGGTGCTCGTCATCCCGGACACGTATCCCTGAAGGCTCTCCAGGGTGTTGAGGACGACCGCATGGTCCACGACCGTCTTGTTCTCGCCTGCCACATGTTCTCCTTCGTCGGTTTCCGGACCGCTTCACCGGGCTCTCGGCCCGGGCCGCGCGGACGGCGGAGGCGCCGGGCGCCCTCGACCAGGGGAACGGATCGCGGTGAGCGGCGGGTTCAGCCGGTCCCGGTGGCCGTGCAGGGCTGCGGGGAGGTCGCGCTCAGCGCCACTCCCCCGCCGAGCAGGACGTCAGGGTCGAGGCTGGGTCCGGTCGGCAGCAGGGTCAGCAGGCTGCCCGGCACGGCGACCGGGGTCACCGCGCCGTAGCCGAGCCTCTTGGCCGTTCCGGCGGCCGGCAGCGGGTACTTCACACCGTTGTCCGCCACCAGGTAGAGGGTGGATCCCACGCCCGCGCCGGAGAGCGCGCGGACCAGAGCCCCGCCGCCGGGCCGTACCGAGATCAGGTCGGCTCCCGCGCAGCCGGGCCGTACGCCGGGCTGCGCTGTCGGCGGCGCACCTCCGACCGTGGCCGCGTCGGCCACGGTCACCAGGGTGCGCGGTCCGGCGGCCGCGGGTTCGAGCTCCGCGCAGACGGACTGGCCCTGCGCCGGAGCGAGCAGTGCCGGCGGTTCGGCCGGCAGTCCCCCGGCGGCCGGGGCCGCGGCCGGGTGGGCCGCCAGGTCGTCGGCGCCGATGGGAGCGGCTGTGGCCGGGGCTCCGCCGTATGCGTCACGCTGCGTCCTCGGGTCGCCGCGCAGCAGTTCGAAGAGGGTGGTGGTGAGCTGCTCCAGGCCCCCGGTGCCGAGGACGTAGTGCTCGCCGGCCGGGCCGGTGAACAGCTGGCCGAGCCTGGTGGGCCGCCCGGCGAGCTCCGGGCCCGCGTTCCCCCGGCCCGGGATGGCGGGGGCGGCGAGGTCGGGTCCGGCCGGCAGGGTGTTGAGGAAGGCCTCGGTGACCGGGAAGGGTGCGGCTGAGGTGTAGCCGAGGGCCCGCGGAGCACCGCCCGCGGTGTCGAGTCCGAGTCGCCGGCCCCGCCAGAGCAGGTACTGGGCCCCGTCCGGCGTGCTGATCAGGACGCCCTGCGCCGCGGTCAGCGGGTTGCCGCGGCGTACCGGTGCGATCGCCAGGGCGAGCCGGGGGGCGGCGGTGCCGGACGGGGCGGTCGCCCGGACCGCGCAGGCCAGCCAGCCCGCGTCCGTCAGGGAGCCCGCGGCGGGCAGCGGGTCCGGCGCGCCGACGATGCCGACCGGGCCCCCGCGCGGGGCTCCCTTCAGGGAACGCTCGGTGACCTGGGCGAGCGCCATCTTCTGGCCCGCCAGCAGTCTGGCGCTGGCCTGGTTCAGTACGGGATGGAGTGCGCCGCCGATGAACAGGTAGCGGGCGCCGGTGTCCTTGACCACGATCAGTGTGCCGGGCTTGCGCCAGGCGGTCGCACCGCCCGGCACGATCACCCCGTAGAGAGCCATGACCAGGGCGATGGCGACACCGATCAGCAGACCGGTGCGAATCCCCCGGGTGGTCCGGCCGGTCGGGATGTCCGGCACGTCGGGTTCGGCCCGCAGCATGCCGGCCGCGAGCCTGCTCATCACGAACAGGTGCGCCTGGACCTGGTCGCGCCTGGACTGCATCTGACTCCTCCTGGGAATGCGGCGGTGGGACGGGGTCGGGGCGACGATCAGCCGTTCATGCCGCGGACCAGGTGGAAGACGCCGGTCACGCCCAGGCCGAGCGGGAGCAGGCTCAGCGCCACCAGACTGTGCAGGAGGTCGGCGGCCCGTCCCCAGTACGGCACGAGGCGCCGGCCGGGGACGGTCCACGCGGCGACGGCGAGCAGCGCCGCGCAGGCCGCGAGGCCCGCGAGGAGCAGCAGCAGCCCGGACGGGCTCTGCGCGGCCGCGAACCGGGCCACCAGCAGCGCGAGCCCGGACACGCCCGGGAGCAGCACGGCCAGCCGCTGCGGCACGCTGCCCACCGCTCGGGCGTGCAGCAGGAGCAGCACCGAGAGTGCGCCCGTCATGGCGGGCGCCGTCCAGCCCGGCCGCCAGGCCAGAACGGTCAGGCAGCCGAGGCAGACCGCCCCGATGGCGACGTGGAAGGCCGTCAGGTAACCGTCGGCCACGCTCGCTCGGGCCAGCACGTCTTCGGCCGGAAACGGCTCGATGTTGTCCTGCAGTTCGTCGGCGTTGCGGGGCAGCGCCGGCAGGCGCAGCCCGGAGAGCCGGAAGGACAGCCCGGGCACGAGGGCTCCGAAGGCGACCACGACCACCGCGAGCAGCGCCGCCGCGTGACCGACCGGCACTCCGGCGAGCGCGATCACGCCGGCCACCACGCCGAGGACGGCGACCGCCACGACGGCGAGGAAGAGCGGCGCCGCACACGCCACGGCGGCCAGCGCGAGCACCGCCGCGCCGGCCGCGGCGGAGCCGGCGGCCAGCAAGCGGGCGGCGGTCAGGTCGGTGTGCCCGGCGGGCAGCAGGGCGCCGGCCAGGGCCAGATAGGGCACGGCGGCCGCGCCCAGCGCGGTGCCGGCGCCGGCGTCGGCCACGGCACGCGAGGCGCTGCCGGCGCCGAGCAGCAGCAGGGCGCCGACGGCAACGGCGGCGAGCATCCGCGGCTGGTGCGGTCCGGGCAGCGTGAGCAGCACGAGGCCGCCGGCCAGGGCCAGCAGGGCGAGACCGAGGGTGAAGTGGTGGGTGACGACGGGACGCCAGGAGTCGCCGCGCTCCTGCATACCGGTGGTGACGCCGTCGATCAGGTCGTCGAAGTGCACCGGCGGCAACGCGTCCCGCCGGTGGCGCAGGTGGAGCTCCGTGCCGTCGTCGAGCCCGAGACTCTCTGCGGTCGAATCGTCGTCGAGCGGTTCCTCACCGAGCCGCTGGAGTACCCAGCCGCCGTGCTCGACGGCCTCCTCGTCGAGGTCGGGGCCGGCGTAGCCGATGATCGTCGGCATCAGGTCGGCGAGGGGTACGTCGGACGGCACCGACAGCTCGAACTTCTTCCGGGGGCCGTGGAACCTCAATCGGCACAAGCCCGCCACAGCACTACCGCTCACTGCCCCGCCCGTCCTTCCCGCCGAACCGCTGTCGCGCCAAGGGCGCCTCCAGCCGGCAGAACGGGCCGAGCGACCGGTTCAGTTCACCGCCGGGTGACGCCGCCGGTTCGCGGGGTCCTGCGCAGGGCGTCGAGCAGGCGCTCCACGCCGTCGTCGCCCTGCCGCTCGATCAGGACGGCCGTCCAGCAGGCGGCTTCATGCCGTTCGGCGGCGCTCCACCCGGGTGCGGAGGGGTGCTCGTCCAGCACCATGGCCTCGGCGAGCAGCCGCAGATCGGCGAACCGGCGATCGGTCAGGCCGGTCAGCCCGTGCGGCGTGGCGTGCCGTGCCTGCGGCCCGAGCAGGTCACGGACGGTGGCGATCACGGTGTGCGCGTCGGTGGGGGGAACGTCGAGGGCCGGCGTGTCGGGGCAGGCTCCGTCCTCCGGCCGGGGCGACCCGTCCAGCCAGCCTCGCACCAGTCGGCGGACACCGTCGTCGTGGTCGGTCTCCCTGCTCACTCCCTCCGCGGGCGGCCTCGTCCCTCGGCCGCCCACTCCAGGAACCCGGGCGTCAGCCCTACCGGGTTTCTGGTCGGTCTTCCTGCTCACTCCCTCCGCGGGCGGCCTCGTCCCTCGGCCGCCCACTCCAGGAACCCGGGCGTCAGCCCTACCGGGTTTCTGGTCGGTCTTCCTGCTCACTCCC
>NZ_DATDBG010000326.1:0-4405 GCF_036524955.1 Streptomyces sp.
CCCCCGCCGGCCGGCCGTCGCCGCTGTACGCGCCGCACGCCCCGCTGCCCGCCGCCGAGCCGGTACGCGTCGACATCGCCTCGATCGGGCTGCACGCCCAGGTCGTCGGCCGCGGCCTGCGCGACGGTACGGTCGACCCGCCCCCCTACGACACCCCCGAGGTCGCGGGCTGGTACCGCGACGGCCCCGCCCCCGGGTCTCCGGGCGCCGCCCTGATCGTGGGTCACGTCGACACGAAGACCGGCCCGGCCGTCTTCTACCACCTCGGCGCGGTACGCCGCGGCGCCCCGATCGACGTGACCCGCACCGACGGCACGGTCGCCCGGTTCTCCGTGGAAGCGGTCGAGACGGTCCTCAAGGACGAGTTCGACCCCGACCGCGTCTACGGCCCCGACCCGACGGGCCGCCCCGACCTCCGCCTCATCACCTGCGGCGGTTCCTTCGACCCCACCGCCCAGGCCTACTCGGCGAACGTCGTGGTCTACGCGACCCTGACCGGTTCCCGCCCCTCCTGACCCCTCTGCTGACCCGTGCGGTTCCGCTCGTCCGGGCTGTCCGCCGCACAGCGCCGTCCGCCAGGAAGGCGGGGCCCGCCGTGTCCGTGCTCTCCCGGCCTCCGTCCGCGGGCACCCCCGGATCGCACGGCGAGAGTCGCGTGACGCGTACGTCCGTACGCGCGACGGTAACCGGTCAGCAGGCCGTAACACCCGCCGCCGGACTCGGGGGAACGAGGACGGCAGGGGCGGTCCTAGGGGGCATGGGTGGGTCGTGGTCACCGCCAGGTGATGTCCTGTCCGTCCGGTCCGACGTGCAGCGTCAGCCGCGCGGCGGGGGGCGCGTCGGCGTCGCGCCACCGGGTGATCCGATCGGTGATGGTCGTCCCGCAGCCGGGTGGGGCCCGCTGCGGGACCTCTCCGGGAAGAGGCAGTCTGTCCCATGCAGCGCCTGCGGCCAGGAAGGCCCAGCACGCCAGCGCCCCAGCCAGGGCGCCACCGGTGCGAGCCATGCCCGGCAGGATGAACGTCGTCCCGACCCAGACGAGCAGGGCCGGCATCAGGCGCCGGGCCGTCCTCGTAGGGGGCCTGCCCGGCGATCCCGGCAGGGCAGTCGGCCACCTTCCAGGGTGAGCCGGGGACGTGCGTGCCGGGCGCCGCGGCACAGGAGGGACTGGTCGGACAGTCCTAGCGCGGCACCTCGCGGGGGAGCTCCACGGTGCGGTCGATGACGCCCTGGGCGAGGTCGGACAGACGGGTGCGGCGGGTGCGGGCGTGGTGGCGCAGGATGGTGAAGGCGTCGTCGGCGGGGATGTTCCAGCGTTCGGCGAGGGCGCCCTTGGCCTGTTCGACGAGGATGCGGCTGCGGAGGGCGGACTGGAGCTGCGCGGACAGCAGTTCGTGGCGGTGGCGGGCGCGGCGTTGGAGGACGCCGACGGTGGTGGCGTCGGCGAGGGCTTGCGCGAGGGCGGACGCGTCGGCGGAAAGGGGGCCCGGGGCGGTGCGGAAGAGGGTGAGCGCTCCGATGACCTCCTCCTGGCGGCGTAACGGGAGGGCGAAGGCGGCGGCGTAGCCGTGGTGCAGGGCGTGGTGGGCGAAGACGGGCCAGCGGACGCCGTTACGGCCGAGGTCGGGCGCGGTGACGGGGGCGCCGTCGCGATAGCAGTCCAGGCCGGGGCACTCGCCGGAGGTCCGCTCGGTCGGGCCCAGCAGGCGGGCGGCGTGCTCGCCGGACGCCGCCGCCACCTGTAGCGCACCGTTGTCGTCGGCGAGCAGCAGGGTGGCGGCCTGGACCCCGACCAGTTCCACGCACAGCCGCGTGAGGAGCTCCAGCACGCCCGCGGCCTCCACCTCCTCCTCCAGTGTGTCCGCGAGCGCCACGCACGCACCCAGCAACCGTGCCCCCGCCTCACCGGTCACGCCGATCCCCCTCAATCGCGGCACCCTGTCGTCTGGTTGACACCGAGTATTACGGCCGCCCGGCCGGTTCGCCTCAACCGTCAGGCGGATCATCACCGGAACCGCGGAACCGGCCCCGCCCACCCGGGCCGGGGCGCGCACCAGCCGGGCCGACCGCGCACCGGGCCGCGCCGGTCCCGCACCGGTGGCGTGCCGGTCCCGCACCGGGGCCGCCGGTCGCGTACCCCGGTCGCGTCGCGCGGTCCCGCGAAGTCCGGCATATCTTGGCAAACGGTGTGATCCCCGTGGAGGAGGTCCGGATGCCCGTGCGTGAGCCGACAGCGGAAGCCCTCCGCCCGGACCCGCCGGCCGAACCGGCCGCCGACCGGGTCGCGCCGGCGCGGGCCGGCGGCACCCCGTCCGCACTGCGGGCCGAGCTCACCGCACTGCTCGGCGCGCGCAAAGTGCTCGGCGGGATCTCCGACCTTGTGCGGTACGCCTCGGACGCGAGCCCGTACCGCTTCGTGCCGCAGGCCGTCGTGGTCGCCGAGAGCGAGCAGGACGTGGTCAAGCTGATGCGGTACGCCCGGAAGCAGCGGCGGAACCTGGTGTTCCGGGCGGGCGGGACCAGCCTCAACGGGCAGGCGCAGGGCGAGGACGTCCTGGTGGACGTGCGCCGCCACTTCAGCGGCGTCGAGGTCGAGGCGGGCGGCGCGCGGGCCCGTGTCCTGCCCGGCACCGTACTGGCCCGGGCCAACGCCACGCTGGCCCGGTACGGCAGGACGCTCGGCCCAGACCCGGCGAGCGCCACCGCGGCCACCGTCGGCGGGGTGCTCGCCACCAACGCCTCCGGCACGGCGGCCGGCACCGTCCGCGACGCGTATCGCACGGTCACCTCGCTGACCGTCGTGCTGCCCTCCGGCACCGTCGTGGACACCGGCGACCCCGACGCGGACGCCGCCCTCGCCGCGGCCGAGCCCGAGCTGTGCCAGGGGCTGCTGGACCTGCGCGACGAGATCGAGGCCGACCGCGAACTGACCGCCCGCATCCGCGCGAAGTACGCGATCAAGAACACCAGCGGCTACCGGCTGGACGCCTTCCTCGACGCCGAGAGCCCCGCACAGATCCTGCGCGGTCTGCTGATCGGCTCGCAGGGCACGCTCGGCTTCGTCTCCGAGGCCGTCTTCGAGACCCTGCCGCTGCGCTCCGCGGCCGGTACCGCGCTGCTGTTCTTCCCGTCGCTGCCCGCCGCCGCGGCGGCCGTACCGCGGTTCGCCCAGGCCGGTGCGGCGGCCGTCGAGCTGATGGACGGCCATGTGCTGCGGGCCTGCGCGAGCGTGCCCGGGGCGTCACCGGAGTGGGCGGAGCTGCCCGCCGAGTGCGCCGCGCTGCTGGTGGAGTTCCGGGCCGCGGACGGCATCGAACTGGCGGCGTACGAGCGGGTCGCCCGCCGGATCAGCGACGACCTCGGCCTGGTCACCCCGGTGCCGTCGGCGGACAACGGCTTCACCCGCGACCCGGTACGGATCGCCGCGCTGTGGCGGGCGCGCGAGGCGTTCGTCACGGCGGTCGGCGGGGCCCGCCCGCCGGGGACCACCCTGGTCACCGGGGACTTCGCGGTGCCGCCCGCCCGCCTCGCCGAGGCCTGCGCGGTACTCCTGGCACTCCAGGAACGGCACGGTTTCGCCACCGCCGTCGCCGGCCGCGCCGCCCACGGCACCCTCCACTTCGTCCTCGCACTCGACCCGGCGCAGCCCGCGGACGTCGAGCGTTACGCCGCCTTCACGGACGACGTCTGCCACACCGTGACCGAGCGGTTCGACGGCTCCGTCAACGCCGAGCACGGCACCGGCCGGGCCATGGCGCCCTTCCTGGCACTGGAGTGGGGCCCTCGGGCCACCGCCCTGATGTGGCGGATCAAGCGCCTCCTCGACCCGGACGGCATCCTCGCCCCCGGCGTCGTCCTCGACCAGGACCCGCGCGGCCACCTGCGCGGCCTGAAGACCGTCCCCGCGATCGAGGCCGCCGCCGACCCGTGCATCGAGTGCGGCCTGTGCGAACCCGTCTGCCCCAGCCGTGACCTGACGACCACACCCCGGCAGCGGATCGTGCTGCGCCGCGAGATGGCGCGGCAGGGTGCGGACTCGCCGGTACTGCGCGAGCTGCTGGCGGCGTACGGACACGACGCCGTCGACACCTGCGCCGGCGACGCGCTGTGCGCCACCGCCTGCCCGGTCGGCATCGACACCGGCGCGCTGATGAGGGACTTGCGGCGGGCCCGCCACTCGCGCGCCGAGGAGCGCGCGGCCGCCTTGCTCGCCACCCACGGGCGCACCGCGGAACGCGCCGTCCGCGCCGCGCTGGCCGCCGCCGACTCGGTACGCCGCCTGGCCGGTGACCGGCCGCCGACCGCGACCGCGGCGCCGGCCCGCGACGTCCCCCGCCCCGGACAGATACCGCGGTGGCTGCCCGAGCTCCCGGGCGCGGCCCCCTGCCTGCCCGCCACCCGGCAG
>NZ_DATDBG010000327.1:0-15319 GCF_036524955.1 Streptomyces sp.
CGGAATTCGTGTGCGCGGTGAACATCTCCGGAGACCCGTTGCCGCTGCCCGCCGGCAGCCGGGTCCTGCTGGCCAGCGGACCGCTGGACGAGGGCCGTCTGCCCCAGGACACCGCAGTCTGGTACACCGCCGGCTAGTAACTGGAATGCCGGCGTCGGCGTCGGGTCCGCCCGTGAGATCCCGGTGGGCGGGCCGGGACCTCAGCTGGCGAACTGATCACCTGCCAGAACGTCATCAAGACGACCTCGCCCCGGTCACGGCGGAGCGCCACCAGGGGCCGTGTGCTCTGCTCAGGTTGCCGGGTTCCTGACTGTCCGGTGTGCGTGTGGGGGTGAAGAGAGGGGCTGGGAGTACAGCGTCGTGCGTGGCTCCCGGCACCGTCCGTCCTCCACGTCCCGATCAACGAGTACCGCCACGCTGCCTGACCGCGCAGCTCGCCGCAGCTCACAAGGCTGAATCGTATTTCCGAGCGGCACGCCACCACCCGGCATACGCAAACATCAATCCGTCGGCACTGGACCAGCAACCGAACCATCCCATTTGACTACCGGATGTCCCGCAGAAAGCCATCCAATCATCTCAATGGTTTCTCGGTGGCCCAATTTCGGCAAGGACAGGATCCTCCATGGACTGACATCCAAGCTCACCCATACCGCATTACGGTAAAGATTCATAAATACTATCACGCACCGAACATCGGCAGATCTCAGTCCTATCGCAGGCGGCGGCACGGCGTACATCCTGCTCAAGGACGAAGGGCAGCAGACGCAGGGCGGCAGCTCGCCGGAGGGCCAGCAGAAGAGCAACGGGGGTGGGGAGGCCGCCCCAGAGCCGGACGCCAAGCCCGAGCCGCCACATCCGACAAGCAGTCCCCTCCCACCCAGCCGGATCGCGCTGGTGTCCGGGTTGGCCGTGCTCAGTACACGTCGCGGACGTAGCGCTTGTCGGCGGCGAGTTGCTTGACGTACGCGGCGGCTCCGTCCTCGTCCAGGCCGCCGTGGGCGATGGCGGTGTCGCGCAGGGCCCGGTCGACGTCCTTGGCCATGCGGGAGGCGTCGCCGCAGACGTAGAAGTGGGCGCCGTCCTGGAGCCAGGACCAGAGCTGGGGGCCGTGTTCGCGGATGCGGTCCTGGACGTAGATTTTGGCGCGCTGGTCGCGCGAGAAGGCGGTGTCGAGGCGGGTGAGCGTGCCGTCGGCGAGGAGGGCGGACAACTCGTCCTCGTAGTAGAAGTCGGTGGTGCGGTGCTGCTCACCGAAGAACAGCCAGTTGGGCGCGTGGTGACCTCGGGCGCGGCGTTCGTCGAGGAAGCCGACGAAGGGAGCGACGCCGGTGCCCGGGCCGACCATCACCATCGGGGTGGCGGGGTCGGCCGGGGGCCGGAAGTGCGGGGCGGGTTGGACGAAGACGGGCACGGGGGTGCCGGGGTCGGCGTCGGCGAGGAAGGGCGAACAGACGCCCTGGCGGGGGCGGCCGTGCAGGTTCTCGTAGCGGACGACGGAGACCGTCAGCGAGATCAGATGGGGGTCGGTGAGAGGGCTGGAGGATATGGAGTACAGGCGGGGCTGAAGGCGTCCCAGGAGCCCGGCCCACTCCTGGGCGGTGGCGCGGACCGCGTGCTCAGCGACGACGTCGACCGCCTGGCGGCCCCAGGACCACTTCGCCAGCTCCTCCCTGTTGTCGGGGCGGAGCAGCTTCTTCAGTTCGCGCGGGTCGTGGGTGCGTTCGCTGACGAAGCGCAGCAGGTCGGGGGTGATCCTGGTGATGTCCAGGTGCTGGTGCAGGGCCTCGGCGAGGGGGAGCGAGCCAACCCCGTTCACCTCGACGGCCGTCGACGGGTCCAGGCCGGTCACCGCGAGCCATTCGGTGACCAGGTCGTGGCTGTTGGCCGGGCGGACGCCAAGGGCGTCCCCGGCTTCGTAGGTCAGCGGGGTCTCGCTGTCGCGGGTGTCGAAGGTGAAGCGGCGGACCTCCTTGCCCGCTCCGGGCAGGCTGAGCAGACGGTTGCCGGTGAGGCGGGCGGGGACGGAGGCACGCTTCTTCGGCGGCGCGGGGGCGGGCGCCGGGGCCCGGCCGGGATCCAGGGCGGTGAGGATCTGGTCGAGCCAGGCGTGGGCGTGGGGCTCGTAGTCCGGTTCGCAGTCGGTGCGCGGGGCGAGGCGTACCGCTCCGAGTTCGTCCATGCGCTGGTCCAGGCGGCGGCCGTGGCCGCAGAAGTCGTCGTACGAGGAGTCGCCGAAGGCGAGGACCGCGTACCGCACGCCGTCCAGGCGGGGAGTGTCGGGCGCGGTCAGGGCGTCCCAGAAGCCGGAGCCGTTGTCGGGGGCGTCGCCGTCGCCGAAGGTGCTGGTGATCAGCAGCAGGTCGGCGGCGGGCGGCAGCGCACCCGGGTGGGCCTGGTCCATGTCGACGAGGGTCGCCCGGTGACCGCCCGCGGTGAGCCGGTCGGCGGCGGCCGCCGCGAACTCCTCGGCGTTGCCGGTCTGCGAGGCCCACAGGACGACGACCTCCCGGACCTCCTGGACCGCTTGGCCCGCTGACCCGGCGGGCGGGGCCGGGGCCGCCGAAGGGGCGGCCCGGGAGTACATACCGGCCAGCACGCCGTTCACCCACAGCGCGTGCTCGGGGCTGAAGGGCGCGCCCGGCGGCAGCACCGGCACGCCCGGGGCGCCCGACTCCAGCCCGGCCAGGAAGCCGACCAGGTACTGGCGCTCGCGCTCGGCCAGTACGGGCGGCGGGGCGGCCGGGAGCCTGAAGACGCCCGCGAGGCCGGGTATGACAGTTGTCGGCGTGATCGGCGCGATCGGCGTGTCGGGCGCTGTTGGCGCGGCAGACGTCATCGGCTCGACGGGAGCCGCGACCGGTGCCTCCGCCGTCGCCGCGACCTTGGCCAGTGACACCGCGCACACCTTGAACTCCGGCTGGAAGGAGAGCGGGTCGACGGCGTCGCTGGTGACCGCGTTGACGCTGAGGTACTCCCCGAACAGGTCGTTCCAGTGGAAGGGCGCGAAGGCGCACCCCGGCCGCACCCGGTCCGTCACCACGGCCGGCAGCACCGCCCGCCCGCGCCGCGAGGCGACCTCCACCGAGTCGCCCTCCGCGATGCCGAGCGAGGCCGCGTCCCGCGGGTGCAACTCGACGAAGGGGCCGGGGTTGAGCTTGTTGAGTTTCGCGACCTTCCCGGTCTTGGTGAGGGTGTGCCACTGGTGCTGGAGCCGCCCGGTGTTGAGGACGTACGGGAAGTCGTCGTCCGGCATCTCGGCGGCGGGGAGGTGCGGGCGGGCGTGGAACACCGCCCGGCCGCTCGCTGTGGGGAAGGACAGGCGGCCGTCACCGTCCACGTACCGGATCGGATTGCGGTCCGGGCCGTCCACGGAAGCCGCGGGCCACTGGACGGGTGTGGCGCGCAGCCGCTCGTACGTCACGCCCCGCAGGTCGTAGCCGGTCTTCGGGTTCCAGGCACGCCTGATCTCCTCGAAGACCTCCTCGGCGCTGTCGTACGAGAACCCCTTCTCGTACCCCATCTCGCACGCGACGGCCGCGATGATCCGCCAGTCCGCCATCGCCTCGCCCGGCGGGTCCACGGCCTGCTGGGAGAGCGTCAGATTGCGCTCGCTGTTGATCAGCACGCCCTCGGTCTCGGTCCACATGGCGCCGGGCAGCACGACGTCGGCGTACGCGTTGGTCTCGGTGTCGGCGAAGACGTCCTGGGTGACCACGAACTCGGCCGCCTCCAGTCCCTCGATGACCGTCCTGCGGTTGGCGACGGAGGCGACGGGGTTGGTGCAGATGATCCAGCACGCCTTGATGTCCCCGTCGGCCATCTTCTGGAACATCTCGACGGTGCCCTTGCCGACCCCGTCCTTCCTGACGGTCCCCGAGGGCAGCTCCCACAGTTCCTCGGCGAAGGCGCGCTCCTCGTCCACCAGCACCGACCGCTGGCCGGGCAGCCCGGGGCCCATGTAGCCCATCTCACGGCCGCCCATGGCGTTGGGCTGGCCCGTCAGCGAGAACGGGCCGCTGCCGGGGCGGCAGATCGCGCCGGTCGCCAGATGCAGGTTGACCAGGGCGTTGGTGTTCCAGGTGCCGTGGGTGGACTGGTTGAGGCCCATGGTCCAGCAGCTCATCCACTCGCCCGCCTCGCCGATGAGACGCGCCGCCCGCCGTATGTCGTCCTCCGGGAGGCCGGTGATCGCGGCGACCGTCGCGGGCGGGTAGTCCGCGAGGAACTCCGGCATCCCCTCCCAGCCCTCGGTGTGCTCCGCGACGAACGATTCGTCCGTGTGTCCGTTCTCGTGCAGCAGGCGCAGCAGGCCGTTGAGCAGTGCCAGATCGGTCCCGGGCCGAATCTGCAGGAACAGGTCGGCCTTGTCGGCGGTCGCGCTGCGCCGCGGGTCGACGACGATGAGCTTGGCGCCGGCCTTGACCCGCTCCATGAGGCGCAGGAAGAGGATGGGGTGGCAGTCGGCCATGTTGGAGCCGATGACGAAGAAGACGTCCGCGTGTCCGAAGTCCTGGTACGAGCCGGGCGGGCCGTCGGCGCCCAGTGACAGCTTGTAGCCGGTGCCCGCGCTGGCCATGCACAGCCGCGAGTTCGACTCGATCTGGTTGGTGCGGACGAAGCCTTTGGCCAGCTTGTTCGCCAGATACTGCGCTTCGAGGCTCATCTGCCCGGACACGTAGAACGCCACGGCGTCCGGCCCGTGCTGGTCGATGATGGCCCGCAGCCGCCGCGCCGTCTCGCCGATCGCCGCCCGGGCGGGGGTGGGCGCCGGTTCCGCGTCGCGCCGGGCCCGTACCAGCGCTGTGGTCAGCCGCCCGGGGGCGGCCAGCATCTCGGCCGTGGTGACGCCCTTGGTGCACAGCCGCCCGAAGTTCGCCGGGTGCGCCTTGTCGCCGGACGCCTTCAGGACCGTTCGCCGCCCGTCGGGACCCATGCCGATGTCGAGGACCATCCCGCAGCCCACCCCGCAGTACGAGCAGACCGTCCGCACGTGCGTCGTGGTCGTGGTCACGCATGGTCCCTTCCGTGATCGGCTCCTGCCCCACGACTGTACGAAATGCCCGTTACCTGGCTGTCACGCGCGCTGATCACCGGCGATTACGCCCTCCGCACGGCTGCCGTCACGGGGGTGTGAGAACGGTACTGCGCGTTTACGACAAAGAAGCCAGGCTTTAATGCGCAGATGCGGTTTGATCACCGAAGAAAGCTTGCATATGCGGAAAAAGAGGGGTGTGTCAGTGGATGCCCTGACCGTGGGGCACGTGCCTCAGGAGGGGCCGTACGGGATCGGTGGCACGGGAGGCAGAACCCCCTGCGTCCAGGGTCGGACGCCACCGGCACGGGCGCACGCCGAAGCCACGCGTGGCGGGACACCGGTCACGGAACGTGCCCAAGCCCGGCCAGCCGCGCTGCGGCCGCGGCGAGGTGCGCCTCGCGCGTCCTCACTCCTGCTCGTCCAGCATGAAGGATCCGTACTCGGGCTTCCCCGCCCGTTCGTAGGCGCAATACTGCACGCCCACGCTGGTAACGCGGGATTCCGTGAGAGTCCAGGCGGCAGGGGTGGCGCCTTCGGTGAAGAGCCGCTTGCCGGTGCCGATGATCACGGGGTTGACGAGCAGCCGGTACTCGTCGACGAGGTCGTGCTGCTGCAGGGTGCGGATGAGGTCGCTGCTGCCCTGCGTCATGATCACGCCGTCGAGTCGCTCCTTGAGCAGTGCGACGGACTCCGCGGCCTCGCCCTTCAGCAGATGGGAATTGTGCCACTCCAGGCTGTTCCGGGTGCGTGAGGCGACGTACTTGGGCATGGCGTTGAGCTTCACGGCGATCGGGTCGTTCTGGTCGGTGACGCGAGGCCAGTGGGCGGCGAAGATGTCGTAGGTTTTCCGGCCGAGCAGGAGATGGTCGGCGGTCCGCTCGAAGACCCCCCTCATGAGACTCATGAAGTCGTCGTCGACGTACGGGACCTGCCAGCCGCCGTGCTCGAAGCCTTCATCGACGTCCTCGCCCCGGCCGCCGGGGGCTTGCATGACGCCGTCCAGAGTGACGAACGCGGTGACGATCAGTTTGCTCATGGTGCTGCCTTTCGGTGCGGACTGTGCCTGCACCCGGATTGACTCCCGGGCCGGCGAGAACTCATCGCCGGCTGCGACCGTCCGGTCTGGGTACATTCCGTGACCGGTGTCCCGCCACACGCGGCCCAGCTGACCACGATCACCGATCTGTCGCCGTACTCCTGGGCCACGCAGTGCCCCTCCGCGGCGCAGGCGAGGTCGAAGACGGTCGCGCTCCACTCAGCAGCCAGCGGCCTCGCCCGCGGCATCCGCTCTCGTCCTCGCGGCCCTCATCACCGTCCCGGCCGAACGGCGGGACAAGAACCGTGTGCACTTCTCCCTGCGGAACGGGGCGGGGAAGTTGACCCGTACCGCTCGACGCTGCACCGTCCACAGGCGTCCGGCCACCGGCCGGCCACCGGGCCGGTCGCAGGAGGGACTGGACGGCGGCCTTCGGTGGTTGTCGGACGCCCACAATGCCTGCACACGACGTGCCGGCGACCGGCCCCCTCCGGCCCGGAGGCCGCATGAGGCAGCCGCACGGCACCCTCCGTGGGACCCGCCCGGTCAGGCAGGCGTGGAGGCGGGTCCGTACATGCTGCGAACGCGGTCGAGGTAGGTCTCGACGCGGTCCTGCTCCGACGGGTTCCCGGCGAACCACCGCGCGAGCTCCGCGCGGATCGCGGCGGCGTCAGCGGCGATCGTGGGGTCGTGCCGGTGCAGGCGGGGAGTCTCCAGGTACGTGTACAGCTCCACGGGGGTGAGGCCGTGCGGGTTGACCGCCGCTTCCAGCGTCGCGTGCGCGGCGCTGTCCAGGCGCGCGAATCGGTGGGCCTCCCGCGGCGAGGGCTCCTCGGGGGCCGTCCGCCCGGCCACATTCAATTCCACCCGCGCGCCGTTCACATACAGCAGCGGGACGCCGCGGCGCAGGCAGAACGTGACCGCCTCGGCCACCGTCTCGATGATCGGCTCGCCCGCGTCGTTGAGCGAGGTGTTGCAGAGGATCGGCACCCCGCTCGCCGCGTGGAACGCCTCGATCGCCGCGCGCAGCAGCCCGCCCGAGTCCCGCGGCACGGTCTGCACGCGGGCCGAGTCGTCCAAATGGGACACGGCGGGGATCAGCTTCCGCCGGTTCTCCCGGATGGGGAAGGTGCGCAGCATGTACGGCGAGTCCACGGCCCCGACGAACCAGTCCGCCGCGTGCTCGGCGAGCACCATGGGCGCCACGGGACGCCACCACTGCCGCCGCTTGATCTCGTTGAGCGCGTCCTTCGACGCCGTTCGGGTCGGGTCGGCCAGCAGACTGCGGTGCCCCAGCGCACGCGGACCGACCTCGCTCGCGCCCTCCAGCCACCCCACGGGGCCTCGCCCCAGATCCGCCACGAATACGTCCGGGTCCCAGGTGTCGACCGACGCGACCAGGCCGTCGAAGTCGCCCACGGCGGGCGCGGGGCCGACCTCCGGCCCGAGGTAGGCGCCGGGCAGGCGGAAGTCGATCCGCTCGCCGCCCGCGCTGAACATCGCCAGAGCCAACCCGATCGACTGCCCGCTGTCGTTGACACACGGCGGCGCGAGGAACCCGCGGAAGCCGTAGCGCTCCACCAGGTGGCTGTTGCCCGGGCAGTTCAGCGCGAAACCGCCCGACAGCGCCAAGTCCGTCTCGGCGCAGTCGATGCCGAACCGCTCGACCGCCCGATCGACGTTGCGCTCCATGACGCGCAGGCAAGCCGCCTGCACGAGCTTCATGGTCATGCTGACCAGATTCTCGTGCTCGCTGAACCGGTCGTCGAGACCACGCGCCGACCCGTCAGCGAGCGCCGCGCGCGCGATCTCGTGGGCGCGGTCGACCGCGACGCGTGCATTGCGCACCACCTGCGGGTCACCGGACGTGCCGTCGCCGACGCCCCAGAACTCCAGCGCGCCCAGCACCTGCTCCCCGTCTC
This sequence comes from Streptomyces sp., assembly GCF_036524955.1. Taxonomy (GTDB): domain Bacteria; phylum Actinomycetota; class Actinomycetes; order Streptomycetales; family Streptomycetaceae; genus Actinacidiphila. The sequence continues at coordinate 7,997 of NZ_DATDBG010000327.1, forward strand.
CGCCGCAGTCGGCCTGTGAGGCCGTGGCCAGCGCCATCAGCGAGCCCGCGCGCAGGCCGAACAGCTCGCGCGCCGAGTCGTAGAGCCGGCCCGGAGACTCGACGGGGAAGTAGGTGGCGACACCATGGTCGACGTAGGCACCCGCGTAGTAGTTGCGCGGGCGGTCCAGAAAACAGTCGGGCAGCCCGTCCACCGCAAGGCAGAGGATCCGTCCGCCGTGGAACCTCGCTGATTCCATCATCACCGCGCTGAAAAGGTGCGCGAAGCTGTGCATCGGGAGATCCTCGGCGAAGACCGGGTAGGTGACCTCCGCGCCCAACCAGGGCGTGCCCCACACGGCCTGGAGCTCCTCGCGGCGCACGTTCTCCGACCGCAGCAGCCCGTCGAGGAAGGCCCAGGCGTCGGCGGCGGTGGTGAACCCGGCCCCGTGTTGCTTGAGGCCGCTGAGCCGCTCCATTTCCCAGTTCCGCACGAGAAACACAAAATCGCCCTGCTTACGCCAGAGTGAGACATTGTTGTCGTGTCGGGGCCACACCCCGAGAAGGCGCGGAATGCCCGGTGGAGTCAGATAGGTCGACAGATACCAGCCGTCTTTCCAGACGGCCGTCGCGCCAACTGCTCCACTCACCATGTGCCACTCCTGCGGGTCGTTGCGCAGCCTTCGAACTGTTTATCCGTTGGTCGCTCGGGGATATTGGCGTCGGTCGATGACGGATCGGGCGACGTCGGCCATGCACGCTAACCGTTGGTGACCACCGGTGGGTCTGTTTTCGAAAACTCCGAGTCGTCCGCTCCGTCTCAGTTCAGACGAGCTGCGCCCGATTTTGATCGTTTCAGTCGGGGTGTGGGGCCGGGGCTTGACACGCCCCTTCGGCGGAAGCTAGCGTCCCCCCACTTCGGGGCGGGGAGATTACCAAGCACAGTCGGCTGCTTTGTGGCGGGCTGCCGCCGTCCCACTTGACACCGGCGGGTCGGGGGCATTCACCAATGGGCATCGGCTTACATTTCCCGCAGGCCCGAGACGCGTCGGGGGACGAGTGGGCAAACATCGCCGCCGAGGTCCTCGCCGTGGATTCGACGGCCGTCGATGCGGCCGCGGGGACGCATGGCTTCGTCGCGCTGGGCGGCACGTCGATCCGTGCCATCGAGTTCGCCGCACGCCTGGCGACCGAGCTCGGCATCGGCGTCGAGGTGAGCCGCCTGCTGGCCGACGTGCCGCTGGCCGATGTGCTCGCCGCCGCGGAGCCGCTCACGCCCGCCGCGCCTGCGCCCACCGCGCCCACCGCGCCCACCGCGGGCGGGCCGGTCCTGGCCGGGCAGCACGGGATGCTCACCACCGAGCTGCTGCACGGCGGCCGCGCCTTCCACCTCGTCTTCAGCGCACGCGTCCGCGGCGCGCTGGACCTCCAGCGGCTGACGGCGAGCCTGGACGCGGTGACAGCACGGCACGAGGCGCTGCGGACGGTCTTCGAGCGCACGGCCACCGGCTTGCGCAGGCACGTCCTGGCGCGCCACCGCGCCGTGGTCGTTCGCCAGCGCGGGTTCCAGCTCGACCCGGCCGACCCCGTCGACGCCCTCCACCGCCACCTCACCGCCACGACCGGGCATCTGCTCGACCCGTTCGCCCTGCCGCCCGTCGCGTTCGTGCTGACCACGCTCGCCGACGACGACCACGTGCTCACCCTGGCAGCCCACCACGCTGTTCTGGACGGCTGGTCGATCGGCGTGCTCTTCCGCGAGATCTTCCGGTGCTACCAAGGAGTTTCGCTGCCCGACCCGCCCAGCGCGGAGTTGCTGGCCGCCGCCGAAGAGGCATCCGTGCGGGCAGGCCGCGCCGAGGAGCTGGTCCGCACACTCGACTTCGACGGTGAACAGGTCCGCTTCCCGGTCGATGGCGGTGTGGAGCCCGCAGAGGACGGTCAGGGGGCGGTCTACACGTTCGCGCTGGACGAGCCCACCAGGCTGGCTTGTGTGCGCTTGGCCGCCGAGCTGGCGATTACCCGCAACGCCGTGCTGCTCGGCGCGTGGTCGTTCGTGCTCGCCAGGCACACCGGCCGCGACAGCCTGCTGATGGGCGTGCCGGTCGCAGGGCGCACGTCCGCGACCAAGGACCTGGTCGGCCTGGCCACCAAGCTGGTCCCGGCGCGCGTCACCGCCGGCGAGACGCCCGCCGCGCACCTGCGCGCCGCCTCCCGCGCGCTGCACGCCGCCCTGGCCTACGACGACGTGCCGCTGGAGCGAGTGGCGTCCCTTGTGGAGGGAGCCGCGGGCAGGCGCAACTCGGTGGTCCAGGTCGGCTTCGCCGCGCAGGACGACCTGTTACCGGACGCGTTCGACCTCGACGGCCTGCGGGTCGAGCTGCACGAGGGCCACACGGGCGGGTCCACCTTCGACGTGACGCTGGTGGTGCGCGGTTGGGGCGGGCCCGGAGAACTGGCGATCGAGTACGCCACGGCGAAGCTCGCCGCCGCCGCCGCGGCCGCGCTCGCGGAGTCGCTCGCCGCAGCAATCGCGCAGTTCGCCGCCTGCCCGGACCGGCCGCTGCGTGAGATCGACGCGCTGACCCCCGAGCAGCGGGCCGAGCTGGTCGCCGCGGGTGCTGCCCGACCGGTGACCTGGGAGCGCGGGCTCTGGGCCGGGATCGAGGCCAGGGCGCGACAGCAGCCCGACGCGATCGCGGTCCGCGCGGGTGAGGACGTGCTGACCTATGCGGAACTCGTGGACGCCGCCGCTCGCACGTCCGCCGCGCTGGCCGACGCGGGCGTGCGCGCGGGCGACCGGGTGGTGCTGGATGTGCCGCGGTCCGCGTGGGAGATCACTGCGGTGCTCGGCGTCGTGCGGCTCGGCGCGGCCTACGCCGCGCTGGGCGACGCTCCTCGGGCCGCAGCCGAGCGGATGCTGCGCACGCTGGAGCCCGCCGCGGTGATCACGCTCGGGACCGAGGAGCGGTGGTACGACTTGCTGCCGGGGCGTCCCTCACTCGACGCGCGCGCCGCTGCCCGATCGGCCGCTCCGGCGGTGCCCGCGGCCGAGGAGCGGGACCGGCCGGTCTACACGTCCTTCACATCCGGGTCGACCGGAACGCCCAAGGGCGTCCGCGTCGGCGAGCACGCCGTGCTGCGGCTGGTCCACGGAGCGGACTACGCGGAGGCGGCCGCGGCCCGGGTGTTCGCGCGGATCGCGCCGCTGGCGTTCGACGCCTCGACCTTCGAGATCTTCCATCCCCTCACGCACGGCGGCCGGGTCGAGGTGCTCGACCCCGGCATGCCGGCCCCGGCTGGGATCGCCGACTTCCTGACCACGCGCGAGGTCAGCGGCGCCTTCCTGACCACGACGCTGTTCCGGCTCGTGGTCGACCACGCCCCCGGCGCGTTCACCGGGCTGGCCCTGGTGATCACCGGGGGCGAGGTGACCCCCGCGGAGCACGTGCGCGCCGCTCTGCGGGCCGCGCCCGGCCTGCGCGTAGTGCACGCCTACGGGCCGACCGAGAACACGACCTTCACCACAGTCGAGCCGTACGACGAAGCGGCGGCCGTGCCGCCGCGGATGCCGATCGGCCGTCCGGTGGCAGGCACCGGGGTCGTCCTGCTCGACGCCGAGGGACGGCTGTCCCCGCGCGGGGCGGTCGGCGAACTCCACACCTACGGGACGGGCCTCGCCTTGGACTACGCGGGCGATCAGGAGGCGACTGCGGCGGCGTTCGGCCGATTCTGCGCGCACCTGCCGCACCGGCTCTACCGAACGGGCGACCTGGGCCGGTGGGACACGCGCGGCAGGCTGGAGTTCGTCGGCAGACAGGACCGCCAGGTCAAGGTGCGCGGGCACCGCGTCGAGCTCGACGGCGTCCGGCAGTGCATCGCGGCGCACCCCGACGTCGCCGATGTCAGCGTCTACACCGACGCCGACGGCACGGACCTGCGGGTGGGGGCGGCACTCATCCTGCGGGTGGGCGGCGCGGAGGCCGACGTGCGCGCGCACGCCGCGCGCGAGTTGCCCGCGTTCGCTGTGCCCGTGCTGTGGTCGGTGGTCGACCAGTTCCCGTTCACCACCAACGGCAAGCTTGACGTTGCCGCACTGAGCCCGGCCGCCACCCTGGTGCCCGCGCCCGCCCTCGCGCCCCCGCCTGCCGTGTCCACTTGGGACATGGGTGAGCTGGAGGACCTGGTGGCGCGGGCCTGGGCCGATGCGCTGGGCGCCGACGACTTCGGCTACGACGACCCGTTCTTCGACATCGGCGGTGACTCGCTGCTGATGGCGACCGTCCGCGACCACCTGCGGCGAGAGCTGCCCGACCTGAAGGTCACCGTGCTCCAGTTGTTCAGCTACCCCACGGTCGCCGAGCTCGCGGCGTTCCTTCACGAGAAGATCGATGCCCGGTGAGCCAGGAGCCGGTCGCGGTCATCGGGATGGCGGGCTCCTTCCCCGGGGCGGCCACCGTGGATGAGTTGTGGGCCAACATCGCCGACGGGGTGGAGAGCATCACCCGCTTCACCTCCGAGGAGTTGGAGGCCGCCGGGGTACCCGCTGCGGTATACACCGACCCGGCGTACGTACCGGTCAACGGTGTGCTCGCGGGGGCGGACGAGTTCGACGCCGAGCTGTTCGGGTATCCGCCGCGCGAGGCCGCGCTGACCGACCCGCAACAGCGGGTGCTGCTGCAGTGCGCTTGGGCCGCGCTGGAGAACGCGGGCCACCTCGGCGAGCGCGACGTCGCCGTGTTCGCGGGCGTCGGGCTGAACACGTACCTGACCCGCCACGTGCTCACCCGGCTCGACGTGACCGAGGCCCTGGGCATCCTGCCGGTGATGCTGGGCAACGAGAAGGACCACGCGGCGACCAGGGTGGCGCACAAGCTGGGGCTCACCGGCCCCGCCGTGACAGTGCAGACGTCGTGCTCGACCTCGCTCGTCGCGATCCACCTCGCCGTGCAGAGCGTGCTGCGCGGCGAGGCGGGGCTCGCGCTGGCGGGCGCGGCGGCCGTGACCGTCCCGCAAGTCAGCGGGTACACGGCCGGCCCGGGAGACGTGGCGTCGCCGGACGGGCAGTGCCGCGCCTTCGACTCCCGCGCACGCGGCATGGTGCCGGGTAACGGCGCGGCGATGGTGGTACTCAAGCGGCTCGACCGCGCACTGGCCGATGGCGACGAGGTGCACGCGGTGATACGCGGGTCCGCCATCAACAATGACGGCGGCCGCAAGGCCGGCTACACCGCGCCGAGCGTGCGGGGCCAGGCCGAGGTGATCGCCGCGGCGCTGGCGGCGGCCGACCTGCCCGCGAGCGCGGTGTCCTACGTCGAGGCGCACGGCACCGCGACCGAGGTCGGCGACGTCATCGAGGTGGCGGCGCTGACCGAGGCGTTCCGCATGGCGGGCGGGCACCCGGGACGCTGCGGCATCGGCAGCCTCAAGCCGAATATCGGGCACCTGGACGCAGCGGCGGGCGTGGCGGGATTGATCAAGGCCGTGCTCGCGCTGCGCAACGAGGTGCTACCGCCGAGCATCAACTTCGACGAGCCCAATCCGGACATCGATTTCGCGGCGGGTCCGTTCCACGTTCAGGCCAAGGCTGAACCGTGGCCGCGGGGCGAGACGCCGCGCCGCTGCGGGGTCAGCTCCTTCGGACTGGGCGGCACCAACGCACACGTCGTGCTGGAAGAGGCGCCACCGCGCGCCTCACGCCCCGATCAGGCCGCCGTCGAGTTGGTCGCGGTGTCGGCGGCGACCGCCGAGGCTGCGGACCAAGCACGCGCGCGGTTGGCCGCGCACTGCCGCGAGCGTGCCCCGCGCCTGGCCGACGTGGCGGGGACGCTGCGCGAGGGCCGCTCCGAGCTCGCCTACAGGTCGGCCGCCGTCGTCGGCCGCTTGGACGCGTTGGCCGACGAACTCCCGCGCGCCGCGCGCAGGGCGAGCAAGCCGCGCACGGTCGCGTTCCTGTTCCCCGGCCAGGGCGGCCAGCGGGCCGGGCTGCTGGCGGGCGCCTACGACCGTTTCCCCGCCCTGCGCGCCGCGGTGGACGAGTGCTCCGCCTTGTTGTCCCCCCGCCTCGGGGTGGACCTGGCCACGGTGGCGGCGGACCCCGCGGCCGACGTCGCCGTCGATGACGTCCGCCTGGCGCAGCCGCTGATGTTCACCGTCGAGTACGCGTTGGCCAGGCTGCTGGAGTCGTGGGGTGTCCGGCCTACCGTCCTCATCGGACACAGCCTCGGCGAGTACGTCGCCGCGGCTGTCGGCGGCGGCTACGACCTGGCCGACGCCGCCCGGCTGGTCGCCGAGCGTGGAACGCTGCTGGACTCCGCGCCGCCCGGCCGGATGCTGGCCGTCGAAGCCGCGCCCGACGACCTGCGCCGCAGGCTGCCCGCCGGCCTGTCGCTGGCCGCGGTCAACGCGTGGAACTCCGTGGTGGTCGGCGGCGCCGCCGACGCGGTCGAGCGGTTCGGCGCCGAGCTGCAGGCGGAGGGGACCAGGGCGACGCTGCTGCGGATCTCGCGGGCCTCGCACTGCAGCCTGCTCGCGGGCATCCGGGGCGAGCTCCACGCGGCCGCCACCGGGCTCACTGCCCGGCCGACGAAGGTCGCCATCGCCTCGAACCTCACCGGCGAACTGTTCCGCCGCGGGCACCGCTTCACCGCCGACTACTGGGCGGATCACCTGGTGGAGACCGTGCGTTTCGACACCGCCCTGCGGAGTGTGCTGGCCATGCCCGAGCCGGTGCTGGTCGAGGTGGGCCCGGGCAGCGCGCTCATCGGTCTCGCTCACCGCGAGCCCGAGGCCCGGCCGCGGCTGGCGGTGACCATGCTGCCCACCGCGGGCGACGAGGCGGGCGTGCTCACCGCGGCCGCCGAGCTCTGGATGGACGGCGCCCTGCCCAGCCTGCGCAGAGTCGAGCCGGGGCGCGAGTTCGCCCGCACGGCGCTGCCCACGTATCCGTTCGCCCGGGTCCGGCACTGGCTGGAGCCCGGTACCGCCCTCGCGCCCACCGCGCCGCCGGACAGCGAGCCCGCTTCGGTCGTGGCCGCGGCGGCCGAGCCCGCCGCAGCTGACCCGGCCGCCGCGGCCACAGCCGCCGTCGCCGACACGGTCGCGCGGATGTGGCGGGCGCTGCTGGGTGAGGTCGAGGTCGACCTGACCGCGAACTTCTTCGCCCTGGGCGGCGACTCGCTGCTGATGGTCCGGCTGATCGCGCAGATCCGCAGGGACTTCGGGGTGGAGCTGTCGCTGCGCGAGGCGCTGGTCCAGCCTACCGTCGAGGCCCTCGCCCGGCGGATCGTGACACGGCGGGAGGCGGGCGCGTGAGCGGCGACCGACTGCACGACCTGGTGGTCGC
>NZ_DATDBG010000328.1:0-9377 GCF_036524955.1 Streptomyces sp.
CGTGGCGGCGGGTGACGGCCGGTGAGCGGGCCGCTGGCCCTGGTCGGCGGGGCCGCCGGCGCCACGGGGGCGCTGCCGCGGCTGCCGCGCCGGCGCCGGGTGCCGTCCTGGGCGGCCGGCGACCCGGTGGCCGAGCTGGCCGAGCGGCTGTCGGACGTCTGCGCGGCGGCCGTTCACCCGGACGAGATCGCGGCGGCCCTGGAGTCCGAGGGCCTGACGGACGAGCAGATCACCGGCCACTACGGCCACCCCGATCTCTTCTCGCTGGCCGAGGAGCTCTTCCGGGTGGTGGCCCGGCGGTTCCCCGAGCCCGAGCCGTCGGACGATCCGTGGCGGGCCGAGGTGTGGCCGTGCCTGCTCCGCGGCCTCACGTTCGCCCTGCCCGGTGCCGCCTACGTACTCGGCGGTCGCTGGGCGGACGGACCCGACGGCCCGTTCGGGGTGTCCCGGACGGTGGCCGCGTGGGGCGCGGCGACGCTGTGCGGCTGGGCATGGAACCAGGCCCTCTCGCACCGCGCCCGCCTCCACCTGCTCGCACACCGCCCGCGGGCCGCCGCGCGCTGCCTGCTCACCGGCGGCACGGCGGGGGCCTTCCTCGCCACCGCGTGCGCGGCGGCCGTGTCCGGACTCACGGGGCTGCCCGCCCTGGCCTTCGCCGCCGGGCAGTCGCTGTACGTGGCGGCGGCGACCGTCCTGCTGGTGCTCGACCGCGCGAGATCCCTGCTGTACGTGCTCACGCCGCTCGCCGTCGCTGTCTGCTGCGGGGCCGGCGGGCTGCCCTCGGCCGCCGTCGCCGTGCTGCTCGCGGCCACGGTGGGAGCGGCGATCCTGTCGGCGGTCGCGGCGGCGCTGCGCACTGCCGCTGACGGGCAGGCCGGTGCCCCGGCCGGCCGCGCGGCCCGGACCGTGCGCACGGTCAGACTGGCGCTGTCCGCGCGGAGGACCGCCGCGGACGGCGCCGCCGCTGAGCGGCGCCCGTCGCCGTACGCCTCACTGCCGCACGGACTCGCCGGGCTCGCGGCGGGGTGGCTGGTGATCGTGGCGGCCCTGGCAGGGGAGTTCGTGGCGGCGCTGACGGTCAGCATGGGCATGGCCGAATGGCTGCTCTTCCGGTTCCGCAGCCGGTGCCTGAGCGTGTTGCGCAGGATCGCGGCGCACGAGCGGCTGCTCGCCCGGTCCTGGCGGGTGCTCGCGGGCTGCCTCGCGGCGTACGGCGCCACGCTGGCCGGACTCGCGGCCGTCGAGGCGGCGACGGTACCCGGCGCGGCGCCCTGGGACACCGCGCACCTCGCCGTGCTGCTCGCGCTGGGCGCCACGCTGTGGCTCGCGCAACTGCTCGAGTCCTGCGGCCGGGTCTGGACCGGCACCTGTGTGCTCGGCGCCGCGGCGGGCGCCGCGGCGGTGCTGCTCGGAGCGCACGCCGCCGCGCCCGGCACCGTGCTGGGCCTGGTCTGCGCGTGCGCCGCCGCCGTGCTGCTCGCGGCGGCCACCGCGGTCACCGGCCGGGTGACCACCCATCGCTGACCCATCGCTGACCCACCGCACGGCACCGCACGGCACCGCCCCGACCGATCGATCGACCGACAACCGAAGGAGATTCACCCGTGTCCACTGAGACACCCGTCGCCGTCACCGGCGCGGAGGGCTTCATCGGCTCGCACCTGGTGGAGGCACTGGTCGCCTCCGGCCGCCGGGTGCGCGCGATGGTGCAGTACAACTCGTTCTCGTCGCACGGCTGGCTGGAGGTGCTCGCCCCCGACGTGCTCGACCGGGTGGAGGTGGTGCTCGGCGACGTCCGCGACCCCGGTTCGGTACGGGACCTGGTCGCGGGCAGCGACACCGTCTACCACCTGGCGGCGCTCATCGCGATCCCGTACTCGTACCGCGCGCCCCGCAGTTACGTGGACACCAATGTGAGCGGCACCCTCAACGTCCTGGAGGCGGTACGGGAGTCGGAGATCCCGCGGCTGGTGCACACCTCGACCAGCGAGACGTACGGGACCGCGCAGACCGTACCGATCAGCGAGGACCACCCGATCGTCACGCAGTCCCCGTACGCGGCGTCCAAAGCGGGCGGGGACCGGCTCGCCGACAGCTACCACGCCAGTTTCGGGACGCCGGTGGTGACGCTGCGGCCGTTCAACACGTTCGGGCCGCGGCAGTCCATGCGCGCCGTGATCCCCACGGTGATCGGCCAGGTCGCGGCGGGGGAGCGGGAAGTCGTGCTGGGGGATCTGCGGCCGACCCGGGACTTCAGCTACGCCAAGGACACCGCCGCCGCGTTCGTGGCGGTCGGCACGGCGCCGGCGGCGCAGGTCGTCGGCCGGACCTTCAACTCCGGGACCGGCGGTGAGATCTCGGTCGGCGACCTGGTCCGGCTCATCGGCAAGCTCATGGACACCGATCTGCTGGTGCGCGAGGACCCGGCGCGGCTGCGGCCCGCGGGGTCCGAGGTGATGCGGCTGGTGTGCGACGCGTCGCGGCTGCGCGCGGCCACGGGCTGGGCCCCGGCACATTCCCTGGAGGACGGGCTGGCCCGCACCATCGACTTCTTCCGCGACCCGGCTCATCTGGCCCGCTACAAGACCACCGCCTACAACGTCTGACGTTCCGTCAGATCACATCGCCCGCACGTGTCAACCGCAGGGGGGACCACCATGCACGCAGTCATTCTCGCCGGTGGCAAAGGCGTACGGCTCCGGCCCTACACCACCGCGCTGCCCAAACCGCTGGTGCCGATCGGCGACAGCCACGCGATCCTGGAGATCGTGCTGCGCCAACTCGCCGCCTCCGGCTTCCGCCGCTGCACGCTCGCCATTGGTCACCTGGGCAACATCATCCGCGCCTACGTCGGTGACGGCTCCCAGTGGGGCCTGGAGGTCGACTACGTGACGGAGGACAGCCCGCTGGGCACCATGGGGCCGTTACTGAACATGATCGGCCAACTCCCCGAGCACTTCCTGGTGATGAACGGCGACGTGCTCACCGACCTCGACTTCGCCGATGTGCTGCGCAAGCACACCGGCTCGGGCGCACCGCTCACCATCGCCACCTACGCCCGCACCGTCAGCATCGACTTCGGGGTGCTCACCACCGAGGACGGCCAGGTGGTGGGCTTCACCGAGAAGCCGAGCATGGACTACCGGGTGTCGATGGGCGTCTACGGGGTGTCCCGGCCGGCCCTCGCCCGCTACACGCCCGGCCTGCCGCTGGGCTTCGACGAGCTCGTACTCGACCTGCTGGCGGCGGGACGGCACCCGCGCGCCTACGACTTCGACGGGTACTGGCTGGACATCGGACGCCCCGACGACTACGACCGCGCCAACGCGGACTTCGGCAGCCTGCGCGGGCTGCTTCTCAAGGGGGCGTGACCGGACATGACACGCAGGCGCGTCCTCGTACTGGGCTGCGGCGGTTTCCTGGGCGGGACGGTGACCGCGCGGCTGAGCGAACTGCCCGGTGCCCGGGTGCTGCGCGGCGGGCGGTCTCCGGGGCACGATCTGACGGCGGACCTGGCGACCGTGCCGGTGCACACGCTGGCCCGGGACCTCGCCGCGCTCGGCCCGGACGTGGTGGTCGACTGCGCGGGCCTGGTGGGAGGACCCGCCACCGCGCTGTGCGAGGTCAACGCCCGCGGGCCGGCCGCGCTGTGCGAGGCGATGGCGCTGGCCGCGCCGTCGGCGCGGTTGGTGCACCTGGGCTCCGCGGCCGAGTACGGGGCCGCGGAGCCGGGGACGGCGCTCACCGAATCGGCGGCGACCCGCCCCACGGGCGTCTACGGCGCCGCGAAACTGGCGGGCACCCTCGCCGTGGCCGGCTCCGGTCTCGACGCCGTCGTGCTACGGGTCTTCAACCCGGTCGGCGCCGGGGCCCCGGCCTCCGGGCTGCCCGGCCGACTGGCCACCGCCTTCCGCGACGCGCCCGGGGACGGCACCGTCCGCACCGGAAGCCTCGCCGCCCACCGCGACTTCGTGCACGTCCGCGACGTCGCGGAGGCGGTGGCACTGGCCGTCACCACACCGGGTCCGCTGCCGCCGGTCGTCAACATCGGCTCGGGGCGGGCCACTCAGGTACGGACGCTGGCCCGTGAACTCGCGGAGCTGAGCGGCTTCGGCGGCCGGATCGAGGAGTCCGGCGGGGGCTCGGAACGCTCGGCCGAGGTGTCCTGGCACCAGGCGGACATCGCACTCGCCGCCTCCGCGCTCGGCTGGCGGCCCGCCCGCACCCTGCGCGACGCGCTCACCGCACTCTGGGAGACCGCCTCGGGCCGCCCGGCCGGGGTGACCCCGTGAACGGCACCGCCACCCCCCAGGCCGCGCGACCGGGTCTGCTCCTGGTGCCTCTCTACGTCCACCCGGCGGTCGATCCGGCCGCCTGGCGTGCCCTGGAGGCCGCGGCGCCCCGGCTCTACGCGGTGGTGCTCAACGCCGCCGACGGGCCGGGCGTGCGACCCGATCCGGCGTTCGCGACCGCCGCGCGGCGGCTGCGCGGTGCCGGGGTGCGGCTGCTCGGCTACGTCGACACCGCGTACGCCGTGCGCTCGGCCCGCGCCGTCCACCGTGATCTGCGCCGCCATCGCGCCTGGTACGCCACCGACGGGGTGTTCTTCGACCGGGTGGCGTCCGACCCGCGCCGGGTCCCGTACTACCGCCGGCTGTCCAGGGCCGCCCGGATCCGCGGCGCGCGGACGGTCGTACTCAACCCGGGGGTGCACCCCGACCCCGCGTACGCCCGGCTCGCCGACCTTCTCGTCACCTTCGAGGGAAGCTGGGCCGACTACCTGGACGCGGTCATCCCACCCTGGACCTCCGGCCATCCCCCGGCACGCTTCTGCCACCTGGTCTACGCCGTCCCCCGCGGCCTCGACGAGCGGGTGGCCCGCACGGCGGCGATGCGCGGCGCGGCCGTCCACTGCGCGGTGCCCGGCACACCGCCGAATCCCTGGCGGAGCGCCCCGTGAGCCGCCGCGCGGTCCGGTCCGTGCTCGCCCGGGCTGCTCGTCCTCGGCGCGTGCTCGTCGCCTTCGGGAGGAACGACGACCGGCCGACCGCGCCCGACGGGTCCCGCCCGCCGGCAGCCGGGGCGGGGAACCGCCCGGGACCGGGGGCTACCGGCCGGGCGGCGGCCGGAGGACCGAGGGCGCGACGGCGGCCACCGCCAGCATCAGAACCGTGGCGGTGACGAACGGCAGCCGGGTGTCCGCGTCGATCGTGAGGCCCGTGAGCCAGATCATGAGGGTCGTTCCGGCAGCCGCCGCGATGCCCAGCGACGCGTTGCACGTGCCGTGCAGCGCCGGCGGTACGCGGGAGAGGACCCGGCCCTGGCAGACGGGGACCAACGGGCCCACCCCCGCCGCGAAGAGCACGACTCCCACGTAGGCGAGGGCGCCGCCGCCCAGGCACAGAAGGGCGACGGCCCCCGCGGAGAGCAGCGCCCCGGACACGACGACGACCTGCGCCGTCAGTCTCCGGATGAGGATGTCGCCCAGCGCCCGGGCCGGCGTGTGCACGGCCCACAGCGTGGCCAGCAACGCGGACGCCTCACCGAGGGTCATGCCGTAGCGGTCCGCTCCCAGCAGAGTGATCCATGACACGACGATGGTCTCCCCGGCCATGATCATGGTGAAGACGACGGTGCCCGGCAGCCAGGCCCGCAGGACGCTCCGGGACAGGCCGGTGCCCGGCGTACGGTCCGGTGGGGCGACGGTTCGGCCGTCGGCGCGCCGTAGCCCCGCGGTGGCGGCCAGGAGCAGTACCAGCGCCCCGGCGAAAGCGAGGTGGATGGCCCGGTAGCCGCCGCCGTACGCCGAGGACAGGGCCACCAGGGCGGGTGCGCCGAAACTCGCCAGGCCGAAGGTCGCGAACATCGCCGAGATGTGGCGGTAGCGCTCCGGCAGCCGGAACAGGTGGGTGACGGCGGCCAGGGAGCCGAGCGAGAAGGCCGCTCCGTGCAGCGTCGCGCCGACGAGCACCGCGCCGTAGGCCGGCCTGGAGACGAAGGCCGCACAGCCGGCGAGGCCGGTGAGCAGGGCCAGCATGACGGTCGCGGTGGTGCCGGCCCGGCGGATGACGAACGGTCCGGCGGCCATCGCCACGATCAGGCCGAGGTCCTTGACGTTCTGAATGTTCGCCAGTTGCGTGCCGCTGAGCCCGTACGCGGCCCGGAACGACGCCAGCAGGGCGGGGACCAGGCCCATGCCGAGGGCGAGCGTCGCGTAGACGGTGAAGAGGTGGACCAGGACGAGGGCCGGGCGGCCACCCGGCCCGGGCCGGGGGACCGCCGCCGCGGACTCGCACGGCACCTGTTCCGCGGCGGCGGAGGTCACAGCCTGCTCCCCACTTCCCGCTCGACCGAGTCGAGTTCCCGCCGCGTCGCGTGCTCGGCGAAGGTGGCCGGATCGAGGGCGTACGCCTCGCGAAGCTGTTCCCGGCCCAGTTCCGGGCTTCCGTCGGCGGCCACGGTGCGGCCGATGCGGATCAGGTAACGGCAGAGGACCGCGCGTCCCCGGAGTTCGTCCGTGACGCCGCGTTCGACGGCGTGCGCCAGGGCGTCCTCCAGGCCGGCCCGCTCGTTCACGCAGCGCAGCCGGTTGAACTCGTCGAGGTCGCCGGACTGCTTGCGGGAGGAGCTGCCGCCCTGCCGGGGGACCCGGTAGCCGGTGGGGATGCCGGCCACATGGTCGATCTTCGCCCCGCTGCCCAGGTAGCGGAAGAGCGTCGCCACGTCCTCGCAGAACCGTACCCGGGGGAAGGGGAACCGCAGCGCGAGGTCGGTGCGCAGGTTCATGGCCGACGGGATGGCGATGTTGTCGCGGTCGGTGGCCTGCTCGGCCCAGCGCTCCCGGCCGGTCAGTTTGGGCAGGGCCTGCTGCTGGTTGAGCAGGTGCAGGCCGGGCAGGAGGTCGGCGGACTCCCAGGGCGCGCCGTGCTCGTCGATGAACTCGATGTCGCTGTAGAGGAATTCCAGTGCGGGGTCCTGGGCGAACCGCTGCCGCACGACGCGAACCCGGTCGGGGTGGGCCACGTCGTCGGAGTCCAGGTAGGCCAGCAACGTACACCCGTCCGACGCCGCCGCTCGGACGGCACGGTTGCGGGCGTCCCCGGCACCGGCGTTGACCGGCGCTTCGAGGACCGTCATCCGGCCGGGCATCCGCGCCGCCGTGTCCGCGAGGAAGGCACGCGTGCCCGGGTGCGGGGAGGCGTCGTCGGTGAGGTAGACGTGCCAGTCGCCGTCGCTCTGGCGGCGAATGCTCTCCAGGGTGAGGTCCAGCGTGGACCGTCGCCACGGCTGGCCGTCGTCGTAGTACGGCATGACGAACGCGACGACGGAACCCGGGGCGCTCATGACATGTCCGGGACGAGAGTGTCGGTACGGTGCGCGAGGCCGGCGGTCGAACGTGCCGTGGCCGCCGGGCGGCGCGCCGCCGCGGCGGGGCTGAGGAGGCCGCCGGCGGTCCCGGCCGGGACCGCGCCGACGACGATGCCGGTGGCGCTCCCCGCGGGGACTGTCTCGACGACGATCCCGCCCGGTCCACCGACGATGCGCAGCTCCCGCAGATCGCCGATGACCAGGTCCGCGTCGAGGTCGGCGGCGGCGTGGGTGGTGGTGACCGCGATGGTGAACATCCCGGCCGCGCGCGCCGCCGCGAGGCCCGCCGGGGCGTCCTCGATCACGATGCAGGCGGTCGGCTCGACCCGCAGGCGCCGCGCGCCCAGCAGGAAGGGCTCGGGATGCGGCTTGCCGCGGAGGACGTCGTCCGCGGTGACCATCACCGGGGCGTCCACGCCCGTGTGCCGCAGCCGGGACCGGGCCACCCGGCCGCTGGCCGACGTGACCACCGCCCACCGGTCGCGCGGAAGCCCCGTCAGCAGGGGCGCCACGCCGGGCAACGCGGTGGAGTCCGAGTCGGCGAACTCGAGCTCCTCGTAACGGCGGGTGGCGGCGGGCACGTCCTCGGCGGCGAGGTGATCCGCCACAATGCTTGCCGCGGACCGGCCGAACACGGACGAGAAGTCGAAAGAGTCGGGGCGGGGGAGATACTCCGCCGCCCATCGCGTCCAGCACCGCATGATGGAGGCGGTGGAGTCGATGAGTGTTCCGTCGCTGTCGAAGAGTACGGCTTGACCGTTGAGCGACATGCATGCTCCTTGTTCGCGACATCGCAGTGAGGAAGAAAGGGTGAGCCCGGCAGGACACGAAGCCCGGAGAGCGGCACGGGCGTGAAAACGCGGTGGTGAGGGCGGATCACCCACGACAGCGGCGTCGGGGGGCGCGCAAACGGGTCGGTCCACGCATGGATGCCGTGCGCGGTCTCGCCGTGGAATTCCGAGGACGGGCTCGTCGCGGCATTGCCGGTATGTGCCGATCCCCTGGCAACTGTCGGCTCACGGCCTGAACAGAACAAGGGGAAGTGTGGCGGTCATGGTCGTAGGGGAAGTGGTCGTCGGCGGACGAGGCAGCCGGGTCACTCCTCGCGTTTCGGGCCGCCGGTCCATGGGTAGTCAGGTTGGCCGATCTTGCGCGGCAGCACACGGGAGGCCGCGGCGGAGGGCGGGGGAGGGCGGGGTTCCGCGCGGCCGGGCAACCCGTACGTACGCCTGCGCGCTCGTACGGGCGGGCGTGGTCCCGTACGGCTCGCGCCCGTACGCCGGCCTTGGTCCCGCACGCCTACGGGCCCGGACGCAGGGGTGACGACGCGGGGGAGGACTGCGCGAACTCGCGCCACGCCTGCGGCGGCATGCCGTAGACGCTCTTGAACGCCCGGCTGAAGTGCGACGGACTCTTGAACCCCCAACGGGTGGCTATCGCCGCGACCGACCGCGTACTCGGCGGGGTGCGCGACAGCTCCCGGCGGCATTCGTCGAGGCGGTGCGTACGCACCCAATCGCCGAAGCCGATGTCCTCCCGGGCGAGGATCGCGTAGAGGTAGCGGACGGAGATGTGGTGGGCGCGGGCGACCTGCTCCGGGGAGAGGCGGGGGTCCGCCAGATGAGCCCGCATGTACTCGATGATGCGTAGGCCCAGCGTCTGCTGGAGGGGCTGCGCGGCCAGTGCGGCCTGGTCCGCCTCGGTGGCGACGGCCGCGCGGACGAGTTCCACGGTGGGGGCCGCGAGGGTCCGGGCGGCGGCTCCGGCCTGCAGGCCGGGACTCGCGGCGAGCTGGGACAGGAACGCGGACGTCAGTCCGCTGACCGTCCCGTCGGCGCCGAGCGGCCGTGCCGTGACCTCCCGCAGTGCCGCGTCGGGCAGCGCCAGCGCGGCGAGCGGGACACGGAAGAAGTGGGTGGCCACCCCGTTTTCGAACAGCAGCGTGTAGGGGCGGCGCGTGTCGTAGAAGGCCAGATCCCCGGGGTGCAGGACGGCCTGCCGGCCGTCCT
>NZ_DATDBG010000329.1:0-45271 GCF_036524955.1 Streptomyces sp.
CTCGGGGTCCTCTCCCGCCTCGATGGCGCGGGCGTGCCGGTCGCGGAAGGCGGACAGGGAGCCGAGGAGGCCGGGGGTGGTCCAGTCGAGGAGCGCCCACAGTTCGGACAGGTTGTTCTCCACAGGGGTACCGGTCAACGCGACGCGGGCGCGGGCGGGAAGGGCGCGCAGCTCGCGGGCGGTGACGGCGTAGGGGTTCTTGACGTGCTGGGCCTCGTCGGCGGTGATCAGTGACCAGGCGGTCTCGGCGAGGACGTCACGGTCGCGCCGCAGCACCCCGTAGGTGACCAGGACGATGTCGTCGCCGGTCAGGTCTTTGAGGTGGCGGTCGCCGCCGTGGTAGCGGCGCACGGGGACGGTCGGAGCGAACTTGGCTGCCTCGCGCTGCCAGTTGCCGAGCAGGGATGTGGGGCAGACGACGAGGGTGGGGCCCGCGGTGGCGGGGTCGGTCTGGCGGTGCAGATGCAGGGCGAGCAGCGTGATGGTCTTGCCCAGGCCCATGTCGTCGGCGAGGCAGCCGCCGAGGCCGAGCTCGCACATTTCGGCCAGCCACGCGAGGCCCCGCTTCTGGTAGTCGCGCAGCGTGGCCTTGAGAGCGGGGGGCTGGGCGGCGGGGGTGCGGGACTCGGGATCGCGGATACGGGCGACCAGATCGCCGAGCGCGCCGACCGCCTCGCAGGCGAACGTCTCCCCGTCCCTCTCCGCCTCGCCGGTCAGCGCGGCGCTCAGCGCCTCCATGGGGGTGAGCGGTTCCATCCGGCGGCGCTTTGCGCGGGCCACCAGCTTCGGGTCGGCGACCACCCACTGGTCGCGCAGCCGGATCAGAGGACGGCGCGCCTCTGCGAGGGCGTCCATCTCGGCCTCGGTGAGCGGCTCGCCGCCGAGCGAGACCTGCCAGCGGAAGTCGAGGAGGGCGTCGGCGTCGAGGAGGCCGCCCGCAGTGGAGCCGGGCGCGGTGCGCTGCCCGATCTCCGCGGTCGCGGTGAGTGCCTTGACCAGCTCGCGCGGCCAGTGCACGTCGATGCCGGCCGCGCGCAGCGCGTCGGTGGCGTCGCCCAGCAGGTCGAACGCCTCGTCGTCGGTCAGCCGCAGCTGGTCCGGAGCGGCGTCCTTCAGCAGCCGGTCGAGCGGTGGCCAGAGACGGGCGCCGCGGCGCAGGGCGAGCAGCGTCTCGGTCTCGGCACGCGGGCCGAGTAGCCGCTCAGTCTCGGCCGGCTCGCTCCACAGCCGTGCGGCCTCCACCACGAGCGCCGGATCCGCCGCGGTGTGCAGTTGCAGGACGGCCCGGAACTGCCGACGCCGTCCCTCGGGCACGTCGACGCGCAGCGAGACGCCCACCTCGGCGGTGAACGCGGCGGCGGTCTCCTCGGCCCACTCGCGCAGCGCGGGCACGGCACGCGTCTCGCGCCAGGCGTACGGCAGCGCTCCCATGGCGAGCGGCGCGGCGGGAGTACGGACCAGGTCGTCGGCGACCGCGTCGCAGAACTGGCGTACCAGAGCTGCCGGTTCGGCAATGCGCACGGGCGGCGGCCCCGGCTCCGGCAAGCAGTGGGCGTGGGGTGGGAAGGCGCCGGCGAAAGCGTCCAGCGTCTGCCGCTGGGCGGCGGTGAATGGGCCCGCCAGCCAGGTGTCGTAACCGGCGGGGGTGAGGGCCGGGTGGAGGCGGCCATCGGCGAGCACCCGCAGTGCGAACCGGGTGGCCGCCTGCCAGGCAGCGGCGGACGGGTGCGGTGGCTGCGCCCCGGCCAGGGCGGACACGGCGACCGCGACGGGCAGCACGTAGCCCTCCACCCTGCGTCGTCTCACCGAGCGGCCATGCGGCAGCACCAGTTCCACCGAGTCGGTCTCCACACCCGTCGGCAGGACACCGCCCCCGGCGACCGCCCCGGAGGGCTGCCAGAGCAGGAGCCGCCCGAGACGGGCCGGCTCTCCGGGCAGGAACACCGCCGCCCAGCCCCCGTCGAGCAGCTCCCGTGCCCAAGTGGCTGCCTCGGGGGCGGCCAGCGGCCGTGCGCTCATCGTGCCCGTGCGTGGTTCTCGTACGACGATCCGTGCCACTCTTTTCCGCTCCATCACCAACCGGGTGGTCCTCACAGCCCCGCCATCACCGGACTTCACCACGTACTGTCACCCACCGGCAAGCTCGGGCCATGCCTTCACCGGTGGGAACAGGACGCCTGCCGCAGGCGCTGGACATGCCGGGCGGAGGGGATCGCCGCAGCCCCGGACCGCGTCCGTGAGCATCAGCCATGCACAGGTGAACGTGCCTCGACGGCAGTGGGTACTCTCCCGCGTCAAGGTCGAGCCGGTGACCGAGAGTGCGGCGAAGGCGTCTGCGCAACTGCTCAAGGCGGCGGGCCTGCATGGCCACAAGTACGGAATCGACGCGACTGTCGCCGAGGTGGCGCTGCGCCAGCCGGGTCCGGTGGCCATGCTGACGTCCGACGTCGACGACATGGCCCGGTTGTGCGGCGGCCGCGTCCGGCTCATCGTATCTGAGCGGGCAGCCGCGCTCTCCGACCGAAGGGAATCTTCGCAGGTCAGGTCGAGATGCGTGAAAAAGGCTTGACTGACGCCACCATCGTCCCCAACCGCATCCGCTCCGTGACCCCCGCCGCGGCCGTCAGCGTCGGCACCGCCCCGAACCACGGCCCGTCCCGAAACGGCACCCGCCACGACAAGTGGTCATACGTGTAGCCGGCGTGGAACCCCAACTCCTCGGCCCGCCGCCACACCTCCCGCCCCTGCCCGGCCCAGCGGTAGATCGGCAGAATCACCGTGCTCAGACGCAGACTCATGACCCCGAGCCTACGATCACCCGCTACGACGCCGCGGCGGGGACGAATCGGAAGGTGGAGGTCACCGCGTCGAAGATGTCATGGAAAGCGTCGGCGAGATCGAGCACGGGGCTGGCCCCGGAGACCAGCACGATCTCCTCCGGCCGGCCCGGGATCGGGACGTACGTCTGGGTCAGCGCCATGCGGATCGTACGGGGATCGCCCTGCTCGACGGCCACGTCCTCGATGCCGTGCGTTCGTGCGCACACCCCGACCTCGGGGATCTCGACGGTGCTCACCTTGCGCCACGCGTCGCCGTCCCGCCTGGGCGTGATCGTCTTCAGGCTCTGCGCGATGGCCTGCGGATCCGTCGGCAGGGCCACGCCCTGCGCGTTCTCGGCGCTCAGCACCGTGACGGTCACCGTCGCGGTCAGCGGCACCCCGCCGAAGTTCTCGGCCATGCAGCCGAGGTACAGGGCGCCCGAGTCATGGGCGTCCCGCGCCATCTGCCGCAGCAGCGTGCTCAGCTCCCCTCGGTAGGGGGCAAGTTCGGGCACCGCCCGTACCCGCTCATCGATCAGCCGCCGTACCGTCGTCTCCCGCCCCTCCGGACGGATGTCGAACTCCCACCACGACTCGGGCACCGCGAGGGCCACCCCGACCGGAACGGCGGCCGTCACTGCTTCCCGCCCTGCGGCTCCGTGGACTTCGCCAGCTCCCGCGCCAGGTCGGTGTCGACCTTGCGCATCTCCCGGACCACGGTGTTCGCCATCTTCTCCAGCCCGTCCAACTGCTTCTGGATGTCCCCCCGACCGTCCTTCCAGTTGTGCTCGAAGTGGTCGAGCGCGTCCACCACCGACCCGTCGCCCATGTCCTCCTCGAACGCCCGGAACGTCGCCTTCGTGCCGTCCAATCGCGACACGATCGACCCCAGCCGCTGCGCGAAGTCCTCCAGCAGGTCGATGGGGATCGCCAGCCGGTCATCCGTCATGATTTCCCACCCCTTTGTCGCAGTTCAGATCGGCCAGGTCACAGGTCACGAAAAGAACTTGACCACCTCGGCGGGGGCTGCACCATTTTTGCGCCACCGGCTGAGCAGATGTGCGGCAGACATGGTGAAATTCTCCGACAGAATCGGATCCGCGACCGGATTCTCCACATTCCCAATCCCAGCGCGCAACACCATGTCGCCCACCGGAACACCCTGCTCGTCGCAGACGCGCACTTCTCCAGCGGTTTCGTCGAGGCACAGGAAGGACTGCACGTCCTCGCCGTACGTGGCCCGATAGACGTGTATCCCCTCGGTGCTCTTCACGAGAAGCAGCTGAAACGAATATGGCATGCGTCATTCCTCCGCGCTGGGGCGTCGCCCGAAACCTTCGCGTGCCGCGGCCGCAGGGTCCCAGGTGTGTCCGGCGTCGAGTGTAGCCTGGTGAGCCGCCTTGTAGCTCTGGCTGCCCATCTCTCTCATGTGGTTGGACTCATAGAGTTCGTGACGGAGCAGATCGATATCGGCAGGATGCGGAGTTCCGTTCCTGAGGCGGACCCACGCCTCGGCTATTCGGGGATTGGCATCAAAACGCGCCACGGTCGCGTGGCCGTAACTGTCCAGCAGATGTTCCTCGTTGAAAACATGATCCTTGATCTGCTGAATGTCAGCAGGTGAAAACCCGTGCTCCGCGGCCGTCGCCGCCACCGACCCGATATCATCACTCGCCCGGATGGAGTCATATGCGTCGTCTGCCCACTCCGTGAAGAAGTCCGCGTCTCCGCGCACGCGTCGCAGTTCTCCGCCGGTTTGCAGGACGCGATCGATCTCCGTGATCCCCTGGAGGCCGGCGCGCAGGGCGGAAGGCATTTCCCCGAGGGCGCGGATGGCGGCGGCGGTGTTCCTGAGGCCGGTGACGGCACCGCGGACGCCTTCGACGCCGATCTTCAGCAGGCCGCCGGCCTTGTACAGCTCGGCGAGCTTGCCGAGGGACGTGAGGCCCTTGGTCGTCGGGATGCAGTCCAGCGCCGCGAACAGGACGTCCCACAAACTGGCCTTGCCCTGGATGTACTTCATGACCGTGTCGGCGAGGACGACCAGCGCCGCGGCGACCACCAGCCAGGCCAGCGGGCCGCCGATGATCATCACGACGATGCCGAGGATCGCCACGATCCACTTGCACACCGTGACGATCTCGTCCCAGTGGTCCGCGACCCAGTGGACCGCCTTCTCCCACCAGTGCCGGTTGTGGATCCCGGCGTCCGACGCCTCGTGGAGCTTGGCGACGGTCCGCCGGGCAGCCTGTTCCCGCATCCCCCGTGCCTGCTCCGCCAGCCGCTTGGCTGCATCCAGGGCAGCCTGGGCGGACGTGACCGCCTGCTGAGCGTGCGCCTGCTGGGCCTTGGCCGCGGCCAGATCGCGAGTGGCCTGACGGACCTGGTCCGAGTCCGGCGGCGGGATCGTCTTCCCGGGATTCTTCGCCGGGTCGTAGGAGTCGGCGGTGCTCGTCGCCGTGTGGACCCAGTCAGTGACCCCGCTCAGATGCGTCGTGGCCCCGGCCAGTCGGCTGTGGGCGGTACGGCCGTCCACGAGCGCGCGGTCCGCCTGGTACTGCGCGTGCTCCAGGTCAGGCCAGTACGACTCCACGCGTCCGCCGCCATCCGGTACGACGTGTGCAGCTTGTCCAGATTCTTCGGCGTCGACCCGAACTCGTCGCGGAAGGCGTCCGCCGACAACCCCGCCCACGACAGGATCGCCTGCTCCGACTGCATCCCCCGCACCAACCGCAACGCCGACTCCACGTCGTCGGCGAACTCATGCAGTTGTATGGACAACGCCTTCACGCGCGAAGGATCGCCCGGCGTCGGATCACCGTCCATGTCGAGCACATGCCAGTCCTCCGGCCGCCCCATGTCCCTCCCCCCGGAGGTCAAACGCTCTATCGGAAACAACGCGCCATTCATCGTAGGCAGTTCCCCCCGCAGCCCCACAGGCCACCCCGCCCGGTCCACCGCGGCTTGACTGACGCCACCATCGTCCCCAGCCACATCCGCTCCGTGACCCCCGCCGCGGCCGTCAGCGTCGGCACCGCCCCGAACCACCGCCCGTCCCGAAACGGCACCCGCCACGACAGATGGTCATACGTATACCCGGCCTCGAACCCCAACTCCTCAGCCCGCCGCCACACCCCCCGCCCCTGCCCGCCCCAAGAGCCGACACCCGGCCCGCGCTCTCCGAGCAGGTACTCACCGACTTCTGGGAGGACATCGAGCAGCGCATGCGCCTGTGACCGGGCACCCCACGAACTCCGGTGCACGGGGCCGGTCACTGCGCCGCATTCCTGCACGTGGTGGCGCCCAAGGTCGGGGCCATGTCGATACGGGCTGGCTGGCGGGACGGGGTGGGGGCGGGGAGGGTGGGAAGGGGCCGCGTATCCGCCGGTTGGGCGGATGAGTGCTTGGAGTGAGACGAGATGCCCGAAGTCACTACTCCGTATGAGCCCGGCACACCGTGCTGGATCGACCTGATGGTTCCCGACCAGCGGGCCGCGCTGGACTTCTACCGGGATCTGTTCGGCTGGCAGGGCGAGATCGGGCCCGAGGAGTTCGGCGGGTACTCGGTGTGCACGCTGAAGGGGAAGCCGGTCGCCGGAATCATGAAGGCGATGTCGATCGGGGACCAGCCTCCGCCGCCGCCCAACTGGACGTCGTACTTCTCCAGCGCGGACGCCGCCGCCACCGAGGCCGCGATCCGGGAGAACGGGGGCACGGTGATCGTCCCGACCTCGGAGGTTGCCGCTCTGGGCCGGATGCTGGTCGCGGCGGACCCGCAGGGGGCGGTGTTCGGGGTGTGGGAGCCGCTGGACTTCCGCGGAGCGGAGATCGTGAACGAGCCAGGCGCACTGGTGTGGAACCAGCTCAACACCGCCGACCCCGAGGCAGCCGCGAGGTTCTACCGGACGGCGCTGGGGCTGGAGGCCACACCGATACCGGAGATGCCCGAGTTCACCGCGTTCCAGGTCATGGGGCGGACCGTCGGCGGAGTGCAGGGCATGGACAACCTGCCGCCCGGGACTCCGCCGCACTGGCTGGTGAACTTCGCCGTGGACGACACCGACCGCACGGTCGACGTGCTGGTACGGGGCGGCGGCTCGGTGGTGGCGCCCGCGTTCGACATGGAGAAGGTGGGCAGGATGGCCGTCGTGGCGGACCCGCGGAGCGCGGTCTTCGCGATCGTCGCGCTCGCCTCGTAGCGCCGGCCTCGTACGGCCGGTTCGCTGGAAGGAATCCATCCCGGATTGACCCGATCGAGTGGCATTGATGTGAATATCGCCGGATTCGAGGTGCGGCTCCACGGATTCTGTGCTCACTTCCCCATGATCGGACTAACAGCTCACCGCATCATGGGAAGGCGAGAAGGTCATGGCCACTGCTGACGTCAGGACATTCTGGAGCGCGTTCGTCCGCGTGCTGCTCGTGTGCGTCGCCGCACTCGGATGCGCCACCCGTAGCCGTACGCGGGTCACGGCGACGGTCGGCACGGCGGGGACGGGGACGCCGACGCAGGCCGCGACGCCGACTGCCACGTCGGCCGACAGCAATGTGTCCGGCACGACCACAGTCTACGGAACCACGTCCTCCGGAACCGTAGCCGCCGCCCGGTCCCCGCTCCACCGGGAGGCCGCCCGCACCGTCCCCGGCCGCCGCTGCGCCTACACCTTGCCGCCCCGCCGCGCCCGCCGGGGCCGTACGCTCCCGCCGACGATGAAGCAGCGCATCCGCGCGGAGGCCCACGGCGCCTCGCCCGCCGCCCGTAGCGTGCTCACCGCCGACACGGCCGCCGACGCAGCGGCCCTCGGACCCACCGGGGTACCGGTGGCCGTCGCACCCACGGTCGGCCGCACCGACGTACGCGCCACCGCACCGGCCCGCCTCGCCCACATCCCGGCACCCCGCCGCCGCGCGCACGCGGCCTCCTGCGGCTAGCCGCAAACGCCCCCTCCGTGCACCGCGCCCCCGCCTCACCCGACCGGTCGTCCCCGAGCTTTTAGGGGCGGAGACCGCGATACGGGAGGATGGGGGTCGTGACCTCCGCCACCGAGCCCGCCGGGCATCCCGCATCCGCCGCGAAGTCCTGCGCCGCCCCCGAGCCGCGGCTGATCGCCACCGATCTCGACGGCACGTTGCTGCGCGACGACAAGACAGTCTCGCGGCGCACCACCGAAGCACTGGCCGCCGCGGAATCCGCCGGTATCGAGGTCTTCTTCGTCACCGGACGCCCGTCCCGCTGGATGGGCGTGGTCACCGGACACCTCGCCGGGCACGGCATCGCGATCCTCGCCAACGGCGCCGCGGTGTACGACCTGCGCGCGGACGAACTCATCGAGGCGTTCCCGCTGCCCGAGGCCGACGCGCTCGCGGCGGCGTACGCACTGCGCGAGGCGATACCCGGAACGGTCTTCTCCGTCGAGCGCTCCCGGGTGTTCCGGCGTGAGCCCGGTTACGACGCGTTCGAGCCCGACGGCGCCGCACCGCCCGCGCCCATCGAGGAGTTGCTCGACCGGAACCGCGACCAGCCGCTGCTGAAACTGCTGGCCAAGCACCCTTCCCTCGACCCGGACGACTTCCTGGCCGCCGCCCTGACCGTGGCGGGACGGCACGGCGAGATCACCCGCTCCAGCGAGTCCGCGCTGCTGGAGATCAGCGGCGTCGGCGTGAGCAAGGCGACGACGCTGGCGAAGTGCTGCGCCGAGCGCGGTGTCACCGCCGCGGAGGTGGTGGCCTTCGGCGACATGCCCAACGACCTCGCGATGCTGGACTGGGCGGGTACGTCGTACGCCGTCGCCAACGCCCACCCCGACGTGCTGGCCGCCACCACGCACCGCACGGAGTCCAACGAGGACGACGGCGTGGCGCGCGTCATCGAGCGCATCCTCGCCGCCCGCTGCGGCTGACCTGGACCTGATCGTCGCCCGGTACGCCCGGCGGGCCCGGTCAGACGACCGCCGGTTCCGCGTCCGCCGCGCGCTCCCGCTCCAGGGTGCGGCGGAAGGGACCGTCCGCCGCGGCCAGCTCCGCGTACGTCCCGCGCTGGACGACCTGCCCCGACTCCAGCACGACGACCTCGTCCACCGCGCCGTCCGCGAGGCCGGCCAGGCGGTGCGTGATGATCAGCGTGGTACGGCCGCGGGTCGCCGCGAGCAGGTCGGCGGTCAGGGCGTCCGCGGTGGGAAGGTCGAGGTGCTCGGCGGGCTCGTCAAGGATCAGTACGGGGAAGTCGGCGAGCAGCGCGCGGGCCAGGGCGAGGCGCTGGCGCATGCCGCCGGACAGCCGGGCGCCGTGCTCGCCGACCGCCAGGTCGAGGTCGACGTCGAGCCGGGCGGCGGCGAGGGCCTCGGCCAGCTCCTCGTCGAAGGCGCCCGGGCGGGCGAGCCGCAGGTTCTCCCTGACCGTGCTGTCGAAGACATGTGCGTCCTGTGCGCACAGGCCGACCAGGCGGCGTACGTCGTCGCCGTCGAGCTCCGAGACGGCCTGCCCGGCGAGCGTGTACGAGCCCGCGTCCGGGTCCAGGAACCGCAGCAGCACATGGGCGAGGGTGGTCTTGCCCGCACCCGACGGGCCGACGACGGCGACGCGGCGGCCCGGTGTGAGCGTGAGGTCCACGCCGTCCAGGGCGTTCACCCGCTGCCCGGGGTGGCGAGCGGTCAGCCCGCGCACGATCAGCGGGTACGGCGTCGTGGGCGCCTCTTCGGGGACATCCGGCTCCCTGACCGGCACGGGCGCGTCCAGCACCTCCTGTACGCGCTCGGCCGCACGCCGGCTGCGCTGCCGCTGCTGCGCGGCGACCGGCATTCCGGCGACCGCCTCGAACGCGGCGAGCGGTGACAGCACGAGAACGGCCAGGGTGACGCCGTGCACCTCGCTCACACCCGCGTACGCACACGCGGTCACCGTAAGACCGCTGATCAGGGCGGTCAGGCCGCCCCCCAGCGCGGTGGCGGCCGCCGAACGCGCAGCGATCCGTCGTAGCGTGCGGTCCGCCCGCGCGGCCTCTGCTCGGCGCCCTGCCAGTGCGCCCGCCACGGTCAGCTCGGCGGTTCCGGTGAACAGGCCGAGCACCCGTGCGGACAGCTCTCCCCTGGCCGGCGCCAGGCGCTCCTCCGCGCGCCGCGCGACCGCCAGGGACAGTGCGGGCACCCCCACGCCCGCGGCGATCAGACCGGCGCCGAGCAGCACACCGGCCACGGGTAGCAGCCACCCTGTGAACGCTGCGGCCGCCACCGCGGTCACACCGGCCCCCACTGCGGGCAGCACCCACCGCAGGTAGTGGTCCTGCACGCTGTCCACGTCCGCGACCAGCCGGGACAGCAGATCCCCGCGCCGTGTCCCGCCCAGCCCGGCGGGCGCCAGCTTCTCCAGCCGCCGGAACACCGCCACCCGTACGCCGCCGAGCGCCCGGAACACCGCATCGTGCCCCGCCAGCCGTTCCCCGTACCGGAACACGGCCCGCCCGATCCCGAACGCCCGGGTCGCGGTCACCGCCACCATCAGATACAGCACGGGCGGCTGCTGCGAAGCCCGGCTGATCAGCCACCCGGAGGTGCCCATGAGCCCCACCGCGCTCAGCAACGCCAGCGCCCCCAGCCCGCAGGCGCCCGCGAATCGCACCCAGAACGCCCGCCCGAGTCCGAGGGATGCCCGGCCGGGAAGCGCCGAGCCACTGTCCGCGGGTTCCGTCACCGGGTCTTCGGCACAGCTCTCCGACGTCACATGGGCCGGCGCGGTGGCGGCGGTCGGCGCGAGCACGGCTGTCTCACCCGGCGGAGTCTGGTGCGGGTGGCCCGGCGTGAGGCGGAGGACGCGGTGCGCCAGGGGGAGGAGGGCGGGGCGGTGGGCCGTGAGGAGGATCGTGCGGGTGGCGGCCAGTCGGTGGAGGGCGTCGACGACGTTGCCCTCCGTCTCGGCGTCGAGGTTCGCCGTGGGCTCGTCGAGGAGAAGGAGGGGACGGTCGGCGAGGAAGGCGCGGGCGAGGGCGAGGCGCTGGCGCTGACCGGCGGACAGGCCCGAGCCGTCTTCGCCGATACGGTCGGCCGGGGAGACGAAGTCCAGTGCGCCGACCGCGCCGAGGGCGGACCGTACCTCGGCGTCGCTCGCGTCCGGCCGGGCCAGGCGGACGTTCTCCGCGACCGTGCCGGCGAACAGGTGCGGGCGCTGCGGGACCCAGGCGATCTGCCGGTGCCAGGAAGCCGGATCGATCTTGGAGAGGTCGGTCCCGTCCACCAGGACGCGTCCGGACGCGGGTGCGGCGAACCCCAGAATCGCGTGGAGCAGCGTGGACTTGCCGACGCCGCTGGGCCCGGTGACGGCGACCGTCTCGCCGGGTGCGAGCGTGAACGTGGTCGCCGCCAGTCGGCCGTCCCGCCGTACGACCAGATCCTCGACGGAGATCGTCGCCGTGCGCAGGTCGGGCGCGGGAACCCCCGCCTTCGCGTCGGCCTCCGGCCCCTGAAAGACACCGGCCCCACCCGCACGCCCGGGCACCGCCTCCAGTACCTCGAAGACCTGTTCCGCCGCTGCCAGCCCCTCCGCCGCCGCGTGGTACTGCGCACCCACCTGCCGCAGCGGCAGATACGCTTCCGGAGCGAGGACCAGGATCAGCAGCCCGGTACGCAGGGAGAGTTCCCCGTGCACCAGCCGCATCCCAATGCCGACCGCGACCAGTGCCACCGAGATCGTGGCAAGCAGCTCCAGCACGAAGGAGGAGAGGAACGCGATACGCAACGTCCGCAGCGTGGCCCGCCGGTAGTCCCCGGTGATCGCCCGGATGTTCTCCGCCTGTGCCTTCGCCCGGCCGAAGACCTTGAGTGTGGGCAGTCCGGCGACGACGTCGAGGAAGTGGCCGGACAGCCGGGCGAGCAGCCGCCACTGCCGGTCCATCCGCTCCCGGGTGGCCCAGCCGATCAGCACCATGAAGAGCGGAATCAGCGGCAGTGTGAGCGCGATGGTGAGCGCCGAGATCCAGTCGGCGGCGGCGATCCGGGCGAGGACGACGGCCGGGACCACGACCGCGAGAGCCAACTGCGGCAGATAGCGGGCGAAGTAGTCGTCGAGTGCGTCGATCCCGCGGGTGGCGAGCGTGGTGAGTTCGCCGCTGCGCCGTCCGGTCAGCCAGCCGGGACCGAGCGCGGTGGCCCGCTCCAGCAGTCGGCTCCGCAGCTCCGACTTGACCGCCGCCCCGGTCCGGTGCGCGCACAGTTCGGTCAGCCACGCGACGAGCGCCCGCCCCGCGGAGACCCCGGCCAGCGCCCACAGCTCACCGCTGAGGGTGCCGGCCCCGTACCCGTACTGGAAGCCGCCGACCACGATGTCGGCGATGAGCGCCGCCTGAGCGACGATCAGTCCCGACCCGACCAGTCCCAGCAGTACCGAGCCGGCGAGGAAGACCCGCGTGGTGCGTGCGTACCGCAGCAGCCGAGGATCGACAGGTTTCACGTGGAACATCCCCTTTCCCGTTCCACCTGCTCCCGGTGTTCCACGTGGAACATCAGTGAGCACCTTCCGCGATGTGCTGGGTGCCGATCCGCTTGCGGAACACCCAGTACGTCCAGCCCTGGTAGAGCAGCACCAGCGGCGTGGCGAAGCCCGCGCACCACGTCATGATCCGCAGCGTGTACGGGGTCGCGGACGCGTTGGTGACGGTGAGACTCCAGGCCGGGTTGAGCGAGGAGGGCATGACGTCGGGGAAGAGGGTGAGGAAGAGCATCGCGACAGTGGCCGCGATCGTCGCCCCGGAGAAGGCGAACGACCAGCCTTCGCGCCCGGCCCGGTTCGCGCCGAGCGCCGCCACCAGCGCCGTCACGGCGACGATCAGCGCGACCAGGCTGCGCCCGTTGCCACTGTGCGCCTGGGTCCATATCAGGAAGACCACCGCGAGCAGGGCGGCGACCAGACCCGTGACGGTGGCGAAGGCACGGGCGCGCTCCCGGATCGGCCCCACCGTCTTCAGAGAGGCGAACACCGCGCCGTGGAAGGTGAAGAGTGTGAGGGTGACCAGACCGCCGAGCAGCGCGTACCCGTTGAGCAGGTCCCACAGGCCCCCCGCGTACTCCGCGTTCGCGTCGATCTTCACGCCCCGCGTGATATTGGCGAAGGCCACGCCCCACAGCACCGCGGGCACCAGCGACGTCCAGAAGATCGCGTGCTCCCAGGTACGCTGCCAGCGCTCGTCGTCCCGCTTGGCGCGGTACTCGAAGGCGACCCCGCGCACGATCAGGCAGACCAGGATCAGCAGCAGCGGCAGGTAGAAGCCGGAGAACAGAGTGGCGTACCACTCGGGGAACGCCGCGAAGGTGGCGCCGCCCGCGGTGAGCAGCCATACCTCGTTGCCGTCCCACACCGGCCCGATGGTGTTGATCAGCACCCGCCGCTCGGTGCGGTCCCGCGCGAGCAGCCTGGTGAGGACGCCGATGCCGAAGTCGAAGCCTTCGAGGAAGAAGTAGCCGGTCCACAGGACCGCGATGAGTACAAACCAGACGTCGTGCAGATGCATGTCGCGCTCCTCAGCCGCTCGCTGCTCAGTAGGAGAAGGCCATCGGCCGGTCGGTGTCCGCGCCGTCGCCGTCGTCGCCGCCGATACGGGTGGGGGACCGGCGGTCGTCGTCGGTGAGTTCGGGCGGGCCGGCCTTGGCGTACTTGACCAGCAGCCGCACTTCGACGACGGCGAGCACCCCGTACAGCAGGGTGAAGACGGTCAGCGATGTGACGACGCTCGCGGTGGAGACGCTGGGGGAGACCGCGTCGCGGGTGCGCAGCACGCCGTAGACGACCCATGGCTGGCGGCCGGTCTCGGTGAAGATCCAGCCCCAGGAGTTGGCGAGCAGCGGGAAGGCCATGGTCCACAGGGCGATCCGCCAGTACCAGCGGGCGAGCCCGTCGCCGATCCGCCAGGTGCTGGTGAGCATCAGGTGTGGCGCCTCGTCCCCGCCCGTACGGTGCTCCGGCGCGACCCAGAACCGGCGTCGGGTGAGCCACAGTCCCGCGGCGCCGACCCCGATGGAGACCACGCCGAAGCCGATCATCCAGCGGAAGCCCCAGTAGGCGACGGGAATGTTCGGCCGGTAGTCGCCGGGGCCGAAGGTCACCTGCTCGGCGGCGTTCACGTCGTTGATGCCCGGCACGTAGCTGGTGAAGGAGTCGTCAGCGAGGAAGGACAGCAGGTGGGGCACCTCGATGGCGACCCGGTTGTGCCCCTTGTCGACGTCGCCGACCGCGAAGAGCGAGAAGGGGGCGCTCTTCTGGCCGTCCCACAGCGCCTCGGCCGCGGCCATCTTCATCGGCTGCTGCTTGAACATGACCTTGGCGAGCGTGTCGCCGCTGATCGCGGTGAGCGCGCCGGCCACCACCGCCACCACCAGCGCCATGCGCAGCGAGGAACGCATCACGGCGATGTGCTTCTTGCGGGCCAGGTGGTAGGCGGCGATACCGATCATGAACGCGGCACCGGTGAGGAACGCGGCGGCGATGGTGTGGAAGAACTGGGCGAGCGCGGTGTTCTGAGTGAGCACCGCGAGGAAGTCGGTGAGCTCGGCGCGCTTGGTCTTCGGGTTGTAGCGGTAGCCGACCGGGTGCTGCATCCAGGAGTTGGCGGCCAGGATGAAGTACGCGGACAGGACCGTGCCGATCGAGACCATCCATATGCAGGCGAGGTGGATCTTCTTCGGCAGCCTGTCCCAGCCGAAGATCCACAGCCCGATGAAGGTGGACTCGAAGAAGAAGGCGATCAGCGCCTCGAAGGCGAGCGGCGCGCCGAAAACGTCGCCGACGAAGCGCGAGTAGTCCGACCAGTTCATACCGAACTGGAACTCCTGGACGATGCCGGTGACCACGCCCATGGCGATGTTGATCAGAAAGAGCTTGCCCCAGAACCTCGTGGCCTTGAGGTACTTCTCGTTCCCCGTCCGCACCCAGGCCGTCTGCAGCCCGGCGGTGAACGCGGAGAGCGAGATGGTGAGCGGCACGAAGAGGAAGTGGTAGACGGTGGTGATACCGAACTGCCAGCGGGCGACGTCCAGTGGCTCGAGGGCGAGTTGCACGATCCGACTCCTTTTGCGTCACGCTTGTGAACGTGAACTCATTCACAAGGAGTATCGCGCACAGCAATCCGCCCCCTGACACCGGGGGGTGACCAGAGGGCGAATGCGCAGATCAGAGCGTATTTGTGAGGGCGATCGCGCGATCCGGCCCGCGTCAACCGTCCGCCGCCGCTACAGCTCCTTACGGAAGCGCTCCGCAGACCGCAGCAGCAGATCGTTCGCTTCCGTCTCGGCGACGGTGATCCGTACTCCCTCGCCCGGGAACGGCCGGACCGTCACCCCGGCCCGCTCGCACGCGGCAGCGAAGTCCGTCGTGCGCTCCCCCAGCCGCAGCCAGACGAAGTTGGCCTGCGTGTCGGGCACCGTCCAGCCCTGGCCGGCCAGCGCCTCAGCCACCCGGCGGCGCTCAGCGACCAGTCCGGCCACCCGTTCCAGCAGCGCGGGCTCGGCGCGCAGGCTGGCGACCGCCGCGTCCTGCGCGAGCTGGCTGACCCCGAACGGCACCGCCGTCTTCCGCAGCGCCGCCGCCACCGGCTCGCGCCCGATCGCGAAGCCGACCCGCAGGCCGGCCAGGCCGTAGGCCTTGGAGAAGGTGCGCAGGACGCACACGTTCGGACGCTCCCGGTACAGGCCGATCCCGTCGGGGACCTCCGGGTCGGTGATGAACTCCCGGTACGCCTCGTCCAGCACCACCAGGACGTCGGACGGCACGCGGTCCAGGAACCGTTCCAGCGCCGCCCGCCGTACCGCCGTTCCGGTCGGGTTGTTGGGGTTGCAGACGAAGATCAGCCGTGTCCGCTCGGTGACGGCGTCCGCCATCGCCTCCAGGTCGTGCCGCTCCTCGGCGTCCAGCGGCACCTGCACGGGCACGGCGCCGCTGATCCGGGTGATGATCGGGTACGCCTCGAAGGACCGCCAGGCGTAGATCACCTCGTCGCCGGCGCCGGCCGTGGACTGCACCAGCTGCTGTGCCACACCGACCGAGCCGGTGCCGGTCGCGATGTGCTCCGCGGGCACGCCGAAACGGTTCGCCAGCTCCTCGGTCAGGACCGAGCAGGCCAGGTCGGGGTAGCGGTTGAAGCTGTGCGCCGCGGCGGTGGCCGCCTCCAGGACACCGGGCAGCGGAGGGTAGGGGTTCTCGTTCGAGGACAGCTTGAAGGCGGGCGCGCCTTCCTCCGCCACCGGGGGGCGCCCCGGCTTGTACGTGGGGATGCCGTCCAGTTCCGCGCGCAGCTTGGGGGTGGTCATGGGCTCACCCTACGAGGGGCGGGATCGGCTGGGGAGGTACGTACGGCACTCTCCTGAGCGCGCCCGGGTGGCGCACGCGGTGGCGCGCATCCCCCGTAGGAGTGAGTTGCCGTCTGTGCTGCCGATGGACCAATGGCCGGGAGATCGCCGCGAACGCACTCGTATCGCCCCTGAGCCGGGGGCTGCCGCCTGCATATTCCACCTTGCATAAGGTTTTGATCTTGCAGAAACCGTTCTTCTGGACAGTTCCGCAGGCAGAAGCCGGAAGGACCAGCGCCGCCCTACTATCGGGCACGCCATGACAGCAGCAGGTAATCACCAGGCGAGCCGGCCCGTCGGACGCCGGCTGGAGCGGGCAGGGATCAGGGACGTCGCCGCTGCCGCCGGAGTCTCGATCACGACCGTCTCCGACGCGCTCAACGGCAAGGGCCGACTGCCCGACGCCACCCGACGCCATGTCCGCGAGGTCGCCGACCGGCTGGGCTACCGCCCGTCCGCCGCCGCCCGCACCCTCCGCACCGGACGATCCGGCCTGATCGGCCTGACGGTGACGACATACGGCGAAGAACCGTTCACCTTCACCGAGTTCGCGTACTTCGCGGAGATGGCCAGGGCCGCCACCTCCGCCGCACTCGCCCGCGGGTACGCGCTGGTCATCCTGCCCGCCTCCTCCCGGCACGACGTGTGGGGGAACGTGGCGCTGGACGGCACCGTGGTGATCGACCCCTCCGACCAGGACCCCGTCGTCACCGAACTGGTCCGTCAGGGCGTACCGGTGGTCAGCGACGGCCGCCCGGCCGGCAGCCTTCCCGTGCACGCCTGGGTCGACAACGACCACGAAGAGGCCGTGCTCGGCATCCTCGACCACCTCGCCGCGGCCGGCGCCCGCCGGATCGGCCTGCTCACCGGCACCAGCACCGACACGTACACCCGGCTGTCCACCACCGCGTACCTGGAGTGGTGCGAACGCGTGGGCCAGGAACCGGTCTACGAGTCGTACCCCGCCCACGACCCCTGCGCAGGCGCGGTGGCCGCCGACCGCCTGCTGGCTCGCCCGGACCGCCCGGACGCCGTCTACGGACTGTTCGACCCCAACGGCACCGACCTGCTCGCGGCAGCCCGGCGCTACGGGTTACGCGTCCCCGACGACCTGCTGCTGGTGTGCTGCAGCGAGAGCGGCGGATACGCGGGCACCGACCCGCCGATCACCACGCTGTCCCTCCAACCGCGCCGGATCGGCACAGCGGTGGTGCAGCTCCTCATCGACGCGATCGAGGGAATCGGCCCAGGACACCCGGTGCAGCAGGTGATGCCCACCGAGCTGATCGTCCGCGCGTCGTCGCAACGGCGGGCGCACCGGACGACGGTCAGCCCGCCGCGGGGGCCGACGCGCGAGAACTAGCGGGGCGCAGGCCGGGAACTCACCGGTGCGGCCGGCCGATGCGCGTGAACGCCCGGTCCGGTAGGCCGACGCGCGTGAACGCCCGGTCCGGTAGGCCGACGCGCGCGCTCCGCGGACGCGTAACGCGAGGGATCAAGCGGGACCTAACGGATTGTTTGTCAGGACCTTGCGAAAACCAGGTGCCTGGGTATGTCACAACGCGACAGCGTCATTCCTATGATGGGCGGATGGCGGCGCGATCGTGGAGGGGTCGATGACTCAGGGGGCAGGTCAGGGGTACGAACCCGGTTCCGGGTACAAGCCCGCGCCCGGCTACGGGTACCAGACCGCGTACGAGACCACCACGCCCGACCCGTACGACGCCGCCCCCGCCCCACCGCCCGCCCCGTACGAACCGACCAGGCCCGACACCCCGCTGGTCCCGCCGGACTACACACCGACCGCCCGCGACCTGCCCGTGCTCACCCCGGACACCGAGCGGGCCGGCCGGCCGGGACCGCTGTACGTCGTGGGTGACGTGCACGGCTACCTCGACGAACTGCTTGCCGCGCTGCACGAGCGCGGTCTGGTGGACGAGGACGGGCACTGGTCGGCGGGCAGTGCGCGGCTGTGGTTCCTCGGCGACTTCACCGATCGCGGCCCCGACGGCATCGGCGTCATCGAACTCGTCATGCAGCTCTCCGCGGAGGCCGCGGCGGCCGGCGGCTACTGCCGGGCACTGATGGGCAATCACGAACTGCTGCTGCTCGGCGCCCACCGCTTCGGCGACACGCCGGTCAACTCCACCGCCGGCACCGCCTCCTTCCTCGCCGCCTGGCGGCTCAACGGCGGCCAGCCCTCCGACATGGAACGGCTGGAGGACCGTCATCTGACCTGGATCTCCCGGCTGGACGCGGCCTACCTCACCGACGGCCACCTGCTGCTGCACTCCGACACCACCGCATACCTGGAGTACGGCAGCAGCATCGAGGAGATGAACGACGCCGTCACGGGCGTGCTGCAACGCGGCGACGCCGACGAGTGCTGGGACCTGTTCCGCAAGTTCACCAAGCGGTTCGCCTTCCGCGGGGAGGGCGGCGCCAAGGCCGCTCGCGAACTGCTCAGCACCTACGGCGGCAACCAGGTGGTGCACGGGCACAGCCCGATCCCGTACCTGCTCGGCGAGATCGGCGGGGAGTTCCCGGTGGACACGGAGGAGGGCGGGCACGCGGTGAACGGCCCGATGGTGTACGCGGAGAACCTCGCGGTGGCCATGGACGGCGGCGTGACCATGGACGGGCGGCTGCTGGTCGCCCAACTCCCGCTGGTCTCCTAGGGGCTCACGGATCAGGCGCGTCTCCCGGCCGCCCCGCCGGATTCAGTCCCTCCGACCGCCACATTTCGTGGTCGCACCCTGTCACGGCCTGGCGTCCCGCCCTACCATCGGCTGTATCCGTAGGCACGCCGCTCTCCGCGCACAACGGCCGGCCGGGCCGGTTCCCCGAGAGGACCTAGAGGGTACCTGGAGGGAACAACCGGCCGCGTACGGCGAGTCGGAGCATCGGGGGAAGCACATGAACAGCGCTCCACATCTACTGGGCGAAGACCGCCCTGACTTCGACCACGTCCTCGACGACGCCCTGCGCATCGTCCTGGACAACCAGGACAACGACCGGGCGCCGCTCAACACCGAGCAGTTGCGCACCAGGGCGCTGGTGTCCGCCGATGCCATCACCGCCGCCGTGGCCGAGGAGTACGAGTCGTACCGCACACTCCGCGCGGAGACCCGAGAGGCGGCGCGCGAGGCGGCGCGGTCCCGGGAGAACCGGGCGTTCGGCTACGCGGCGATGGGTGTGGCCGAGGGGGCGGGGCCCGGGGCGGGTCTGCTGGCCGTGCTGGCCGTCCTCACGCCACTGCTCGCCGGAGCCGCAGCGGTGATATTCCTGCTGATCGGCTACGCGCTGCAGGCGGTGTCGCCGGAGCCCGGGATCGCCGCCCCGCTGCGTACGGTGGGCTGGTTCTTCGCCGCCGTCGCCGCGGCGTCCATCCTGCTCGGCGCGGTCGGCCTGCTGCTGACCGCCCTGCGCAACGGCTCCGCGGCGATCCACGACACGCTCGACGCGATGCCGCCGGAGGTGGCCCAGGCCCGCCAGGTGTGGCACGAGGCGCTGCTCAACCGCGGTCTGCTCCCCTTCCTCGACGAGGCCGCCACCCGGGCCACGACCGCCTTCACCCCCGAGCCGCCCGCGCCCCTGCCGACCCGAACCGTCCCCCGCATGCCCCACCTCGGCTACACCCGCCCCGATTTCACCAGTCCGGGCCCCGAGGAGTCCCCGGCGCCCGGGCACCGCTTTTCCAGTCCGGATTTCACCAGCCCCGAATTCGGGGGCCCGGAGCGCGAAAGGGACTGACCCGGAAGGGACTGACCGGACCGGCGGCTCACACGGTCATCGCCATGACGCCTTACCCACCCCCGAACGCGGAAACGGCGGCCGGCCCGGTATCCCGGGTCGGCCGCCGTTCTCTGCCGGCCGGGTCGCCGCAGGACCTCGGCGCCAGTCGTCGGCCGGTCGGCGAACCGTCAGTCGATCAGCCGGACGATCCGTCAGTCGGTCAACGGCAGGTAGACGCGGTTCCCCGCCGCGGCGAACTCGCGGGACTTCTCGGCCATCCCGGCCTCGATCTCCGCCTCCGTGCCGCCGTGGGTCCGGCGGATGTCCTGCGAGATCTTCATCGAGCAGAACCTCGGCCCGCACATCGAGCAGAAGTGCGCCGTCTTGGCCGGCTCCGCCGGAAGCGTCTCGTCGTGGAAGGCGCGGGCCGTGTCCGGGTCGAGCGCCAGGTTGAACTGGTCCTCCCAGCGGAACTCGAACCGGGCGTCGGACAGCGCGTCGTCCCACGCCTGCGCGTCCGGGTGCCCCTTGGCCAGGTCGGCCGCGTGGGCGGCGATCTTGTACGTGATGACACCCGTCTTGACGTCGTCGCGGTCGGGAAGCCCGAGGTGCTCCTTGGGAGTGACGTAGCAGAGCATCGCGGTGCCCCACCAGGCGATCATCGCCGCGCCGATACCCGAGGTGATGTGGTCGTAGGCGGGCGCGATGTCGGTGGTCAGCGGACCGAGGGTGTAGAAGGGGGCCTCCTCGCAGATCTCCTGCTGGAGGTCGACGTTCTCCTTGATCTTGTGCATGGGCACGTGACCCGGGCCCTCGATCATCGTCTGCACATGGTGGCGCTTGGCGATGCTGTTGAGCTCACCGAGGGTGCGCAGTTCGGCGAACTGCGCCTCGTCGTTGGCGTCGGCAATGGAGCCGGGGCGCAGGCCGTCGCCGAGCGAGTACGTGACGTCGTACGCCGCGAGGATGTCGCAGAGCTCCTCGAAGTTGTCGTAGAGGAAGTTCTCCCGGTGGTGGGCGAGGCACCACGCGGCCATGATCGAGCCGCCGCGGGAGACGATGCCGGTCTTGCGGCGGGCGGTCAGCGGGACGTAGCGGAGCAGGACACCGGCGTGGACGGTCATGTAGTCGACGCCCTGCTCGGCCTGTTCGATGACGGTGTCCTTGTAGATCTCCCAGGTCAGCTCCTCGGCGCGGCCGTCCACCTTCTCCAGGGCCTGGTAGAGGGGGACGGTGCCGATGGGGACGGGGGAGTTGCGCAGCACCCATTCGCGGGTGGTGTGGATGTTGCGGCCTGTGGACAGGTCCATGACGGTGTCGGCGCCCCAGCGGGTCGCCCAGGTCATCTTCTCGACCTCCTCCTCGATGGAGGAGGTGACTGCGGAGTTGCCGATGTTCGCGTTGACCTTGACCAGGAACCGCTTGCCGATGATCATCGGCTCGGTCTCGGGGTGGTTGACGTTGGCCGGGAGGACGGCCCGGCCCGCGGCGATCTCGTCGCGTACCACGTCGGGCGCGACGTTCTCGCGCAGCGCCACGTACTCCATCTCCGGCGTGATCTCGCCGCGCCGGGCGTACGCGAGCTGGGTGACGGGCTCTGCGTTCCGCCGGCGGCGGGGCAGCCGCGGGCGGCCGGGGAAGACCGCGTCGAGGTTGCGCAGCCCGCCGCGCGGTGCGGTGTGCTTGATGCCGTCGTCCTCGGGGCGGATGGGGCGGCCGGGGTACTCCTCGGTGTCGCCGCGCCCGATGATCCAGTTCGCCCGGACCGGGGCGAGTCCCCGCCGGACGTCGGTGTCCACCGACGGATCGGTGTACGGGCCCGAGGTGTCGTACAGCGTGACGTCGCGGCCGTTGGTGAGGTGGACCTGACGGACCGGCACCCGCAGGTCCGGCCGTGATCCACTCAGGTACGCCTTGTGCCAGCCGATTTCACGCGTACGTGCGTCCTGCATGGTCATGAGACCTACTCCCTACGCCGGCATTACCCGGTAACAGGTTCGGCGGTCGGCGCAGCTTCCGCAGATGCGTGTCAGCGCCCTCTCAGCCCGGTGCTCCGAGCTCCCGCGTGTGCAAAGGTGGCCCCACCGTAACGGTTGGACGCGGGCACAGACCAGCGGGTCTTGCGATGATCGAGGCAATGGACTCCCCCCAAGCTCAGCCGAACGCACCTGGCCGTGACTCAGGTCACGACGCGGGGCACGGTCACGGTCAGGACGCCGGCTCCGGTCACGGGCACGGCACCGGCCTGGCGCACACGCACGCTCACGGCCCGGTGCCGCCTGTCTCCAAGCACCTGCGCAAGGTCATCGCCGCCATCCTCGTACCGTTCGCCGCGGCCGTGGCCGTCGGCCTGATCGTGCTGTGGCCGGGCGGCGCGCCCGAGCACGCCCGTACCGGCGTCGGCTTCGACCAGCAGACCCGGCAGGGCAAGGTCACCAAGCTGGTCGACCTGTCCTGTGCGGCCTTGGACCAGTCGCGGTCCACCCCCAAGGAGCCCGGCAAGGGCAGCGACGCCTGTCAGAAGGCGACGCTCGTGGTGACCTCGGGCCCGGACAAGGGCATGACCTTCACCGAGATCGTCCGGCCGGACCAGACCCGCCGCTACAGCGCGGGCCAGGAAGTGATCCTGGCGTACGCCCCCCATGCC
Source organism: Streptomyces sp. (assembly GCF_036524955.1). GTDB lineage: Bacteria > Actinomycetota > Actinomycetes > Streptomycetales > Streptomycetaceae > Actinacidiphila. The sequence continues at coordinate 22,527 of NZ_DATDBG010000329.1, forward strand.
CCGCTCGGCCTGCGCTATTCGGTCACCGACGTGGAGCGCGGTCTCCCGCTCGCACTGCTGGCCGGGATCTTCGCAGTCGCGGTGATCGTCGTCGGCCGGCTGCGCGGTGTGATGGCGCTGATCGCACTGGTCATCTCGTTCACGATCCTGACGCTCTTCATCCTCCCGGCGATCCTGCACGGCGAGGATCCACTGCTGGTCGCGGTGGTCGGCGGCAGCGCGATCATGCTGATCGCGCTCTATCTGTGCCACGGCGTCAACGCCCGTACGTCCGTGGCTGTCCTCGGCACCCTGTGCTCACTCGTGCTGATCGGCGTGCTGGGCTCGGCGTTCATCTCGTGGGCCCACCTGACAGGCAACACCTCGGACGAGACCGGCGTGATCCACAGCCTCTACCCGGACATCCAGATCAAGGGTGTCCTGCTGGCGGGCGTCATCATCGGCTCGCTGGGCGTCCTGGACGACGTCACGGTCACGCAGGTCGCCGCCGTGTGGGAGCTGAAGGAGGCCGAACCGGGCGCGAACTGGCGCAAGCTGTACGGCACCGGCATGCGGATCGGCCGCGATCACATCGCCTCGGTGGTCAACACGCTGGTACTGGCGTACGCGGGCGCCGCGCTCCCGCTGCTGCTGCTCTTCTCCATCGCGCGCAGCAGCGTACTGCGCGTGGCCGGCAGCGAACTGGTCGCGGAGGAGATCGTCCGGACCCTGATCGGCAGTATCGGCCTGGTCGCGTCGGTGCCGCTGACCACGGTGTTGGCGGCGCTGGTCGTCAGCGCCGACCGGCGGCCGGCGGTGGCGGCCGGTGGCGAGCGGGCCGTGACGTCCGGCGGCGGAAGTCACCGGCGCCGGGCGAAGTAACGGGGCCGCCTCGGGGGGCGGCCCGCACCGGTCACGCCGTCCGGACCCGGCTCACCAGTCGCGCCTGTCGCCGGACGAGGACGAGGTGACGCGCTTGACCACGAAGACCAGCGCACCGACCAAAATCACGAACACCACCACCTTGAACAGCAGCCCCACCACGATGCTGATCAGGCTCGCGACCAGTCCGCCGAAGATCACCAGGGCGATGACCGGGATGCCGATCCACTTCACCCACCAGGGCAGGCCCTTCAGCAGCTTGTCCATCTCCGTCCACCACTCCTTCGCCGTGACGCGTCCGGACTGTCCCCAAGGCGCGTTTCCTGGCGGTTCTCCGCCCGTACTGTCGACTGTAGGGCCACCGGTGCCCGCCGCGGACGGCCCGCGGTCCCGATCCGACCCTGAACCGTCCCCTAGGTTTCCGGCGGCGAGAAGACCACCATGACCCTGAGGTCCTCGGTGATGTGGTGGAAGCGGTGCGGCGTCCCGGCCGGTACGTACACGACGCTGCCGCGGGCGACGGTGGTGGTCTCCTCCCCCACGGTGATCGCGGCCCGCCCGCTGACCACGAGGTAGATCTCGTCCTGTCCGTGCGGCTTCTGCGGATCGGTGTCCCCGGCCTTCAGCGCGTACAGCCCCGCCGACATGGTGCGCTCGCGCAGGAACTGGAGGTACGCCCCCTGGTTCGCCTCCCGTTCCGCGTCCAGGTCGTCCAGCCGGAACACCTTCATCGCCACTCCTCTGCCGCTGTCGTGCCACGGTCCCGCCAGGCCTGTCGCCCTGGTCATCGGTTCTGCGACGATCACATCATGAAGAACTTCGTCGTCAAGACCCTGGCCAACGCCGGTGCCCTCGGTGTGGCCGTGTGGATCGTCAAGGACATCACCCTCACAGGTGACTCAGGCGGCCACAAGGCCCTCACCCTGATCCTCGTCGCACTCGTCTTCGGCCTGGTGAACTGGCTCGTGAAGCCGATCGTGCGGGTGTTGTCCTTCCCGCTGTTCATCCTCACCCTGGGTCTGATCACCCTGGTGGTGAACGCCCTGATGCTGCTGCTCACCTCCTGGCTGGCCGGCAAGCTCGACCTGCAGTTCCACGTCGAGGGCTTCTGGACCGCGGTGGTGGGCGGTCTGATCGTCAGCATCGTCTCGTGGGCGCTGCACGTCGTGCTGCCGGACGACGAGTGAGCGCGGCGGCCGGGGGGAATCCGGGGTACGGTCCGGGGCTGCAGGGCGACAGCACCCGCAGCGTGCACGCGGGGCGGCCCCCGGCGACCGCGTACGAACCGTCGCTGCCGGGCCCGGTCTTCGTCTCGCACTACCACCTCCCGGGCGAGGCCACCGGCCCGTACACGTACGGCCGGGACGAGAACCCGACCTGGGACCGTCTGGAGGCGGCCCTCTCGGAGCTTGAGGCGCCCGGCGACCCGGCAGCCACCACCCTGACGTTCGCCTCCGGCATGGGCGCGGTCGCAGCGGTGCTGCTGTCGCAGGTACGCGCCGGGCAGACGGTCGTCCTGCCGTCCGACAGTTACCAGGCGACGCGTTCGCTGCGCGAGCGCCTGGAGTCGTACGGCGTCGGCGTGCGGCTCGCGCCGACCGTGGGGGACGCGCAGCTCGCGGCGCTGGACGGCGCCCGGCTGCTGTGGCTGGAGACCCCGTCGAACCCCGGTCTTGACGTGTGCGACATCCGCCGGCTGGCTGACGCCGCGCACGCGGTGGGCGCGCTGGTCGCAGTCGACAACACCCTGGCCACCCCGCTCGGCCAGCGACCGCTCGACCTCGGCGCGGACTTCTCCGTGGCCAGCGGCACCAAGGCGCTCAGCGGCCATGGCGACCTGCTGCTCGGGTACGTCACCACGCGCTCCGCCGAACTGGCCACCGGAGTACGGCAGTGGCGCAAGACGGCGGGCGCGATCCCCGGACCGATGGAGGCCTGGCTGGCGCACCGCTCGCTGGCCACACTCGCGCTGCGGGTGGACCGGCAGGCCGCGAACGCGCTGGCTCTCGCGGGTGAGTTGCTGAAGCGTCCCGAGGTGACGGGCGTACGTCATCCCGGGTTGCCGTCCGATCCCGCGCACCCGGTGGCCGTGGCGCAGATGCGGCGCTTCGGCAGCGTGGTGTCGTTCGCCCTGCCCGACCAGGCGCACGCCGAACGCTTTCTGACCGCGCTGCGGCTCACCGCGGAGGCGACGAGCTTCGGCAGCGTCCAGTGCACGGCCGAGCGCCGGGCTCGCTGGGGCGGGGACGCGGTGCCGCCCGGTTTCATCCGTTTCTCAGTGGGTGTCGAGGACCCGGAGGACATCCTCGACGATGTGCTGGGGGCACTGGACGAGGCAGCCGCCGCGGCCTGACCCGGCTTGACCGGGCGCACGCGGAGGGGAAGCGTACGCTCCGATTCGCCGCGACTGCCACGTTTGCCCCAGCCTCCGGTGCGGCAGATGTCTGGCATGCCCCCGGACATGCCTTCCAGTCCCACCACCCGCCCGGTGGTGAAACGCACCGCCCGCGCCATCCTGTTCGACGGCGACCAACTGGTCCTCATCAAGCGCACCAAGCCCGGCCTCGCGCCGTACTGGCTGACGCCCGGTGGCGGCGTCGAGGACGACGACGCCACCGTGGTCGCCGCGCTGCACCGCGAGATGGACGAGGAACTGGGCGCGAAGGTCGCCGAAGCGGTGCCGGCCTTCGTGGACACGGTCGAGCACATCGCGGACGACGGCTCGCACGGCGTGAAGGTGCAGTACTTCTTCGCCTGCCGACTGGCCTCGATGGACCTCACCCTGCGACACGGCCCGGAAGTCGAGGAGCCGGACGGGGAGTACGAGGTGGTGCGGGTGCCGTTCAGCCGGATGGGCATCGCCTCAGTCGGCATCGTCCCGCTGACCCTCCGGCACTACCTGGACGCGAACATCGAGGGAGTGCGCGGGTTGCTGGGCCCGGACCTGGGCTGACGGCCGGCGTCACGCACCTGAGTCGCCCGCCGCCACCCGCTCAGGCACAGCAGGCCGTCTTCCGTGGTGTGGTCCACCACCATCGACCCGGCGGGCGGACCGCGCTGGATGACATCACCCGGTGCGGCGCGGTTGACCAGGCATAGCTCACCCAGCCCGCCGGCACCGCCCGTATTCGCTCAGTTCGTCACTTGCGTCACGCCTGGTGCGCCACGAAGGTGGCACAGTGTGCGACCGGGCTGGACGAATTGCGTGAAGGACGGGTTGCGCGGTGGGGTTGTCGCACAGGATCAGCGGCTCGTGTGCCGGTGTTTCACGTGAAACACTCAGCGTGACGGTTCGGGGCGAACGGCAATACGCTCAGTGCCAGCCCGGAAAGCCACCCGGCACCGGAGCCTCCGGATCGTACGGCTCACGGGTGAACACGAAGGACCCCAGGTCCACATGGCTCACTGAACCGTCCTCCCGGCGCACCGCGCGCAACGTCTCGCCCGCGTAGTAACCCTCACGACCGGTCCAGGTGCCGTCATGTTCCACGTGGAACCGGGAACCGCGGCCCTGGCCGTTCATCGGCGCGACGTACAGCTCACCGGAGGCCCGCACTCGCAGCAGGAAGGCCGACGTTCCCCAGTACCAGGGTCCGGCGAGGTCCAGCAGGCCGCTGTCGAGCTGCTCGGCGGGCCGCCAGGCCGCCGGGAAGCCGGGCTCAGCGTCCGCGGTGATCGCCAGCAGATCGGCTGCGATCGCGCTCACGGCGGGCCCGGAGGTGCAGTTGGCCAGTGCGAGCGCGCCGACACCGTCCTCGACACTCACCCACAGCGCGGCGAGGAAGCCTGGCATCGAACCGGTGTGACCGGCGAGCGTACGACCGTCCCGACGCAGCAACTGCACACCCAGGCCGTAACCGCCGTCCGGGTCTGTGGCCTCGGGCGGCGCCGCCGGCTCGCGCATGTGCGCCACCGTCTCCGCGCCCAGCACGTCCTCGTGCCCCATCGCCAGGAACGCCGCCCACCGCGCGAGGTCCGCGGCCGTCGACCACAACTGGCCCGCGGGCGCCATCCGTCCGGTCTCCTGTACGGCCTCGGGCCGCATCACGTCCGCCCACGGGTGGACGGCGAAACCCACGGCGGCCGGGGACTGCTGCAGCAGCGTCGTCCGCGTCAAGCCCAGCGGTTCGAGTACCTCCGCCCTCAGCGCGGCACCCCATGGCATGCCCCGCACCTTCTCGACCAGGGCGCCGAGCAGTGCGTACCCGGGGTTGGAGTAGTGGTAGCGGCGCCCGGCCGGATGCTTGCCGGGCTCCGCGCCCAGCACATCGGCCAACTCCGGCCGCAATTCGCCGGGCGTGCGCTCCCACCAGGGCCCCGGCGTCTCGGAAGCCAGTCCCGAGGTGTGCGCGAGCAGTTGACCCACCGTCACCTCACCGGCGGTCGTCCCCGGGAGGTGCCTGGCCAGCGGATCGGTCAGCTCCAGCAGGCCCTCGTCACGCAGCCGCATCACCAGCACGGCGACGAACGTCTTGGTGATCGACCCGATCCGGTACTGCGTGTCCGCGTCCGGCGCGTGCCTCTCGATCATGCTCCGCGACCCGGTCCACACCAGCCGCCCGTCCCGTACCACCGCCCCCACCAGCGACGGCGTCCGGCCTTCCGCCTGTCCTACGGCGACGCGACGCAGCAGCGCACGCCGGGTGGCCGACAGCAGTTCGTCGTCGTGCGCCGCCGAGGGTGCGGGGTCAGCGGTCACTCGTCGTACGCCTCTCTGCCGGTACGGTGCGCGGTCCGCACGTTTCATGCGGCCTCACAGGCTCGCGTCGTCCCAACGCGCGTGCCACAGCTCAGGCTGAGACTGTGCCACGAAGTCCGAGACCCACATCAGGTCTGGGCCATGTCCACGAAGCGGGAGTAGTGGCCCTGGAAGGCCACAGTGATCGTGGCGGTGGGGCCGTTGCGGTGTTTGGCGACGATGAGGTCTGCCTCGCCGGCGCGAGGGGACTCCTTCTCGTAGGCGTCCTCGCGGTGGAGGAGAATCACCATGTCGGCATCCTGCTCGATGGAGCCGGATTCGCGGAGGTCGGAGACCATCGGCTTCTTGTCGGTGCGCTGTTCGGGGCCGCGGTTCAGCTGGGAGAGGGCGATGACCGGGACCTCGAGCTCCTTGGCGAGGAGTTTGAGGTTGCGGGACATGTCCGAGACCTCCTGCTGGCGGCTCTCGGGGCGGCGGGAGCCGCCGGACTGCATGAGCTGGAGGTAGTCGATGACGACCAGGCGCAGGTCGTTGCGTTGTTTGAGGCGGCGGCACTTGGCGCGGATCTCCATCATTGACAGGTTCGGGGAGTCGTCGATGTAGAGCGGGGCCTCGGTGACGTCGGACATGCGGCGTGCGACCTTGGTCCAGTCGTCGTCGGTCATCGTGCCGGAGCGCATGTGGTGCAGGGCGACGCGGGCCTCTGCGGACAGCAGACGCATCGCGATCTCGTTGCGGCCCATCTCCAGGGAGAAGATGACGCTGGGCATCTTGTGCGCGATGGAGCAGGTGCGGGCGAAGTCCAGGGCGAGGGTGCTGTTGTGCGTGGGCACCATCGCGCGAGTGGCCAGGTACAGGTGATCCGGGTTGTCCACCTGCACGCAGCGAACCGGCACGCTCTCGATCTCGCGCACGTCGGTGATGAAGCGCCGGGCCGGCTTCGGGGTGCCGTGGCGCCTGCGCTCCGCATGCAGCCGTCGCTTGCGCGCCAGCCGGAAGACGTCGTCGTCGGTTGCGAAATGGACGACGTGGGCGAGGGACGACTCTCCGGAGCGCCCGTGGACGCGCTTGGTCGTCGTACGGCAGCGATGGCCCAGACTCGCCAGCAGTTCACGGAATCCCTCGGTCAGCGCCGGGTCGGCGGCCGTGAACCGAACGGAACCGGTGGCCGTGACCGCTCCTCCGGCGTCGAGCAGTCCGGCGAGCAGTGCCCGGCGCTGGGCGAGTGAACCACGCAGATAGTCCTGCGGGATGTGCGTGCATCCCGGGCGCGCGGGTTCGTCGCCCTGACCTTCGCTGTGGCCGCTGCCTCCGCCCAGCCGCACACCCAGTGTGTACGGAGGAACCGGCAGCTCCGCAGGTGGGAGATCGAGCGGAGCCGCATCGCTCACGGAGTGGTTCAGCCGCCGGTCGGCCAGGTTCGTGCACCGCAAGGTCGCCGCGATCTCCTTGGTCGTCTTGACCGAAGCACGCTTTCCCCGCCGCTCCGGACCGCTCCTCCCGTTCGCCCGCCGTGAGGCCCTGGTATCGGTGAGCCATTCGTGGTCCGCGTCGGCGACGACCGTCGTCCCGTCGTCGAAGGTGACTTCGTAGCAGGGACGCCCGACCATGACATCGGTGGCGGCGACCACGCGCGTCGGTGTCCCGTTTGCGGCGATCAAGTGGTCTCCGGCCCGGACCGCGCCCATGGTGGTCCACCCGGTGGGAGTGGCGAGCACCGTGTCGAGGGCCAGGGCCTTGCCCATGGCGGGGCGGGCGGCGATGACGATCATCTGGCCCGGGTGCAGGCCGTTGGTGAGGGAATCCAGATCGGTGAAGCCGGTGGGCACGCCGGACATCTGGCCGCTGCGGGAGCCGATCGCCTCGATCTCGTCGAGCGCGCCCTCCATGATGTCGCCGAGCGGCAGGTAGTCCTCGGAGGTGCGCTGCTCGGTCACCGCGTAGATCTCGGCCTGCGCGTTGTTGACGATGTCGTCCACGTCACCGTCGGCCGCATAACCCATCTGGGTGATACGGGTGCCCGCTTCGACGAGTCGGCGCAAGACCGCGCGTTCGTGCACGATCTCGGCGTAGTACTCGGCATTCGCGGCGGTGGGCACCGCGTTGACCAGGGTGTGAAGGTACGGGGCGCCGCCGACGCGGGCGATCTCGCCGCGTTTGGTGAGCTCGGCTGCGGTGGTGATCGGGTCGGCGGGCTCGCCGCGGGCGTAGAGGTCAAGGATCGCGGTGAAGATCGTCTCGTGCGCCGGGCGGTAGAAGTCCGCGCCCTTGAGCACCTCCACTACGTCGGCGATGGCGTCCTTGGAGAGCAGCATGCCGCCGAGCACGGACTGTTCCGCGTCGAGGTCCTGTGGCGGGACCCGCTCGAAGCCCCCGCCGCCCTCGGAGAAACGGTTGTCGTCCGGGGTGTTCTTCTTGCGGAAGGGGCTGACGGCGGGGCGGTCGTCCGGTGGGAGGTCTCCCCAGTGGTCGCCGGAGGGTTCGGGCTGGCTCATCCCCGGCACCTCCTCCCCGTTCGACACCGGTCCCCGACCGGGCCCCCGTGCGTGCCACTCTTTCACGGCGCGCGGCTGACATATGAGCCACCCGGCCTCCACTCGCGGCGCGTGCACAGGGGCGGTCCACGGTAGGTCGGGGAGGCTCAACGGTAGGCCCCCGGGCGGCCCGGACCAACCTGGTTATCCACAGGGGGTGTGGACGGCCGCGCCATACCTGTGGAGAACTGCCCCCAACCTGTGTACAGCCCTTGGGACAGCGCTGTGGACAAGCTCTTCACCAGCCAGGCCGACCGGCGCTGACCTGGTCTTTCTTCATCCATAGCCTGTGCAGGAGAAAAACTTTTCCGGTCCACTCAAGATCGCCACAAACAACGCGGAGGAGATCACTCTGCGCAGTCATCCGTAATGACCAGACCCGCATCTCACCGCTTACTTGTGGACGATTAAGCTGTGCTTGTGAATCCGGCCGTCAAGCCCTCCGAACAGCACCGCCCCACCCGCCTCCCCGGACCCGTACGACGCCGCCACGACAGGGAGATCATCGCCCTCGCGCTGCCCGCGTTCGGCGCGCTCGTCGCGGAACCCCTGTTCGTGATGGCCGACAGCGCGGTCGTCGGACACCTGGGCACCGCGCAGCTCGCCGGGCTCGGTGTGGCCGCCACCCTGCTCACCACCGCCGTCAACATTTTCGTGTTCCTGGCATACGCCACCACGGCCGCCGTCGCTCGCCGGGTCGGCGCGGGTGACCTGCCCGCGGCACTGCGCCAGGGCATGGACGGCATCTGGCTCGCTCTGCTGCTGGGCGCCCTCGTCATCGTGGGCACCATGCCGACCGCACCCGCGCTGGTGGACCTCTTCGGCGCCTCCGGCACGGCCGCCCCGTACGCGACCACGTACCTGCGGATCAGCGCGCTCGGCATCCCCGCGATGCTCGTGGTGCTCGCGTCCACCGGCGCCCTGCGCGGCCTCCAGGACACCCGCACCCCGCTCTACGTCGCCGTCGCCGGCTTCACCGCCAACGCGGGCCTGAACGTGACCCTGGTCTACGGCGCCGGTCTCGGCATCGCGGGCTCCGCCTGGGGGACGGTCATCGTGCAGAACGGCATGGCGGCCGTCTACCTGTGGGTGGTAGTACGCGGCGCCCGCTCGCGAATCCCCGGCGGCAACAGCGACTGGCGGTCCGTACTGCGCCCCGACGCCGCCGGAATCCGGGCCTGTGCGCGAGCCGGTGCGCCGCTGCTGATCCGCACCGTCAGCCTGCGGGCCGTCCTGATGATCGCCACCGCCGTCGCCGCCCGGCTCGGCGACACCGAGATCGCCGCACACCAGATCACCCTCACGGTGTGGTCGCTGCTGGCCTTCGCGCTGGACGCCATCGCCATCGCCGGGCAGGCCATCATCGGCCGCTACCTCGGCGCCGACGATCCGGAGGGCGCGCGGGCTGTCTGCCGCCGAATGACGCAGTGGGGCGTTACCTGCGGAATCATCCTAGGGCTGTTGGTGGCACTGACCCGGCCGCTGATCGGACCGATGTTCAGCTCCGACCCGGCCGTACAAGACGCCCTGACGTCCGCACTGCTCGTGGTAGCGGTGGGACAACCGGTCTCCGGGGTGGTCTTCGTCCTCGACGGGGTACTGATGGGCGCCAGCGACGGACCGTATCTCGCCTGGTCGATGCTGGTCACGCTGCTGGTCTTCGTTCCCGCCGCGCTCGCGGTGCCTGCCCTCGGCGCGGGCCTGGCCGCGCTGTGGTGGGCGATGACCCTGATGATGCTCACCCGGCTCGCCACCCTGTGGCTACGGGCCCGCTCCGGCCGCTGGGTGGTGACGGGGGCGGCCCGCTGAGCCCCCCCCTGGCCCCTCGTACGGACAGGCCGCATGACCCCGAGCGAGGGAGGGATCAGGACCGCCGTGGCCGTAGGACGAGCCGTAGGACGAAAAGGGCCGGGCACCCGAAACGGGATGCCCGGCCCTTCCATGTTCCACGTGGAACACATGATGCCGTTCCACGTGGAACATCAGGCCGTTACGCGGCCACGACCTCCAGGTCGAGCACAGCCTCGACCTCGGGGTGCAGGCGCACCGAGACCTTGTGCGCGCCGAGCGTCTTGATCGGCGCACCGACCTCGACCCGGCGCTTGTCCACCGCGGGGCCGCCCGCGGCCTTGATCGCCGCGGCGATGTCGGCGGGGGTGATGGAGCCGAAGAGCCGACCGGTGTCACCGGCGCGGGTGCTCAGCTTGACCTTGACACTCTGGAGCTGCGCCTTGACGCTGTTCGCGTCCTCCAGCGAGTGGATCTCGCGGATGCGGCGGGCCCGGCGGATCTGCTCGACATCCTTCTCGCCACCCTTGGTCCACGCGATGGCGAAGCCCCGCGGGATCAGGTAGTTGCGGGCGTAGCCCGGCTTGACGTCGACGATGTCGCCCGCGGCACCGAGACCACTGACTTCGTTGGTGAGGATGATCTTGGACATACTTCGGTCACCCTCTCCTTATCGAGCCGTCGAGGTGTACGGCAGCAGCGCCATCTCACGGCTGTTCTTCACGGCCGTGGCGACGTCACGCTGGTGCTGCGTGCAGTTGCCGGTGACGCGGCGGGCACGGATCTTGCCACGGTCGGAAATGAACTTCCGCAGCATGTTCGTGTCCTTGTAGTCCACGTACACGGTCTTGTCCTTGCAGAACGCGCAGACCTTCTTCTTCGGCTTGCGCGGGGGCGGCTTCGCCATGGTGTTTCTCCTATGCGATCAAGAAGTGGATGGATCCGCCCTTAGAAGGGCGGCTCGTCCGAGTAGCCGCCACCGGAGGAACCGGAGCCACCGCCCCAGCCACTCCCGCCTTGGCCGCCGCCGGCCGGCGCGCTGGTCGCCCACGGGTCGTCGGCGGGAGCACCGCCGCCACCCTGCTGGCCGCCCCAGCCACCGCCCTGGCCGCCACCGCCGCCGTAACCGCCGGCCTGACCGCCACGGCCGCCACCACTGGTCTTGGTGACCTTGGCCGTCGCGTTCTTCAGGCTGGCGCCGACCTCGTCGACGTCCAGTTCGTAGACCGTCCGCTTGACGCCTTCACGGTCCTCGTACGACCGCTGCTTGAGGCGGCCCTGCACGATGACGCGCATGCCGCGCTGAAGCGACTCGGCGACGTTCTCGGCCGCCTGCCGCCAGACCGAGCAGGTCAGGAAGAGGCTCTCGCCGTCCTTCCACTCATTGGTCTGCCGGTCGAAGGTGCGGGGAGTGGACGCGACGCGGAACTTCGCGACCGCCGCACCGGACGGGGTGAAGCGCAGCTCGGGGTCGTCGACAAGATTGCCGACAACCGTGATGACGGTCTCGCCTGCCATGGGATGACCTCTCGGCGGTATGTGCTGCTACTCGGAAACCCGGATCAGTGCAGTTCCGGGCGGAGGACCTTGGTCCTGAGCACCGACTCGTTCAGGTTGAGCTGACGGTCCAGCTCCTTGACGACCTCAGGCGTGGCCTTGAGGTCGACGACCGAGTAGATGCCCTCGGGCTTCTTGTTGATCTCGTAGGCGAGACGACGGCGGCCCCAGGTGTCGACCTTCTCCACGCTGCCGCCGCCGTTGCGGACGACGGACAGGAAGGACTCGATCAGCGGGGAGACAGCGCGCTCCTCGAGATCGGGGTCGAGAATGAGCATGAGCTCGTAGTGACGCATAGGGGAACCCACCTCCTTTGGACTCAGCGGCCACGGCGTTTCCGTGGCAGGAGGGTTTGTCTTGCGTCGCAACGGTAGCGCGGGCCACTGACAATGACCCCGAGCCCCTGGCAGGGGCTGGTCGGAGGCGGTGGGCCAACGCGGGCACCGTTGCAGACCGTAAAGACTACCCGCCCCTGCCCCCTGGGTTGAAATCCGCCCCCTTATGACCCCAATCTGTACACATCGGGTGTGTAGGGCGCTACAGCGCGCCATGACTCCGTCACGGAGGTGCCCCATGGCACAAGACGCGGAACGAACCCACCACTTCACCTTCAACACCGACGGCCGGCCGCATCCGCTGGAGAACACCTTCGTCGCCCTCACCGCCGTGCTCGGCGCGGTCGCGGTGGTCACCTGCGCGTTCGACAACCTTCATGTGCTCAGTGCGTGGACCGGCCTGGCCGGAATCCTCACCGGCGGTTACGGCCAGTTCATCTCGGCGACGACGGCGGAGCGTTTCGCGCTGGTCATCACCCTGGGCATGGCCGCGGTCGGCTTCTACATCGGCATGGCCAACGGAGGGCTCGCCTAGCGGGCCTCGTCCAGCCGGTTCCGGTCCTCCCGAGACCCCTCGTCGCGGCCCGCCGAGACCCCCGGCGTGGTTATCCACAGGGCTGGCGGGGCGGCATCCCCCGCGCAGTAGGCTTCGGGCCAGTAGTGAAGCCCGCAGTCGTGAGCATGGGGAGCGCCCCGCATGAGCCTGACCCTACGGACCATCAGCCGAGAGCAGCACCTGGCCTACATCCAGAGCCTGCCCTCGGCGAGCCACTGCCAGGTCCCCGCGTGGGCTGATGTCAAGGCGGAATGGCGCTCGGAGAACCTCGGCTGGTTCGACGACACGTCCGGGCAGATGGTGGGAGTCGGCCTCGTCCTCTACCGGCAGATCCCCAAGGTGAAGCGCTACCTGGCGTACCTTCCCGAGGGCCCGGTCATCAACTGGTACGCGCCGAACCTGGACGAGTGGCTGCGGCCGATGCTCGACCACCTCAAGCAGCAGGGCGCGTTCACCGTGAAAATGGGCCCCCCGGTGATCATCCGCCGCTGGGACGCGGGCGCGGTCAAGGCCGGCATCGCCGACCCCGACGTCAAGCGACTGCGCGACGTGGAGGCGACCTTCATCGAGCCACGCGCCTTCGAGGTGTCCGATCGCCTGCGCCGGATGGGCTGGCAGCAGGGCGAGGACGGCGGCGCGGGCTTCGGGGACGTCCAGCCGCGGTACGTGTACCAGGTCCCGCTGGAGAACCGATCGCTCGACGACATCCTCAAGAACTTCAACCAGTTGTGGCGCCGCAACATCAAGAAGGCCGAGAAGGCCGGCGTCCAGGTGGTCCAGGGCGGCTACGACGACCTGCCCGTCTGGCAGGCACTGTACGAGGTCACGGCCGAGCGCGACCACTTCCGCCCGCGCCCGCTGTCGTACTTCCAGCGCATGTGGACCAAGCTCAACGCGGAGGACCCCAACCGGATGCGGCTGTATCTGGCGGTGCACGAGGGCGAGGCGGTGGCCGCCGCCACCATGCTCACCGTCGGCCGGCACGTCTGGTACTCCTACGGTGCCTCCGCCAACCACAAGCGCGAGGTCCGGCCGTCCAACGCGATGCAGTGGCGGATGCTGCGCGATGCGTACGCGATGGGCGCCAGCGTCTACGACCTGCGCGGCATCAGCGACTCCCTGGACGAGAACGACCATCTGTTCGGCCTGATCCAGTTCAAGGTGGGTACCGGCGGCCAAGCTGCCGAATACTTGGGCGAGTGGGACTTCCCGCTCAACAAGCTCCTCCACAAGGCACTCGACATCTACATGTCGCGCCGCTGACCGCCCGACTCGCAGCAGAAAGGTCCTCACCAGACCATGGCGCTCACCTTGTACGTCGACACCGCGCGCTGGCGTGCGCACCAGCACTCCGTGGTGGACCAGTTCCCCGGAATAGTGCCCGTCTGCAAGGGAAACGGCTACGGCTTCGGCCATGAGCGCCTCGCCGACGAGGCGACCCGGCTGCGCGCCGACATGCTCGCGGTCGGCACGACGTACGAGGCAGCGAGGATCAAGGACTTCTTCAGCGGTGACCTGCTGGTGCTGACCCCGTACCGCCTCGGCGAGGAACCGGTGCCCCTGCCGGACCGGGCGATCCGCTCGGTGTCCTCGGTGGAGGGCGTACGCGGCCTGGTGGGCGCGCGGGTCGTCGTCGAGGTGATGAGCTCCATGCGACGGCACGGCGTCGCCGAGGAGGACCTGGTCAAACTGCACACCGCGATCGACGATGTACGGCTGGAGGGCTTCGCCATCCATCTGCCGCTGGACCGTACCGACGGCACGGACGCGGTGGAGGAGGTCTTCGCCTGGATGGAGCGGCTGCGCGCGGCCCGCCTGCCGCTGCACACCATGTTCGTCAGCCACCTCAGGGCAACCGAACTGGCCGCGCTCCAGCAGCAGTTCCCGCAGACCAGGTTCCGGGCGCGGATCGGCACCCGGCTGTGGCTCGGCGACCACGACGCGACCGAGTACCGCGGGGCCGTCCTGGACGTCACCCGGATCGCGAAGGGCGAGCGGTACGGCTACCGGCAGGAGAAGTCGGCCGCCGACGGCCATCTGGTGGTCGTGGCGGGTGGTACCTCGCACGGCGTCGGCCTGGAGGCGCCCAAGGCGCTGCACGGTCTGATGCCGCGGGCCAAGGGGGTCGCGCGGGCCGGGCTCGCCACCGTCAACCGCAACCTGTCCCCTTTCGTGTGGGCGGGCAAGCAGCGCTGGTTCGCCGAGCCGCCGCACATGCAGGTGTCGATCCTGTTCCTGCCGGGCGACGTGGCACCGCCCGCGGTCGGCGACGAACTGGTGGCGCACCTGCGGCACACGACGACCCAGTTCGACCGGGTCGTCGACCGGCAGTCGGCCTGACCGTCCGGCGGGGACCGTAGCGCCGCGCGCCCCCGTACCGCGCACTCCCGCAAGGCCGGCCGCACAAGGACGCCCTGCCAAGGACGTCAGGCCACGTGCTTCGGCTCGTGCGGAACCGGGCCCAGTACGAACACGTCCTGCGCGCCGTCCAGTACCCCGCCCGCCGGGTCGTCCTCGCCGCCCTGCCGCAGCACGTCGTACTCGGGGCGCAGGATGTCACGCACCACCAGGGCGCACAGGTAGAGGATGCCCAGCAGGTGCGCCCCGACCGCCAGGTGGTACGCGTCGGGGGTCAAGCCGTGGTGCTTGGTGCCGGTGACGTAGGCGAGCCGCATCCAGATGCCGAGGAAGTACAGCACCTCCGCGCCCTGCCAGATCAGCAGGTCCCGCCAGCGCGGCCGGGCCAGCACCGCGAGCGGCAGCAGCCACAACACGTACTGCGGGGAGTAGACCTTGTTGCTGAGCAGCAGCGCGGCCACCACCAGGAAGGCGAGCTGGCCGATCCGCGGGCGGCGGGGAGCGTAGAGCGCGAGGGCGGCGATGCCCGCGCACAACAGCAGCATCAGCGCGGTGGCGTACGCGTTCACGCCGTGCAGCGGGTTGCCACTGCGTTCCATGATGATCAGCCACAGCGAGCCGTAGTCGGTGGGCCGGGTGCGGCTGAAACCGTAGAACTGCGACCAGCCGTCCCGGGCCAGCAGGATCACCGGGAGGTTGACGGCCAGCCACGCCCCGGCGCTGCCGCCCAGCGCGGCGGCGAAGGCCCGTAGCCTGCCCGCGCGCAGACAGAGGATGAACAGGGCACCCAGCAACAGCACCGGATAGAGCTTGGCGGCGGTCGCCAGACCGATCACCACACCGGCCGCCAGCGGGCGGCTGCGCGACCACAGCAGCATCCCGGCGGCGGCCAGGGCGACCGCGAACAGGTCCCAGTTGATGGTCGCGGTCAGCGCCAGCGCGGGGGACAGGGCGACGAACAGCCCGTCCCAGGGACGCCGCCCGTTGGTGCGCGACACGCACACCACGAGCACGGCGGCGCAGATCAGCAGCATCCCGGAGTTCACGATCCAGTAGATCTGCGCGCGGTGCTGCCCGCTGCCGCCGTGCGGGGTCAGCCAGGACGCGACCTCCATGAACAGCCCGGTGAGCACCGGGTATTCGAGGTAGTGGATGGTGGACGCGCCGGAGACGGCGTCCGGGATGCGGTCGAAGTACGGCACCAGGTCGGTGGCGAAGCCGCGCTGCGCGTACAAGTGCGGGATGTCGGAGTAGCAGGCGTGGATGTACTGCTCGTTACCGGTCGTGAACCAGCCGCCGGAATAGCAGGACGCCTTCTGCGCCATACCGAGCGCGAACAGCCCTATGACGGCCAGGGCCATCACCCGCAGCGGGTTCCACCAGCGGTGGCCACCGCTCCGGGCCCGGCGGCCGGCCGGGCCGCCGATGAGCTCGCTGCCGGCCGCAGCCAGCGGGTCCTCGTCGGTGGGACGCACCGGCAGCTCCCGCCGGCCGTCCTCTTCGCGGTCGCGCACGCTCGTCATGGCGACATCCTGCCGTACCCGGCCAGGACACGAAGAGTCCCCGTGGCCGGGCGGCCACGGGGACTCTTCGGTCACCTCACTCAGCCCGGCGGGGCCGGGATCAGGTGCCCGCCGGTTTCCTGGTCCCGCCGCCTCCGGTCGGATCAGTGGTCGGCGTCGGCGAGGTCTGCGTCGGGGTCGGTGTCGCGGTGCAGGTGGGGTCCCAGGGCATGCACACCTCGGTCGGCGTCGGCGACGGCGACGGGGACGTGGTGGGAGGCTTCTTGCCCGGCTTGGTGGGCGGCGCCGTCATCGTCGGCGGCGCGGTGGTGGGCGGCGCCGTGGTGGGCGTCGGCGTCGTCGCGGTCGGCGACGGCTTCGGCGTCGGGGCCCCGGGCTCGTTCTGCGCCGGGCCGAGCTTGGTGGCCTCCGGGAACCCGGGGTCCTCCTTGCCGCCGAGCGCGGCCTTCATGTAGTCCGTCCAGATGGTGGCCGGCATGTCACCACCGTGCGTGGACGGGAAGCCACCGGTACCCGCCATGGGCAGCAGTTTCCTGGCCGTGGAGTCCTGCCGGAACATCACCACGGCCGTCGAGTACTGCTGGGTGTAGCCGACGAACCAGGCCGACCGCGTACCGCCGGGGCTGTCCGTGGTACCGGTCTTGCCCGCCGTGGTCCGGCCCAGCGCCAGGGCCTTGGTGCCGGTGCCCTTCTTGACCACGTTCTCCAGCACCTTGGTGACGTTGTTGGCGACGTTGGCCGCCATCGCCTGCTTCGGCTTGGGCTTGTCGAAACCGGCCAGCTCCTGACCGTTGCGCAGCACCTTGGTGACCGAGTACGGGTCCACCTGCACGCCGGACTTGGCGAAGGTGCCGTAGGCGTCCGCCATCCGGATCGCGCTCGGCGTCGAGGTACCGATGGAGAACGACGGGACGAGTCCCGCCATGGTGCTCTCCAGCAGCCCGGTGCTCACGGCGGTGTCGCGCACCTTCTTCAGGCCCACGTCCTCGCCGAGCTGGACGAACGGGGTGTTGATGGAGTGCTGCATCGCCTCGTTGAGCGTGATGTAGCCGCGGTCGTACTCGTCCTCGTTCTTCTGCTTGAAAGGCTTGTTCTCCTTGTCGAGGACGACATTGCCGTCGTAATCCTTGATCACCAGCAGGTCGTCGGAGTTGTACTTGCTGTCCGGCGTGATGGGCTTGCCGTTGCTGTGGTTGGTGCCGTACTGCATGGCCGCGGCCAGCACGAACGGCTTGAAGGTCGAGCCCACCGGGACGCCGCTGGTGTTGGCGTTGTTGTTGAACTCGTGGTGCTCGTAGCCCTCACCGCCGTAGATCGCCACGATCCGGCCGTCACCGGGGACCACCGAGGCGGCGCCGAACTGCACGTGGGTGTCGGCGTCCGAACCCTTGAGGTTGACGTCGTCACCGAGGTACTTGTGGCCGCCGCCCGGTTTGATGTTCTTCTTCCGTACCTTCTGGACGGCCTTCTTCAGCGCTTCGACCTTGTTCTTCTCGAAGGTCGTGTAGATCTGGTAGCCGCCGCGGGTGAGCTGCTCGGCGGTGATCTCGGGTTTGGAGTGGGCGCTGACGTACTTGTTGGCGGTGTCCACCAGATAGCTGATCTGACCGCTCATCCCGGCCTGGACCTTGAGCCCCTGCGGCATCGGGTACTTCGTCCACTTGGCCCGCTCCTCCGCGGTCATGTGGCCGTATCTGACCTCCTGGTCCAGGATCCACGACCAGCGGCCCTCGGAGCGCGCCCGGTTGTGTTCGGGGGTCGCGGCGGGGTCGATGTTGGTGGCCCCGAGCGGGTCGTAGTACGTCGGGCCCTTGAGCAGCGCGGCGAGGAACGCGCACTGGCTGGGGTTCAGCGTCTCCGCGTCAGTGCCGTAGTAGGTCTGCGCCGCCGCCTGCAGACCGTACGCGCCGCGGCCGAAGTAGGAGGTGTTCAGGTAGCCCGTGATGATGTCCTGCTTGCTGACACTCGCGCCGACCTTTATGGAGATGAACAGCTCCTTGAACTTGCGGCTGACCGTCTGCGACTGGTCGAGCATGGAGTTCTTCACGTACTGCTGGGTGATGGTCGAGCCGCCCTGCGTCTCGCCGCCCTTGGCCATGTTGAACAGGGCGCGGGTGATGCCCATCGGGTCGACGCCCTTGTCGGTCTCGAAGGTCTTGTTCTCCGCCGAGATGACGGCGTAGCGCATCGCCTTCGGGATCTTGTCGTACGTGATGTTCTGCCGGTTGACGTCACCGCCGGTGGCCACCATCTGGGTGCCGTCGGCCCAGTAGTAGACGTTGTTCTGAGCGGTCGCGGTCTTGTTCTCGTCCGGGATGTCGACCATGGCGTAGGCGATGCCCGCGATGCCGATGAGCGTGCCGAAGAAGCCGATGAAGACCGCGGTCACCTGGCGCCAGGACGGCATCCAGCGGCGCCAGCCCTCCTTGCCGAAGCGCGGGTAGTCGATGAAGTGCTTCTTGGCTGGGCGGCGGCCGGGGCCTCGCCCGCCGCGTCCCACCGGGCCGCCGGTGCCGTTCGTCGCCCCGAGTCCGCTGGTTCCGCCGGCTCCGGGGCCGCTCCCGCCGATCCTGCGTCGGCCGCCACGTCCCTGCGCCGCCCGGCGGGCTGCCGCGCGGCCTTCGTACGGTCGCTGCTCGTCGGCGGACGCGGGGGGCGTCGTCGGCTGCTGCCCTCCGCGCCTGGCGGCAGCACGGCCGCCGGACGGCGGCTGCGGTGGCTGCGGCGGCTTGCGACGGTGCTCGCTCATGAACAGCTACTCCTCGACAGGCGGGATCGCCTGCAGGCATCGATGACATTCCGGTCGGTCCCCCTGCGTGCGGCTGGATCAGGCCGCACTGCGCCGAGGACCAAGACGCACCCCGACGTCACAGGGTTCCCGGTGCTACGCATGGCGAACAGAGTACGCACGGTCGAAAGATGCTCTACGTGCATATCTCACACATAACGGACGGCTGGCGTTCATGGATTTTGGGATGTGACGCCGGTCACCACGCCACGCCTTGCGCCATATCTCGCGCCGTTCTATCGTCACGATGTATCGACTCGATACATCGAGCCGAGGCACTGCGACACCGCGGAACAAGGTAGCCGGGCCGCCGGGACGAGCAGGCAGCCAGGCCAGTACGCGAACGAGGGGACGAGGGATTGAGCAAGCGCTCCGGAATCCTCGAGTTCGCGATTCTCGGTCTGCTGCGTGAGGCCCCGATGCACGGCTACGAGCTGCGCAAGCGGCTCAACACCTCGCTCGGGGTGTTCCGCGCCTTCAGCTACGGGAGCCTGTATCCCTGCCTGAAGACGCTGGTCGCCCAGGGGTGGCTGATCGAGGAGACGGCACCGGACAGCGAACCGCTGGCCACGCCCCTCGCCGGCCGCCGGGCGAAGATCGTCTACCGGCTGACAGCCGCGGGCAAGGAGCACTTCGAGGAGCTGCTCGCCCACTCCGGCCCGGACGCCTGGGAGGACGAGCACTTCGCCGCCCGTTTCGCCTTCTTCGGCCAGACGTCGAAGGACGTCCGGATGCGCGTCCTCGAAGGGCGGCGCAGCCGCCTCGAGGAACGCCTGGAGAAGATGCGTGCCTCACTGGCACGCACCCGCGAACGGCTCGACGACTACACGCTCGAACTGCAGCGCCACGGCATGGAATCGGTGGAGCGCGAGGTCCGGTGGCTCAACGAGCTGATCGAGACCGAACGGGCCGGGCGCGTGGAGCGTCCGGCCGCCGAGCGGGACGACAACGACAACAACCAAGGGCACGGCGGCCGACCCGAGAACCGGGGAACCGCGTGACGATTACACAGGGAGCAACCGGTATGGGTTCGGTTCGCGTAGCCATCGTTGGCGTAGGCAACTGCGCCACGTCGCTGGTGCAGGGTGTCGAGTACTACAAGGACGCCGACCCGGACAGCAAGGTGCCTGGTCTGATGCACGTGCAGTTCGGCGACTACCACGTGCGTGACGTCGAGTTCGTCGCCGCCTTCGATGTCGACGCGAAGAAGGTGGGCCTCGACCTCGCGGACGCCATCGGCGCCAGCGAGAACAACACCATCAAGATCACCGATGTGCCGCAGACCGGGGTGACCGTGGAGCGCGGCCACACCCTGGACGGTCTGGGCAAGTACTACCGCGAGACGATCGAGGAGTCCGCCGAGGACCCGGTCGACATCGTCGAGATCCTCAAGGACCGCCAGGTCGACGTGCTCGTCTGCTATCTGCCGGTCGGCTCCGAGGACGCGGCGAAGTTCTACGCGCAGTGCGCGATCGACGCCAAGGTCGCCTTCGTCAACGCCCTCCCGGTCTTCATCGCCGGCACCAAGGAGTGGGCGGACAAGTTCGTTGAGGCCGGTGTGCCGATCGTCGGCGACGACATCAAGTCGCAGGTGGGCGCGACCATCACGCACCGCGTGCTGGCCAAGCTCTTCGAGGACCGCGGTGTCGTCCTGGAGCGCACCATGCAGTTGAACGTCGGCGGCAACATGGACTTCAAGAACATGCTGGAGCGCGAGCGCCTGGAGTCCAAGAAGATCTCCAAGACGCAGGCCGTCACCTCGCAGATCCCGGACCGCGACCTGGGTGCCAAGAACGTCCACATCGGCCCCTCGGACTACGTGGCCTGGCTGGACGACCGCAAGTGGGCGTACGTCCGTCTGGAGGGCCGCGCCTTCGGCGACGTTCCGCTGAACCTGGAGTACAAGCTGGAGGTCTGGGACTCCCCGAACTCCGCGGGTGTCATCATCGACGCGCTGCGTGCCGCGAAGATCGCCAAGGACCGCGGCATCGGCGGCCCGATTCTGTCGGCGTCCTCGTACTTCATGAAGTCCCCGCCGGTGCAGTACTTCGACGACGAGGCGCGGGAGAACGTGGAGAAGTTCATCCGTGGCGAGGTCGAACGCTGAGCGTGGTCGGCCGATCGGCGGGTCACGTCGATGTCGTCCGACCGTCCTGGTCCGACAAACCGGTCTGACGCACCTGAGCTGACCGCACTGATCTGACCGCGACACCGCACGAGGGCCCGGGTCCCGTACCCGGGGCCTCGTGCGTCATGTGAGGCTGTCTGCATGGCGTCCATGGCTGTCGTACGCGATCTTCGCGTACTGCTGCGGCTGACCGGCTTCCGGCGGCTGTTGGTGGTGCGCGTGCTGTCCCAGCTCTCCGACGGCGTCTTCCAGGTCGCGCTCGCCGCCTATGTGGTCTTCTCCCCGGAGAAGCAGACGTCACCGGCGGCCATCGCCTCGGCGATGGCCGTCCTGTTGCTGCCGTACTCGCTGCTCGGCCCGTTCACCGGAGTGCTGCTCGACCGGTGGCGGCGCCGGCAGGTGCTGCTGTACTGCAACCTGCTGCGGGGCGTGCTCTCCTGCGGCACCGCCGGGCTGATCCTGCTGCACGCGCCGGACTGGCTGTTCTATCTGTCCGCGCTGTCGGTGACCGCCGTCAACCGCTTCGTGCTGGCCGGGCTGTCCGCCGCGCTTCCCCGGGTGGTGGACGAGGAGCGCCTGGTGATGGCGAACTCCCTCTCGCCTACCGCGGGCACGGTCGCCGCTGCCGCGGGCGGCAGCGCCGCGTTCCTCGTCCACCTCGTCGTGGCCGAGGGCTCGGGCGCCGAGGCGGCCACCGTACTGCTTGCCGCACTCCTGTATCTCTGCGCCGGCCTGTCCGCGCTCGCCCTCGGACGCGACCTGCTCGGACCTGACCTGCCGGTGAGCGGCGCGGTACGGATCGGTGCGGCGATCGCCTCGACGGCGCGGGGGCTCCACGAGGGGCTGCGTCACCTGCGGCAGCGGCCCGCCGCCCCGCAGGCGATGACCGCGATGACCGCGATGCGCTTCTGCTACGGCGCCCTGACCGTGACCGTACTGATGCTCTGCCGCTACGCCTGGGCCGACGCACCGCACCGATCGGACCGGCCAACGGCGGGCGACGACGGTCTGGCGCTGCTGGGGCTCGCAGTCGGACTGTCAGCGGCCGGGTTCTTCGCGGCTGCGGTCGTCACCCCGTGGGCCACCAACCGGTTCGGCACTACGGGCTGGATCGCCGGCTGCTCGGCCGCCTCCGCGCTGCTGCTGCCGCCGCTCGCGCTGCCTTTCACCGTCGGGCCGATGATGCTGGCGGCCTTCGCGCTCGGAGTCACCACGCAGGGCGCCAAGATCGCCACGGACACCGTCGTGCAGACACAGGTGGACGACGCCTACCGGGGGCGGGTCTTCTCGCTCTACGACGTCGCCTTCAACGTGGCGTTCGTGGGCGCGGCAGCCGTCGCCGCGCTTACACTGCCCACCGACGGGCGATCATCGGGACTGATCCTCGCCCTCGCCGTCCTCTACGCGGCCACAGCCGTGGCGATGGCACGGGTGCGCAATGTTTCACGTGGAACACAGCGGGCGGGGTGAGCCGGCGGAGCGAGGGGGCGGTGTTCCACGTGGAACACCGGCGAGCGGGCGGTACCGGATGAAGTTCGGTTTCACGTGGAACATCGGCGAAGGGTCCGCATCGGTCCGCAGCCCCCGATCAGTTGCCGGCGCCGGGTGGGGGCGGTGT
>NZ_DATDBG010000330.1:0-4077 GCF_036524955.1 Streptomyces sp.
GAACCACCCGAGATGCCCGCACCGGCGTTGCCACCGGCGGCCGGGGCGGCAGCGCCCTCGGCAGCAGCGGCCTCGTCGGCCTCGCGGCTCTTGATGACCTGAGCCTGGTGCTGCTCGAAGCGCTGCTGCGCCTCGGCGTACTGGCCCTCCCACGCCTCGCGCTGGGTCTCGAAGCCCTCGAGCCAGTCGTTGGTCTCGGGGTCGAAGCCCTCGGGGTAGATGTAGTTGCCCTGGTCGTCGTACGACGCGGCCATGCCGTACAGTGTCGGGTCGAACTCCACCGAGGCCGGGTCGGCACCGAAGGACTCGTTGGCCTGCTTCAGCGAGAGGCTGATGCGACGACGCTCGAGGTCGATGTCGATGACCTTGACGAAGATCTCGTCGTTGACCTGGACGACCTGCTCCGGGATCTCCACGTGGCGCTCGGCCAGCTCGGAGATGTGCACCAGGCCCTCGATGCCCTCGTCCACCCGGACGAACGCGCCGAACGGAACCAGCTTGGTGACCTTGCCCGGGACGACCTGACCGATCTGGTGGGTGCGGGCGAACTGCTGCCACGGGTCTTCCTGGGTCGCCTTCAGCGACAGGGAGACGCGCTCGCGGTCCATGTCGACGTCCAGGACCTCGACCGTGACCTCCTGGCCGACCTCGACGACCTCGGACGGGTGGTCGATGTGCTTCCAGGACAGCTCGGACACGTGCACCAGACCGTCGACGCCGCCGAGGTCCACGAACGCACCGAAGTTGACGATGGAGGAGACGACGCCGGAGCGCACCTGGCCCTTCTGCAGGGTGGTGAGGAAGGTCTGACGGACCTCGCTCTGGGTCTGCTCCAGCCAGGCACGGCGGGACAGGACCACGTTGTTGCGGTTCTTGTCCAGCTCGATGATCTTGGCCTCGAGCTCCTTGCCCACGTAGGGCTGGAGGTCACGGACGCGGCGCATCTCGACGAGCGAGGCGGGCAGGAAGCCGCGCAGGCCGATGTCGAGGATGAGACCGCCCTTGACGACCTCGATGACGGTACCGGTGACGATGCCGTCCTCTTCCTTGATCTTCTCGATGGTGCCCCACGCGCGCTCGTACTGCGCACGCTTCTTCGAGAGGATCAGGCGGCCTTCCTTGTCCTCCTTCTGGAGGACCAGGGCCTCGATCTCATCGCCCACGGCGACGACCTCGTTGGGGTCGACGTCGTGCTTGATGGACAGCTCGCGGGAGGGGATGACACCTTCGGTCTTGTAACCGATGTCGAGCAGGACCTCGTCCCGGTCGACCTTCACGATGACGCCGTCGACGATGTCGCCGTCGTTGAAGTACTTGATCGTCTCGTCGATCGCCGCGAGGAAGGCTTCCTCGTTGCCGATGTCGTTGACCGCCACCTGCGGGGTGGTACGAGGGGCCTCGGTGCTGCTCGTCATTAGGGAAAGGACTCCGGTACGGACAGTAAGTCGTAGGTACTGCTACGCCGGGAACCCTTTTCGCTCCTGCCGATTCCGGACAGCCACTAGGCCGAGGGGTCTGCAACAGTATCGAGCACAGCCTGCTCTGTCTGAGGCGCGCAGGCTCACAGCGCAACTTGTAGCATACGGGGGCAGCCGTGCACGGTCAATGCACGAAGAGCACACCAAGCGCGTATTGGACCGAACCGGCTCAATTCACCCACCCGCTGGTCTTCTCAGAGAGTACGACGACTGCCGCGATGATCCAAGGACCAGAACCCGAAGCCACCCGTCGTAGCGCCGGCGTCACGGAGAGCAGCCGGGCCAACCGCCACTGGTGGGACCGGAATGCGGACGACTACCAGGTGGAGCACGGCGACTTCCTGGGGGACGCCCGGTTCGTGTGGGGCCCGGAGGGGCTGGACGAGGCGGCGGCGGGGCTGCTCGGCCCGGCCACCGGGCTGAAGGACCTGGCGGTGCTGGAGATCGGCGCCGGCGCGGCCCAGTGCTCGCGGTGGCTGGCCGCGCAGGGCGCCCGGCCGGTCGCCCTGGACCTCTCGGCCCGCCAGCTCCAGCACGCGCGGCGCATCGACGAGGACATCGCCGCGGCGGACAGCCCGGTGTCACTGGTGCAGGCCGACGCGGGCGCCCTCCCGTTCGCCGACGGCTCCTTCGACGTGGCCTGCTCGGCGTACGGGGCGCTGCCGTTCATCGCCGACACCGCGCGCGTGCACCGGGAGGTACGGCGGGTGCTGCGGCCCGGCGGTCGCTGGGTCTTCTCGGTCACCCACCCGGTGCGCTGGGCGTTCGCCGACGAGCCGGGGCCCGAGGGCCTGACCGCCATCTCCTCCTACTTCGACCGCACCCCCTACGTCGAGCAGGACGACCGCGGCATCGCCGTCTACGTCGAACACCACCGCACCCTCGGCGACCGCGTCCGCGAGATCACCGCGGCCGGCCTGCGCCTGGTCGACCTGGTCGAGCCGGAGTGGCCGGAGTGGAACACCCAGGACTGGGGTGGCTGGTCGCCGCTGCGGGGACGGCTGCTGCCGGGCACGGCGATCTTCGTGTGCGTGGCGGAGTGAGGATGCCTCCGGCGATCGGCGGGCCACCGCTGCGCGGGCGGCCGACGCCGTGAGGGGTACGGACATCCGGCCGGAGGGACGGGCGCTGCCGGTGGGGGCGGTGGTGCCGGAGGTACTGGCCGGGTTGCGGGAGTCGGGCGGTGTGGTGCTGGCCGCGCCGCCGGGGACGGGGAAGACGACGCTCGTGCCGCTGCTGCTGGCGGCGGAGTCCGGCGGCCGGGTGCTGGTGGCCGAGCCGCGGCGGATGGCGGCGCGGGCCGCCGCGCGCCGGATGGCGTGGCTGCTCGGCGAGCCCGTCGGGGAGACGGTCGGATTCACGGTCCGCGGGGAGCGGCGGACGTCGGCCCGTACCGCCGTCGAGGTGGTCACCACCGGGGTGCTGCTGCAACGCCTGCAACGCGACCCCGCCCTGGACGGCGTGGGCACCGTACTCCTGGACGAGTGCCACGAGCGGCACCTCGACGCGGACACGGCGATGGCGTTCCTGCTGGATGTACGGGACCTGCTGCGGCCGGAACTGCGGCTGGTGGCCGCGTCCGCCACGACGGACACGGCCGCGTGGGCGGGCCTGCTGGGCGGGCCGGTGGTGGAGGCCGCGGGCGTCCTGCACCCCGTGGCCGTGCGGTGGGCGCCGCCGCCCCGGCCGGTGCGGCCGCCGCACGGCACACGGGTCGATCCGGCGCTGCTGGAGCATGTCGCGGCGGTGGTACGGCGGGCGCTGCGCGAACACGACGGCGACGTGCTGTGCTTCCTGCCCGGGACCGGGGAGATCGCGCGGGTGGCGGGGATGGTCTCCGGGCTCGGTGTGGATGTGCTGCAGGTGCACGGGCGGGCGCCCGCCGCCGTGCAGGACGCGGCGCTCGCGCCCGGGGAGCGGCGCCGGGTCCTGCTGGCCACCTCGGTCGCCGAGTCCAGCCTGACCGTGCCGGGGGTGCGGGTCGTGGTGGACTGCGGACTCGCCCGCGAGCCGCGGACGGACCACGCCCGCGGGCTCGGCGCGCTGGCCACCGTGCGGGTGTCGCGGGCCGCCGCGGAGCAGCGCGCGGGCCGGGCGGGGCGGGAGGGCCCGGGAACGGTCTACCGCTGCTGGGCGCAGGCCGAGCACGTAAGGCTGCCCCGCCGGCCCGCGCCCGAGATCACGCTGGCCGACCTCACCGGGTTCGCCCTCCAGGCCGCGTGCTGGGGCGACCCGGACGCCTCGGGGCTCGGTCTGCTGGACGCGCCGCCGCCGGGCGCCCTCACCGCCGCCCGCGCCGTCCTGCACGACCTGGGGGCGGTCGACGCCGCGGGCCGTGCGACGGACCGCGGCCGCCGTCTGGCCCTGCTCGGCCTCCATCCCCGCCTGGCCCGCGCGCTCCTGGACGCGGCGCCGGTGATCGGCCCGGCCCGCGCCGCGCAGGTCACGGCGCTGCTGAGCGAGGAACTGCCCGCCGCGTACGGGCCCGACCTGACCGCCGCCTGGCACGCGGCCCGCCGGACCACGGACCCGTACGGCGCGCGCTGGCGCGCGGAGGCCCGCCGGCTGGAGGGGGCGGTGCGGGCACCGGGGCCGTCCG
>NZ_DATDBG010000331.1:0-38212 GCF_036524955.1 Streptomyces sp.
CACGGCGGGTCCTCGCTGGACCCGCCGCCGCACGGCGGGTCCGGCGAGGACCGGTCGCCGCAAGCCCGGCCGTCCGGAGCCGGAAAGGGGGCCGATCCGGAAGCGGAGCCCGGCGGGAATCGCTGGTGGTACGGCGCCGAACTGGCCCGCGTCACCGCCATCGACCTGGCCGTACTGGCCGGGCACCTGCTGCTCTATCCCACCGGGATACTCCCCGAGCGCGACCCGGCGCCGCCGCCCGCCACGGACCGGGCCAACGGAGCGGACCTGCCCGCCCCGGCCACCCTGCCCACCGAGGGCCGCGCCCACCCGCCGGTGCTGCTGGTGCACGGCTTCGTGGACAACCGTTCGGCCTTCACCCTTCTGCGCCGCTCCCTGCTGCGGAACGGCTGGACCCGGGTCCAGTGCTTGAACTACTCACCGCTGACCTGCGACATACGTACCGCGGCAGAACTGCTCGGGCCACACGTCGAACAAGTATGCGAGCAGTCGGGCCACCGCAGCGTGGACATCGTGGGCCACAGCCTCGGCGGTCTGATCGCCCGCTACTACGTACAGCGACTCGGCGGTGACACGCGGGTGCGGACCCTGGTCACCCTGGGCACCCCGCACTCCGGAACCAGGGCCGTCCCCGCCCTCACCCCGCACCCGCTGGCCCGGCAGATGCGTCCGGGTTCCCCCGTCCTGGAGGAGCTGGCACGTCCGGCGCGCGGGTGCCGGAGCCGGTTCGTGGCGTTCTGGAGCGACCTCGACCAGCTCATGATCCCGGTGGAGTCGGCGCGCCTCGAACATCCGGATCTGCTGACACAGAACATCAAGGTGAGCGGCGTCGGCCATCTCGCCCTGCCGGTGCACGCGGCAGTGGCCGCGCGGATACGGCAGGCGCTCAGCGGAGAGGGGCAGACGCCGGGCGCGATCGACGCCGCATAACGGACACGTAACGGTCGAATATCAACCGAACACCGGGCAAGGTGGACGTCCGCACCGGTCCGGAGATTGTCGGCGCCCGGTACGGGCAGCTACAGTCGCCGCTAATTCTCCTGCTGCCGAGGCGAAAGAGAAGCTGGCGGTGAACGAACGTCCCCCGTCGGGTACCCCCGACTACGACGCTTATGGGTACGACGCCTATTCCACGGGCTCCTACCAGACCGTCGGCACCGCCTTCTCCGCCACCGCCTTCTCCGACGACACGACCGGCAGCTACGCGTACGTCCCGCAGCCCCCGCAGTACGACCACGGCCAGGGCCAGAGCTACGGCTACGACTCCGGTCACGCGACCGGGTACGACACCGGCGGTCACGCAGCGTACGACCCGTACGCGTTCGGCGGCGCCCCGCAGGCGACCGCGACGACGTACTACGACACGGGCACGTACGACGTCGGCGCGCTCTGGCCGGGCGACGGGCACCAGGGCTCGTATCCGCAGCAGCAGGACTGGGACTCGGGGGCTTACCCCGCGTACGGATACGGGTACGGGTACGACGCGAGCGGGGACACCGGCGTGTACGAGCAGGTGCCGCCCGCTGCCGCGTACGACCTCCCGGCGCAGCGGGCCGCCGAGCCGGAGCCGTACGCCGATGTCCGCGACCCCTACGCGGAAGGCCGGGGCTCGTACGCCGACGCGCCCGAGCCGTACGCCGAGCCCTCCGCGCCGTACGCCGACACACCCGACTCCTACGCGGAGGGCCCCGACCCGTACAGCGACGACGAGCCCGTCCGGCACGACTACGCCGGCGACGGGCCGTCCCAGGACGACGGCCCGGTCGCGCGGAGTCGGCGCCGCAAACCGGCGAAGCGTTCGGCGCTGCTGACCGTGGCGGTGCCGTCGGTCGCGGTGATGGGGGTGGCGGCGGTGGGCGCGGCGGCCGTCACCGGAGTGGGGATGGCCCAGGACTCGTCCAAGGCGCAGGCCGACGGGCAGGAGAACGGCGGCACCGGAGTGAAGACCAACGCGCCGACGACGCAGCTCGACCGGCAGCTCGCCGGGGTGAGCCGCGACGCGGACGACTTCGCGACCCGCGCGAGCCGGACGCAGGCCCGTATCGACCTCAAGGACCGCCAGGCCGCGGCGAAGAAGGCCAAGGAGGAGGCAGCGGCCCGCAAGGAGGCGCTGCGGCCGAAGTTCCTGCTGCCGGTGAAGGATCGGGGCCTGAGCGCGTACTTCGGGCAGGCGGGCGTCAACTGGATGGCGCTGCACACCGGAATCGACTTCCCGGTACAGACCGGCACACCCGTGATGGCCGCCACCGACGGCACGGTCCGCACGCTGTGGAACGGTTCCTACGGTTACATGAGCATCGTGACCGCCCCCGACGGCACCGAGACCTGGTACTGCCACCTGAGCCGCACCAAGGTCCGCAGCGGTTCGGTCAAGGCGGGCGAGGTCATCGCGTACTCAGGCAACACCGGCAACACCACCGGCCCGCACCTGCACTTCGAGGTACGTCCGGACGGCGGCGCCCCCATCAACCCGCTGCCGTGGCTGCTCTCCCACGGCCTCGACCCGCGCTGAGGCCCGTTTTTTCCGCCCCCTCACCTCCGGGCGCTCAGACCCGGCGTCGACAGTCGACCGTGCTCGCTCGCTCGTACCTCGCTCCCTGCGCGCGCTCTCCCTTTCAACACCGGCGCCCCCTTCGGCTCGATGGCTGCACGGCGAACCGGCGAACCGCGGAGCCGGAGGGCGGGAGGCGGCACACCGCCCCCTACAACTTCTCCCCCTACAACTTCTCCACCGGCGCATACCGCAGCAGCAACTGCTTGGGCCGCTCGTCCCCGAAGTCGATCGTCGCCTTCTCGTCCCCCGGCCGCCCGCTGACCGCGATGACCGTGCCGAGTCCGAACTGGTCGTGCGTGACCCGGTCGCCGACCGCCAGTGAGACCACCGGCCGGTCGCCCGAACGCCGGGTGGCGAACCCGCCGGACCCTCCGGACCCGGCCCGCCCCGCGGCCCCGCCCCCCGAGCGGGCCCGGCCGGCCGGCGCCGACAACAGCGAGGCCGCCGCCTTCGACACCGGACCGCCGCCACCGGGGCCGGCCGGCCCGGACGACCCCGTGCGCTTCCACTCGATCAGCGATTCCGGGATCTCCTCAAGGAACCGCGACGGCGGGTTGTACGCCGGCTGCCCCCACGCACTGCGCATCATCGAGCGGGTGAGGTAGAGCCGTTCGCGGGCCCGCGTGATGCCGACATAGGCCAGCCGCCGCTCCTCCTCCAGCTCCTTGACCTGCCCGAGCGCCCGCATGTGCGGGAAGACCCCGTCCTCCATCCCGGTCAGGAACACCACCGGGAACTCCAGCCCCTTCGCGGTGTGCAGCGTCATCAGCGTGATCACGCCGCCCGACTCCGCGTCGTCGTCGGGGATCTGGTCGGAGTCGGCGACCAGCGCGACCCGCTCCAGGAACTCCGCCAGCGTGCCTGGTTCGCCCTCGCTCCGCTCCTGCTCGAACTCCAGTGCCACGGCGGCGAGTTCCTGCAGGTTCTCCACCCGGGTCTCGTCCTGCGGGTCGGTGGAGGCCTGCAACTCGGCCAGGTAGCCGGTCCGTTCCAGCACCGCTTCCAGTACGACGGCCGGACCGGCACCCGACTCCACGATCGTGCGCAGTTCGTCCATCAGCGTGTTGAACCGCTTGACCGCGTTGGCCGAGCGCGCCGCCATCCCGTACGCCTCGTCCACCCGGCGCAGGGCCTGGGGGAACGAGATCCGCTCGCGCAGCGCGAGTGCGTCGATCATCGCCTCGGCGCGGTCGCCGATGCCGCGTTTGGGCACGTTGAGGATGCGGCGCAGCGGCACCGCGTCCTCGGGGTTGGCCAGCACGCGCAGGTACGCCAGTACGTCGCGCACCTCACGCCGCTCGTAGAAGCGGACGCCGCCGACGACCTTGTACGGCAGGCCGACCCGGATGAAGACCTCCTCGAAGACCCGGGACTGCGCGTTCGTACGGTAGAAGACGGCCACGTCGCCGGGGCGGGCGTCGTCGGCGTCGGTCAGCCGGTCGATCTCGTCGGCGATGTACTGCGCCTCGTCGTGCTCCTGGTCGGCCGCGTAGCCGACGATGACCGGGCCGTCGCCGGACTCGGTCCACAGGTTCTTGGCGCGCCGCCCGGCGTTGCGCTCGATGACGGCGTTGGCGGCGGACAGGATGGTCTGGGTGGAGCGGTAGTTCTGTTCCAGCAGGATGGTGCGGGCCTGCGGGTAGTCCTCCTCGAACTGGAGGATGTTGCGGATGGTCGCGCCCCGGAAGGCGTAGATCGACTGGTCCGCGTCGCCGACCACGCACAGCTCGGCCATCCCGTGGGCGGTCTCGCCCGACTCACCGGTCTCACCCGACTCGCCCGCCGCGCCGCTCCCCACCAGCTCGCGCACCAGCGTGTACTGGGCGTGGTTGGTGTCCTGGTACTCGTCGACCAGGACGTGCCGGAAGCGGCGCCGGTAGTGCTCGGCGACGTCCGGGAAGGCCTGGAGCAGGTTGACCGTGGTCATGATGATGTCGTCGAAGTCCAGGGCGTTGGCCTCGCGCAGCCGCGCCTGGTACATCGCGTACGCCTCGGCGAGCTTCTTCTCGAAGGAGTTCTCCGCCTGCGCGGCGAAGGTCTCCTCGTCGATCAGCTCGTTCTTCAGGTTGGACACCTTCGCGCTGAACGACTTCGGCGGGAACTGCTTGGGGTCGAGATCCAGGTCCCGGCAGACCAGCGCCATCAGCCGTTTCGAGTCCGCGGCGTCGTAGATCGAGAAGGACGAGGTGAAACCGAGCTTCTTGGACTCGCGGCGCAGGATGCGGACGCACGCGCTGTGGAACGTGGACACCCACATCACGTTGGCGCGCGGGCCGACGAGCTGCTCGACCCGCTCCTTCATCTCACCCGCGGCCTTGTTGGTGAAGGTGATGGCGAGGATCGAGCCGGGGTGTACGTGGCGGGCGGCGAGCAGGTGCGCGATGCGGTGGGTGAGCACGCGGGTCTTGCCGGAGCCGGCGCCCGCGACGATGAGCAGCGGTCCGCCGGAGTGCACGACAGCCGCGCGCTGCTGCTCGTTGAGCCCTTCCAGCAGCTGCGCGGGGTCGGTGGCGGGGCGCGCGGCACCGTCCCGGTAGTACGCGTCGCGCGGCGGCCCGTCGTACCGCTCGTACCGGTCGCTGAACAGACCGTCCGGTACGTGCTCGGGTCCGCCGTCGTCCTCCCCGTCCGGGGGCGGCGGCGGGGCGGCGTCGGAGGGCCCGTGGGGCGCGCCGAACCCGGCCAGGAAGTTGTCGTCAAAGAGGCTGCTGCTCATCGCCTCCCGAGTCTAGGCGCCCGCGCCGACACTCCACTGCGGGTTCGCGGACGGCCCCCTTCCGCGGGGCCGGGCGGCCCGGCCCCCTCGGCGCCGGACAGCCCCTTCCGCAGTCCGGCCCGCCCCCTTCCCGCCCGCGCCCCCCGCAGCACCGCCGGTCTCCCCTCGTGGTACCGCCGCCACGCACCGTGACCAATGCGCCCGATGTACCGTCGATCCGAAAAAGATTACGAAAAGGTATCGGGCCTATCGGACACCGCCCTTCCCAGCCGAACCGCACCCCGGCTAGCGTGCCGCCCCAGGCAGCGTCCGAAAGGAGCCCGTCCGGCATGGCGACGCACCGTAAGGCTCGAACAGCGATCCTCAGCACCCCCGGCCCGCGTGCGGCTGTCGGGCTGACGACGGCGGCACTTGCCACCGTGACCCTGTTCGGTGAGAGCGCGAGCGCCGCGCCCACGCCCGGCCAACCCGCGCAGCCCTCGATCTCCGAGGTGAAGGCGAAGGTGGACGCCCTGCTCCACCAGGCCGAGGTCGCGACCGAGAAGTACAACGGCGCCAAGGAGCGGGCCGACCGGCAGAGCGACACGGTCAACCGGCTGCTCGCCGAGGCCGCCCGCAAGACGCAGACACTGAACGACGCGCGGCGCACCCTCGGGCGGTACGCGGCGGCGCAGTACCGTACCGGCGGCGACGACTCCACCGGCCGCTACCTGCTCTCCTCCGACCCGCAGGCCCTCGCCGACCAGGCCCACCTGTCCGACGTGCTCGGGCAGCGGCAGAAACAGGCCGTGGAGTCGTACCGCGTGCAGCAGGCCGCCGCCACCCGGCAGCGCATCGAGGCGGCCAAGAGCCTGGCCACCCTCACCGCGCGGCAGGACACACTCCGGGCCGCCAAGGCGGACGTGCAGCGCAAGCTCGGCGAGGCGCAGCACCTCCTCAACTCCCTCACCGCGCAGGAGAAGGCGCGGCTCGCCGCGCTGCGGGCCAAGCAGGAGGCGGAGGCCAAGGCGCGGGCCGCCGAGCTGGCCGCCCGGATCGCCGCCAAGGAGAAGGCCGCACAGGAAGCCGCGGCCCAGGCTGCGGCCGCCGCGCCGACCACCACCGCGAGCGCCCCCGCCCCCACCGGCTCCTCCCAGGCCGACAAGGCGATCACCTTCGCCCGCGACCAGCTCGGCAAGCCCTACGTCTGGGGCGCCACCGGCCCGGACTCGTACGACTGCTCGGGGCTGACGCAGGCGGCGTACAAGGCGGCCGGCGTCGATCTGCCGCGCACGACGTACGACCAGGTGAACGTCGGCGCGCGGATCGCCGAGTCCGACCTCCGACCCGGTGACCTGGTCTTCTTCTACAACGACGTCAGCCACGTCGGGCTCTACATCGGCAACGGCGAGATGATCCACGCGCCGTACACCGGCACGGTCGTCAAAATCGCCCCAATTACGGAGATGCCCTTCTACGCGGCGACCCGCCCGAACTGACGCACCCTGACCACACGGCAGCAGATGCCCAGCAGCGCCCCGCCACCCCTGGACGCAACCCATAAGGTCACAAAGCGATTTCGGTCACATTGCGATCCAAACACCCCGTTGGCCGCCGAATTTGACTACGGTAGCCCGCTAGGTGGCGCGTTCCCCGCCGGTGACAAGTGCCGGCAGCACGTCGCCTCCGCTTCATCCGGCCGGCGGCCGGAACCGGGGACCCACCAGCACTTCGGGGTGAATCGGGACAGACGCCGACGAGCGTTCCGTCCCGTAGGGCGACCTTCCCAGCCCGAACCCGTCAGCTGACCCGGTCGGCGGCCGACGGAAGGAGTCGCCTCCCTTGGCGTCGCACCGCAAGCCGCGTCCTCGCCTACTCGCCACGGCCGGCCCCCGCGCCGCGGTCGGTATCACCACCGCTGCCCTGGCCTCGGTCACCCTGCTGGGCGAGACCGCGGACGCGGCGCCCGCCAAGCCCTCGATCGCCGAGGTGAAGGCGCAGATCGACGAGCTCAACGTGCAGGCCGAGGTGGCGACCCAGCACTTCGACCAGGCCAAGGAGAAGACGGCCACCCAGCGGGCGAAGGCCAACCAGCTGCTGGCGCAGGTCGCCCGGAAGACCCAGCAGATGAACGAGACGCGCCGGGTGCTGGGCCAGTTCGCCACCGCCCAGTACCGCGACGGCGGCCTCGACCAGACCACGCAGCTCCTGCTCGCCGACGACCCGGCGCGGTTCCTGGAGCAGACGCACCTGATGGACCGCATCTCCACCACACAGGAGCAGGCCCTGCAGACCTTCAAGGTCCAGCAGGAGCAGGCGTCCATCCAGCGGGCACAGGCCACCGCGAGCCTCACCGAGCTGACCGCCGCGCAGAACAAGCTCGCCATCGAGAAGAAGAACGTCCAGAAGAAGCTGGCGGCGGCCCAGAAGCTGCTCAACAGCCTCACCGCGGAGCAGCGTGCCAAGCTCAACGCGATGAAGAAGGCCGCGTCCGCGTCCTCCGCGCACTACACGTACAGCGGTCCCGCCTCCGGCCGCGCCGCCCAGGCCGTCCAGTTCGCCCTCGCCCAGCGCGGCAAGCCCTACGTCTCCGGCGCCACCGGCCCGGGCGCGTACGACTGCTCCGGCCTGACCCAGGCCGCGTACCGCTCGGCCGGCATCAGCATCGGCCGCACGACCTGGGACCAGTACGACGACGGCGTCCGCGTCCCGCAGTCCCAACTGCGCCCCGGCGACCTGGTCTTCTTCTACTCCGGAATCAGCCACGTCGCCATCTACCTCGGCAACGGCCAGATCGTGCACGCCCCGCACACCGGCGCGGTCGTGGAGATCGCCCCGATGAGCTGGATGCCGTTCGCGGGCGCGGTCAGACTGGCGTGATCGGCCTTACGTCTTCCGGTCCGCGGTACGTCTTCCAGGTCCGCTCACGTCGGTGCGTCCGCTCAGGTCCACAGCACCGCGATGAAGATGTTCGCGGCGGTCAGCCCGCCCACCGCCCCGAAGGTCGCGGCGTCCACCCTCTCCTCGTCCCGCTTCACGTAGACCAGCGCGAGGATGACGACCAGCACGGCCAGCTTCACGCCGAGCTTCACGTTGTTGGTGTGCCGGTCGTCCGCGTGCGCGAGCGCGACCAGTGCGAGCCCGGTGACCAGCATCGTCACCGCCCCGTACAGCATCCCGGGCACAAACCGCGCCACCCCGGCCGTGCCGTTCCCCATCACCCTCCACTGGGTGACGTAGCCGCCCAGCAGCGCGGCGATCCCGATGACGTGCAGCCCGACAAACACATTGATGAGGGAGTCCATAGCCGCCGACCCTAGCGCCGCCCGTCCCCCCCTCCCCCGCGCGGGGTGCCCTACGGGGTTGTGACGGGAGTTGGCTCCAACTCCGGTGCCCAGTCGGCGTGTTCCTTCAGCGTCTCGGTGCTGGGGGTGATCCCCACCCAATCGGGCAGTTCGACAACGGTGCGAACGGACGCGATGTGACGCTGCGCCTAGTTGACGGCTGGCTCACCCGGTTCGCGCGCCCGCGCCCCGAGCGCCCCGCCCCCTTTGTGCTCGGCGACCGTCTGTACGCGGCGCCCCCCGCCTCCAGCGCCTTCGGCCGGTCCGGGAACGGCACACGGCCGACCCCGCCACCCGGCCGGGACGAGCGCCCCCAGCGCCCGCGGCGTGCGCGAACGCGTCCTCCGGATCGGTCAGGGCGACATCCCTCTTCTGGCCCAGCGCCTCGACGACCGCGGCGCCTCCGTGGCCTCCGCCGACGACCGGGACGGTACGGCCGCCCCGGGCAGGGACCCGCCGTCGGCCGACCGCGACCAGGGCCGCTACGGTCTTTCCGGCGCCGGTCGGGGATTGATTGACGCAGAGGGACACGTCGGAACGGCGTACGCGGGGGTCGACCGGTGGGGAAACGGCTGCCCGCCGGGCCGGGGAGGCGTAACGTCGGCTGTCGCCGGGCAAGGTCCGCTGACGAGGAGGTCAGACATGCAAGCCCTGACGGCGAGTTGGGGAGCGTGGCTGTCGGCGTACGAGCAGCACTACAAGGCACTGCCCGGGACCGCCCGGGACACCGCGTGCCCGAGCTGCGGCGCCGAGCGGCTGCGGCTGGCCTTCACCGGGCTGGCGGAGGAGCGGGTCGGGTACGCGACGTTCTGGTGCGACGGGTGTCTGCTGGGGATCCACCTCAGCCGGCGTCCGGTCCCCGACGGGGTGCCGATGGACTCCATCCACACCCCGGTGGAGCAGCGGGCGGTGCGCGTCCCGAACTACACGCTGCTCTGGCCGGACGAGGACGACGCATAGGGCGGCGGGCGGCGGGGCAGGGCGGCCAGGCGCCCCCGGGGCCACCAGGCCACCGCCCCGGCCACCACACCGGGCCACCGCCCCCTCAGACCAGCCGCCGCGCCGCCGCCCACCGCGTGAGCTCGTGCCGGTTGGAGAGCTGGAGCTTCCGCAGCACCGCCGAGACGTGCGACTCGACCGTCTTGACCGAGATGAAGAGCTGCTTGGCGACCTCCTTGTACGCGTAGCCGCGCGCGATCAGCCGCAGCACCTCGCGTTCGCGCTGGGTGAGGCGGTCGAGGTCCTCGTCCACCGGCGGGGCGTCCGTGGAGGCGAAGGCGTCCAGCACGAAGCCGGCCAGCCGTGGGGAGAAGACGGCGTCGCCGTCGCGGACGCGGAAGACGGAGTCGACCAGGTCCGGGCCGATGATGGTCTTGGTGACGTAGCCGCGGGCGCCGCCGCGGATGACGCCGATGACGTCCTCCGCCGCGTCGGAGACGGACAGCGCCAGGAAGCGGACGGGCTGCTCGGGGTCGGCCATCAGCGGGGCACAGCGGCGCAGGACCTCCACCCCGCCGCCGCCCGGCAGGTGGACGTCGAGCAGCACCACCTCGGGGCGGGTCGCGGTGACGACAGCGACCGCCTGGTCGACGTCGGCGGCCTCGCCGACCACCTCCACGCCCGTGCTGTCGGTCGCCCCGATCTCCGCCTGGACCCCCGTGCGGAACATCCGGTGGTCGTCCACGAGTACCACCCGCACCCGCCGCTCGCCGTCGGTCGCGCTCATGCCGGCCGCCCCTCCGTCCCGCGCCCCGCCCCGCGGGACGCCTCGTGGCTCGGCCTCACGCCGCCGCCCTCCCCATCTCCAGTTCCACTTCCGTGCCACCGCCGGGCGCGGAACGCAAGCGTGCCTCGCCGCCGTTGCGCCGCATCCGGCCGATGATCGATTCTCTTACACCCATCCGGTCGTCCGGAACCTGACCGAGGTCGAAACCCGGGCCGTGGTCCCGTACGGAGACGAAGACACCGGTCTCCTCGACCTCGGCGTAGACCTGGACGGCCGCACCGGCGGTGCCGCCACCGTACTTGGCCGCGTTCACCATGGCCTCGCGGGCGGCCTGCGTCTGCGCCACGAGGCGTTCGTCGAGGGGGCAGTCGCCGACGCAGACGACCTCGACGGGAACGCCGTGCGCGTCCTCGACCTCGGCCGCGGCGGCGCGCACGGCGGCGGCGAGGGTGGCGGGCTCGTCGTCGCGGCCGGTGCCCTCGGGGCGGTAGAGCCAGGCCCGCAGTTCGCGTTCCTGGGCGCGGGCCAGCCGGGACACCTCGCGCGGGTCGTCGGCGTTCCGCTGGATCAGGGTCAGCGTGTGCAGTACGGAGTCGTGCACGTGGGCGGCGACCTCGGCGCGTTCCTGCGCGCGGATCCGCATCAGGCGCTCGGCGGACAGATCCTGCGTCATCCGGACCAGGTAGGGGCCCGCGAGCAGCGCCACGCCGACCAGGACGGCGAGGGCCGCCTGCAGGACACCGCCGAGGTGGCTGCCGGAGCCGCGTACCACCAGGAAACCGGTGACGCCCGCGATGACCAGGAAGACCCCGGCGGCGGCCCGGGCCACCGGCCAGAAGCGCTTGCCCTGGCTCATCTCGACCCAGCGGGCCCTGCGGGCGTTGTCGGCCTGCCGCCAGACCAGCGCGACGCCCAGCGCGATGACCAGCAGCGGCCACACCGCGTGGTTCGCGGCGCCGAGGTTGAGGTTGTCGATCAGCACGCCGGTACCGACGGCCAGCGCGATCAGCGCGACGATCTGGCCCTTGTCGGGACGCTTGCCGGCCAGCCAGGAGCGGGCGTCGCGCGGTTCCTTCGCCTCGGCGACGCCGCCGACGCCCAGCGGCACGAAGAACCAGAAGACGGCGTAGAGCAGCATCCCGATGCCGTTGAAGCCGGCCAGCAGCGCGAAGAGCACCCGTACCCACAGCACGGGCAGCCCGAGGTGCCCGGCCAGTCCGCGGGCCACCCCGCCGACCATCCGGCCCTCCGAGCTGCGGTAGAGCCTGGGTGCACCGGGGTCGTCCGGATCGGGCGGGGAGAGGAACGACGCCCCGGTCGGACCGGCGCGCTCTCCCGGCCCGGGCGGCCCGGGCGGCCCGGGCGGCCCGGGGTACCCGCCGGGAGCGCCGGGACGCACTCCGGACGGCGGGCTGCTCGCTGACATACCCCTGATCGTCACACAGCCGTACGGCGCGGGGCATCAGGGTTGTCCCCCCGGGTTTTCCTCCGGGTGGCCCCGGGGTCGGGTCAGGGACGTACCAGGGTCGGCCCTGGCGTCCGGCGCCCCGGCGACCGGTCACCATGGTGGGATGAAGGACGAGCCGACCGGTACACCCGTGGGCAGCCCGCCGCCCGCCGCGCCGGAAGCCCCCGCCGCGCCCGCCCCGGACCGGCCCAGGTT
Source organism: Streptomyces sp. (assembly GCF_036524955.1). Lineage (GTDB taxonomy): Bacteria > Actinomycetota > Actinomycetes > Streptomycetales > Streptomycetaceae > Actinacidiphila. Next base: position 11,983 of record NZ_DATDBG010000331.1, read on the forward strand.
CGCCCGCGCCCCCGCCGACCGCAAGGCGCTGGCCGGCGTCTGCGCGGGCGCCGGCCGCTATGTCGGCGTCGATCCGGTCATTTTCCGTATCGTGCTGGCCGTCCTCTCCCTCACCGGCGGCATCGGTCTGATCATCTACGGGATGGGCTGGCTGGTCGTCCCGCAGGAAGGCGAGCGGGAGAGCGAGGCGCACCGGCTCCTCTCCGGCCGGATCGAGGGCGCGTCGCTGACCGCGGCCCTGATGGCGCTGGTCGGCTGCGGCCTGTACGCGTCGATGCTCGGCGACGGCACCAACCAGGCGTTCTCCTTCATCCTGCTGGCCGCGACGGCCGGCGCGGTCCACTGGTCGCAGCAGCGCCGCCGCTTGCGGGAGGCCGGGGACGCGCCCTCGGTCGCGGCGAGCGCCGTGGTGGACGCGCCGCCGGCCGTCAAGGCGCCGCCCGAGCCCGGTGGCGCGCCCTCCTGGTGGCGCGACCCGCTCGCCAAGGAGCCCTCCTACCTGTGGGGACCGGACAACGGCGGCCCGGACGACGGCGGGACGGACCGCACCGCGTGGCGGCAGCGCGGGGCCGCGGCCCGCCACGAGCGGTCCTGGCTGTTCGGACCGGTCGTCCTCCTGCTGGCCGTCGCCGCCGCGTGCGTCGGGACCCGGGCCTGCTGGCCGTACCACCCCCTGGTGCCGAGCGTGGAGATCGGCCTCGCCTCGGCGCTCGGCGTCTTCGGCGCGGCGTTCCTGATCGCCTCCTTCGCCGGCCGGGCCCGCGGCGGCACCCTGTTCCTCTCGCTGGTGACGCTCGCGGCGCTGATCGGCACGGCGACGCTGCCGAAGCACGGGCACGGGGTGGGCGCCGTCACCTGGCGGCCGGCCGAGGCCGTGGCGGTCCGGGAGTCGTACGAACTCGGCGGCGGGCGCGGGACGCTCGACCTGACCGCGGTCCGGCTGAACGGCGGCACCGTGACGACCCGCCTGGAAGTGGCCGTGGGCAAGGCGGAGGTGCGGCTGCCCGCGAACGCGACGGTGCGTCTCGACTACGACCTCGGCTTCGGCGAGGCCGCGCTGCCGGGCAGGGCGCACCGCGGCGTGGACGTCGACCGGAACCGGCGGGTGACCTACGCCCCGCCGCCCGGGACCCCGTCGGCGGGGACGATCAACCTCCGCGTGGTGCTCGGCGTCGGCCAGGTGGCGGTGGTCCGGTGAAGCGGCATCGTTTCGAACCGGCGGCCCTCGTCATGGGCCTGGTGCTGCTCGGGCTGACCACCGCGTTCTGGCTGGACGCCCTCGGGGTGTGGGACCTCTCGGACCCCGGCCGCTCGGCCCCGATCGCCGTCGCCGGACTGGCGCTGGCCGCCGGGACGGCCGTTCTCACGCAGGCGGTGCGGAGCGTACGCGGTCGCCGGGCGCGGCGGCGGACCGGTCGCCGGGAACCCGGGCTGCGGCGGTACGACGGCGCTTGAGCAGCGCGTCGAGCGAGAGGCAGGGGGTGCCGGCCAGCACCAGCGGCAGCCAGGCCATGAGGTAGACGAGGTCGTTGCCGTAGTAGTACGGCGTCGTGGACCAGCTCACCGTCAGCCACAGGCTCAGCGAGATCGTGGCGCCCCCCGCGGCGGCGACCCGGCCGAACAGCCCGGCGAGCGTGCCGAGCCCGACGGCGATCTCGCCGAGCGCGATGGCGTACCCGAAGCCGTGCGGCGCCTTGAGGGCGAGGTCGACCATCGCCGGTATCGCGGCGACGTCGTGGACGCCGTGCAGGACGCTGACCAGGGAGCCGGGCGAGGAGTCGGTGAAGAAGGTGTCGCTGGTCAGCTTGTCCAGGCCGGCATAGACGAAGGTCACTCCGAGAAAGATCCGCAGCGGCAGCGGTGCGTAGCGCCGAGCGGTCTCCCGCCACACCTCAAGCATCGTCCTCCACCTCTCTGGCCGCCCGTACCCCGCGGGGGAACCGGTTTTCCTCCCGAACTCCGGGCGCGGCGGCGTCAGAGGGACATACGGACGCCCGCGCGCCGCGACTCAACGCGGCGCGGCCAGAAGCAGCCCGGTGTGAGGCTCACTCCCACTCGATCGTGCCCGGCGGCTTGCTGGTCACGTCCAGGACGACCCGGTTGACGTCCTTGACCTCGTTGGTGATGCGGGTGGAGATCCTGGCGAGTACGTCGTAGGGCAGCCGCGACCAGTCGGCGGTCATGGCGTCCTCGGAGGAGACCGGGCGCAGCACGACCGGGTGGCCGTAGGTGCGGCCGTCGCCCTGGACGCCGACCGAGCGGACGTCGGCCAGCAGCACCACCGGGCACTGCCAGATCTCACGGTCGAGACCGGCCGCGGTCAGCTCCTCGCGGGCGATCGCGTCTGCCTCGCGCAGCAGGTCGAGGCGGTCGCGGGTGACCTCGCCGACGATCCGGATACCCAGACCCGGACCGGGGAACGGCTGCCGCTGGACGATCTCCTCGGGCAGGCCGAGCTCCTGGCCGACCATCCGCACCTCGTCCTTGAACAGCTTGCGCAGCGGCTCCACGAGCCGGAACTGCAGGTCCTCGGGGAGGCCGCCGACGTTGTGGTGCGACTTGATGTTGGCGGTGCCGGTGCCGCCGCCGGACTCCACCACGTCGGGGTAGAGGGTGCCCTGGACCAGGAACTCCACCGGCTGGTCGTCCGGCGCCCCGGCCACGATCTCGGCCTGTGCCTGCTCGAAGACCCGGATGAACTCCCGGCCGATGATCTTCCGCTTCTCCTCGGGGTCGCTGACCCCGGCCAGCGCCGCCAGGAACCGGTCGGCGGCGTCCACCACTTTGAGCTGGACGCCGGTCGCGGCCACGAAGTCCTTCTCGACCTGCTCGGTCTCGCCCTTGCGCATCAGGCCGTGGTCGACGTAGACGCAGGTGAGCTGGGCGCCGATGGCCTTCTGCACCAGGGCCGCGGCGACCGCGGAGTCCACGCCGCCGGACAGCCCGCAGATCGCCCGCTTGGTGCCGACCTGCTCACGGATCAGGGCGATCTGCTCGTCCACCACGTTGGTGGTGGTCCACTCCGGCTTGATGCCGGCGCCGCGGTAGAGGAAGTGCTCCAGTACCTGCTGGCCGTGCGTGGTGTGCAGTACCTCGGGGTGGTACTGCACGCCGTACAGCCGCTTCTCGTCGTTCTCGAAGGCGGCGACCGGCACGACGTCGGTGGAGGCGGTGACGGTGAAGCCCTCGGGGGCGGCCGAGCAGGCGTCGCCGTGCGACATCCAGACCGACTGCTCGGTGGGGGTGCCCTCGAAGAGGGTGGAGCCGGGCTTGGAGACCGCCAGCGGCGTACGCCCGTACTCCCGCGCGCCGGTGTTGTCGACGGTGCCGCCGAGCGTGGTGGCCATCAACTGGAAGCCGTAGCACATGCCGAAGACGGGCACCCCGGCCTCGAACAGCTCCCGGTCGAGGGTGGGCGCGCCCTCCGCGTACACCGACGAGGGGCCGCCGGACAGGATGATCGCGCTCGGGTTCTTCGCCAGCATCTCGGCGACCGGCATGGTCGAGGGCACGATCTCGCTGTACACCCGGGCCTCGCGGACACGGCGGGCGATGAGCTGGGCGTACTGCGCCCCGAAGTCGACGACCAGGACGGTGTCGGGGGCTGGGGTCGCTGACACGGGCGGCCTTCCGGCGGTTGGTGCTGGGGGTCGAGTCACGAGTCTACCTTCGCTAGACTCGCCCCCATGAACACGCTCGCTTTCGCGTTTACCTATGGCACCGGCCGGTCCGGCTGCCATGGTCGCGTCGCGTGAGCTACTGACAGAGCGACTTCCCAGGCGCCCCGGGCCACTCGGCCCGGGGCGCCTGTCGCGTCCGCGGGACCGGGGGCCCGGTGCACCGGCCGACCCGAGGAGCAGACCGTGACCCGTTCCGCACAGACCGCGCACACCGCCGGGGCCCCTGACCCCGCGAGGTGGCACCCCCGACCCCGAATCCGAGATCGCCGCCAAGCGCCACCGCATCGATGAGCTCGACTCCCGGCTCATCGCCCTCGTCCGGGAACGGATGACCGTCTCCGGCGAGATCCAGGCGGCCCGGATCGGCTCCGGCGGCCGGCGGGTGCACCTGGCGCGCGAGATGGAGATCCTGCGGACGTACGGGGAAGCGCTCGGGAAGCCCGGCACCGCCCTCGCGATGACGCTGCTGGAACTGTGCCGGGGCCGGGCGTGACGGCACCGGCCGGGTGAACCACGGGTCCGCACAGGTCCGCCGCGCGGGGCCCGTGCGGCGGATCCCCTTTCCGGCGGATTTCCGGCGGATTTCCGGCGGATTTCCGGCGGATCACCCGAACGGGCACGTGACCGGCCCGCGGCCGCTTCGTTGGAGGTGGTGTCCGTGCCAGCCAGGGGCGGTCATCCGATACCACGCGTGGAGATGGACACCGCCCAGACGCAGCTGGGCGGGGTGTGACCGATGCGATGAGGCGGTCGCCGTGCGGCGGCGCCCGCCGTGGGACCTCGTATTCGGTGCTTCAGTGACCGGACGGCAGGGGACAGCGGCCCGGTCGCGACTCAAAGAAGCGGTCGGTTCCCAGGGACGCCTGAGAACCGGCCGCTCTGCGGAGTACCTCCGGGGAGCACGCCTCCTTCAGCGCGCCTGCTTGAGGGCGAGCCCGGAGTACCCGGTGCAGGACGGCCCAGGACGCCGGGCCGGCTACGGCGTCGTGGACTTCGGCGGCACCGTGGGGACCGGCAGCAGCGGCAGCCGCAGCGCGCCGAACGCCTCCTCGGGCACCACCGGGCGGGCCGGCCGTACCGCGGCGATCCTGCGGTAGGCGGCGCCCTGGGCGGGCCGCGGGTCCGCCTCTCCCTTGTTGGGCCACAGCGACATCGCCCGCTCGGCCTGGGCGGTGATGGTCAGCGACGGGTTGACGCCGAGGTTCGCCGAGACCGCCGAACCGTCCACCACCGTGATCCCCGGGTGCCCGTACAGCCGGTGGTACGGGTCGATGACTCCGTGCTCGGCGTCTTCGCCGATCGGGCAGCCGCCCAGGAAGTGCGCGGTCATCGGGCGCTGCACGGCCTCGCCGACATTGCTCCCCGCGAAGCCGTTGATCTCCTCGGCGAGCAGCCGCGCCGCCTGCGCGCCCTCGGGGATGTGGACGGGATTGGGCGCACCGTGCCCCTGCCGGGCGGTGAGCAGGCCCTTGCCCAGACCCCTGGTCCGCCGGTACGTGGTCAGCGAGTTGTCGCTGGTCTGCATCACCAGGCCGATGATCGTGCGTTCCGACCAGCGGTGGTTGGACAGCGCCCGCAGCGTCAGCACCGGGTGGCGGACGTTGTGGGCGAGGAACTCCAGCCAGCGCGGCAGCGTCCCGCGGTACGGGGCCGCCAGTACGGACAGCGATCCCATCGCGTTGGAGCCGCGGCCGTAGCGGACCGGTTCGATGTGGGTGTGGTCGTTGGGGTGGACGGAGGAGGTGATCGCGACGCCGCGGGTGAAGTCCAGCGGCCGGTCCGGGTGGCGCCTGCGGTAGCGGCGCGGCGAGGTCTGCGCGCCCACCAGCGCCTCGGAGTTGGTCCGGGTCAGCTCGCCGAGCCGGGCCGACAGCCGCGGCAGCCGGCCCGCGTCGCGCATCGCGTGCAGCAGCGTCTGCGTTCCGTACGTGCCCGCGGCGATCACCACCTGGCGGGCCCGCAGCACGGTACGCGGCCCCTTCCTGCGCCGGTCGGTCGGCACGGTGGTGACCAGGTGGCCGCCCTCCGGGTCCTCGGCGAGGCCGGTCACCGTCGTCATCGGGTGGATGACGGCTCCGGCGCGCTCCGCGAGGTGGAGGTAGTTCTCGGTGAGGGTGTTCTTCGCGCCGTGCCGGCAGCCCGTCATGCACTCCCCGCACTCGGTGCAGGCCCGCCGCGCGGGTCCGGCGCCACCGAAGTACGGGTCCGCGACCTCCTCGCCGGGCGCCGCCGTCGCCCCTCCTCCCCCAGAGCCTTCGGCCTGGGCGGTGCCCCCGGCGTCCTGTCCGTCGCCGAAGAACACCCCGACCGGCGCCAGACGGAAGGTGTCGCCCACGCCCATCTTCTCGGCGGCGGCCCGCAGATGGATGTCGGAGGGCGTGAGCGTGGGGTTGGCGCGCACCCCGAGCATGCGCTGTGCCTGGTCGTAGTACGGCGTCAGCTCCGCCTGCCAGTCGGTGATCCGGCCCCACTGGCGGTCCTGGAAGAACGCGGGCGGCGGCACGTAGAGCGTGTTGGCGTAGTTCAGCGAGCCGCCGCCGACGCCCGCGCCCGCCAGTACCAGGACGTTGCCGAGGACGTGGATGCGCTGGATGCCGTAGAGCCCGAGGGCCGGCGCCCACAGGTAGTCGCGGATGTCCCAGGAGTTCTTGGGCAGTTCGTCGCGGGAGAAGCGGCGGCCCGCCTCCAGGACGCCGACGCGGTAGCCCTTCTCGGTCAGCCGGAGCGCGGCCACCGAGCCGCCGAATCCGGAACCGACCACGAGCACGTCGTAGTCGTAACCGTCTTCCTGTGACACGTGACCCTCCATCGCATCCGTGTACCTGCGTGTGCGTCCGCGTGCGTCCGTGCCGGGCGGGACCACCGAAGGCGAAAGCGCTCAGCGCATCCGCAGCGCCTTCATCACCCGCAGCGAACGGCTCAGCAGCGCCGCGTACTTCTCGTCGTCCAGGCCGAGCGCCGGGCCCATCGGCAGCAGCCGCTGGGTGGCGACGGTCTGTGCCTCGGTGTACTTGAGGACGCCCTCGGAACCGTGCCTGCGGCCGAGTCCGGAGTCCTTCATGCCGCCCATCGGCGCGCGGACGCTGCCGTACGCGGCGGCGTACCCCTCGTTGACGTTGACCGTGCCGCAGCGCAGCCGGGCCGCGATACGGGCGCCGCGCCGGGTGTCGCGGGTCCAGACACTGGCGTTGAGGCCGTAGTCGGTGGCGTTGGCTCGCTCGACGGCGTCCTCCTCGTCGCGGAAGCGGTAGACCGAGACGACCGGGCCGAAGGTCTCCTCGGTGCAGACCGCCATCGGGGGCTCGACGCCGTCGAGGATGGTCGGCTCGTAGACGTACGGGCCCAGGTCCGGGCGCGGGCGCCCGCCGGCCAGCACCTTGGCGCCCTTCTCGCGCGCCTCGTCCACATGCCGGGTGACGGTCGCCAGCTGCCGCGTCCCCACCAGCGATCCCATGCCGGCGCCGTACGCGAGCGCGGTGCCGAGCCGGATCGCCTTGGTGCGGGCGACGAACGCGGCCAGGAAGGCGTCCGCGACCGACTCGTCCACGAAGAGCCGTTCGACCGAGACGCACAATTGCCCGGCGGAGGCGAAGCAGGCGCGCACCGCGCCGGCGGCCGCCTTGTCGAGATCGGCGTCGCGCAGCACCAGCAGCGGGTTCTTGCCGCCGAGTTCGAGGGAGGCACCGACCAGCCGGGCCGCGGCGCGCTGGGCCACCTCGCGGCCGGTGCGGGTGGAACCGGTGAAGGAGACGTAGTCCGCGTGGTCCACCACCGCCGGGCCGACCACCGGCCCGTCGCCGATGACGATCTGCCAGACGCCCTCGGGCAGCCCGGCCTCGATCAGCTGACGGCGGGCCCACAGCGCGGTGAGCGCGGTCTCGGTGTCGGGCTTGGTCACGACCGCGTTGCCCGCCGCGAACGCGGGCAGCATGTCGCCGACCGACAGCTCGAACGGGTAGTTCCAGGGCGCGATCTGCCCCACCACCCCGCGCGGCTGGCGGAGTTCGACGGTCCTGGTGAGGGCCGGGACGGCGCCGGTGTGCCGCTTCGGCTTCAGGTACGAGGGGGCCTTGAGGCCGTAGTGCCGGGCGGCTGCCGCGACCACCTGCACCTCCTCGTGGGCGTGCAGCCGGGCCTTGCCGGTCTCCACCTGGATCAGGTCGAGGACTTCGGCCTGCCGGGCCAGCACCAGGTCGTGGAAGCGCAGCAGGACCGCGGCGCGCCTGCGTAACGGGGTGGCCGCCCAGGCGCGCTGTGCCGCGCGGGCGCGCGCGAACGCCTCGGCCACCTCCTCGGGCGTGGTCTCCGGTAGATCCGTGAGCTTCTCCCCGGTCAGCGGGGTGTGGCCGGCGGTGCGACCGCTCCCGATCACGCCCGCCGTGAGCCGCGCGACCAGCTCGGGAGTCACCACGTCCCGCGGCCCGCGCCCTCCCCCCGGCGCGGCCGGGTTCCCCTCGGCGGGGCCGGCGGGAACAGGCGTACTGAGCTCCGGCGAATCCGTCATGCGGGTGAGGTTACGACCGACCGGCACCTGCTGGATACCCGTCAGTAGCTCATTTCTCGTGACCGGCGCGACTACGCCGGCGTTCGGTGGCACCACAAGGATCACCGCAGGTCAGAACAGTTGTACGGATCGCAGGCGGAGTGCCCGGGCCGCCCGCGTACGGCACACGGGCGGCACGCCGCTCACCGCGGCCGGAACGTACGCCGCGCCACGTCGAAGGCGTGCCGCGCCTCCTCCACCCGCTCCACCGGAGCGGACAGCCACATGTCGTACATCCGCCCGCCCTCGTTCCAGCACAGGTCGAACATCCGCCGCGGTCCCCCGCCACCGGGAAACCCGTCGTACGTGAACTCCCACAACGCGGCGGAATGGCCGTGCTGCACGGTGTCCGTGATCACCCCGTCCCGGTACCCCTTGTACGTCGCCGGTCCCGCCAGATGCTGGTCCCGCAGCACGGCGTCCGGCCCCAGCGGATCGGGCACCTGGTCCCGCTCCCCGAAGCGGATCGCCCGGTCCGGCGACCAGTAGAAGACCCGCGGCGGCACCACCTCGCGCGTGTACCCGGCGGGCAGTGCCAAGGAGAAGCCGGCCGTGTCGACGACGGTGGTGAAGCCGACGGGAGGGGCCGGGGTGGGCGGCGGGAGGGGCGCGGGGTGCGTGGTGGCCGGCGACGTCGCGGTGGGCGGCGGGCTGGTCGCCTGCGGCGAGGTGACCGAGGTCCCTCCTCCGCCGCGCGCCGCCACGACCGCGACAGCCGCCCCCGCCACGGCGGCGAGTACGACGGCCCAGACCACCGAGCCCCGGCCCGGAGAACCCCTCCGGGCAACCGTGTTCAAGCCCGTCCGGCGCCCGAGAGCGAACGAACGCCGCGGGCGGGCCCGTTCCGGGCCTGCCGGGTCGCCGGCCGAACCCGCCCGGCTTTCGACGGCAGACGAACGCTCGCCCCGCACCGACCCGGCCCGTCCGGCGCTCGAGGATCCGCCCGTGCCACCCGGCGGGGGCGGATCGGCCCTGACGTCCGCGTACGCCATCAGCCGGGTGCGAGCCTCGTGCGCCCCCATCCGCCGCGCCGGATCACGGTCCAGCAGGTTGCGCACCACCGGCAGCAACACCCCCACCGCGGCCGGAGGCGTGATCTCCTCGATCGCGACGGCGTGCACGATCTCCCCGATCGAGTCGCGGTGGAACGGCGACTGGCCCTCCACCGCCGCGCACAGCAGCGCGCCCAGCGACCACAGGTCGGACTCCGGGCCCGCGGGAAGCCCCGACATCCGCTCGGGGGCGGTGTACTCGGGAGAGCCGACGAAGGAGCCGGTCTCGCTGATGGTGGCGCTGCCCGGGACGCGGGCGATGCCGAAGTCGGTGAGCACCACCCGGCCGGTGTCGCGTTCGATCAGGACGTTGGCCGGTTTGACGTCGCGGTGCTGGATGCCGAGGTCGTGCGCGGCCCGCAGCGCGCCCGCCACCGCCGCGCCGATCCTGGCCGCCTCGCACGGCTGCAGCGGGCCGTCCGCACGCAGGATCTCGGCCAGCGACCGCCCGTCGACCAGTTCCATCACGATCCACGGCCGGCCGTCCTGTTCCACCACGTCGTGCACGACCACGACGTGCGGATGCCTGATCCGCGCCACCCCGCGGGCCTCGCGCAGCGCGCGTTCCCGCTGGTCGCCCGACTCGACCTCGTTCAGCCCGGCGTCGGGCAGGTGCAGCTCCTTGACCGCGACCGGCCGCCGCAGCAGCTCGTCGGTGGCCCGCCACACGGTGCCCATGCCGCCGCGCCCGAGCTGCCCGTCGATCCGATACCGCCCGGCGACCACGTCCCGCGGCTGGCGCGCAGCCGTGGTCCGGCCCCCGTCACTCGACATACGGCCATCATGACGCAGCCGGTGCGCCGCCTCGCCCACTCCCACACGATCCCCACACGCGCGGGGACGCGCCGCCCGGCCGCGCGTGCGGTCAGCCGGACTTGGTGTACGTCTCGATCGCCTTGTCGAAGGCGCGCTGCACGGCGGCGCGTCGGCTGTCCGGGCCGGAGATCAGCACCACGTGGTAGCGGCCGTCGATCCGGATCGCGAGGTTGCGGGCGTAGACGCTCCGCTGGTCGGCGTCGCGCCAGGTGTACTCGCCCACGGCGGCGGGGTGGCCGCGCAGGGTGAGGGCCTGGAGTCCGGAGGCGGACGACCAGGAGGAGTCGCGGAACTCGCCGAGTTCGGGTTCGACGAGCTGGTACGCGAGCGGGTCCTCGGTGTCGCCCGACGCCTTGTCCCGGCCGGGGACGACGGTCATCCGCAGGTCGCTGCCCAGGTAGCGGACCTGGTCCCGGCCGCTGCCCGTGGTGCGCTGCCAGCCGGTGTGGACTGCGACGGTGAAGCCCGCCGGGTCGGCGCGGAGTGCGAAGTCCGGGCCCAGCTCGGGCGGCGTGGTGACCTCGCCGGTGGCGGGCGGCGGCGTGGTGGGCGGCGGGGTCGTCGGCTTGGCGGTGGGCCTGGTCGTGGTGGGGGCGGGGGGCGTGGTGGTTTCGTGCTGCTGCCCGTCACCCGAGCCGGGCATCTGCGCCGGGATCGTACGCTCGCCGCTCGCGCCGTCGGACGAGGCGTCGCGTTGCGGCAGGACCAGCAGCGCGAAGGCCACGAAGGCGCCGAGCACCAGCAGGATGACCAGCAGCAGCCGGACGCCCAGGCGCCGCGGTGCGGACTCGGGCCGCGCGGGCCTGCGGTAGACGACCTGCTCGCGGGGGAACTGTTCGTGCCGCGTCTCCTCGGGCCGGACGCCCTCCCGCTCCCGCGGCACCCGGACGGGTTTGGCCTGCTTGCCGCGGGCGTGCCTGCGGTGGCCGGCCGACGGGTCGGCGGCGGCCCGGCGCTTGCGCCGTACGAGCTCGCCCTTGCGCCGCTTGACCGGCAGCTTCGCCGGGTCGGTGGGGACCTGCACGGTACCGGCGCCGAGGTCCGGCTCCGGCGCGGACCGGATCAGGGAGCGCAGCCAGCCGCCCAACTCCTCGGCCTCGGGCCGCTCCTCGGGGTCGGGGCGCAGCAGCGACTCCACGACGGGCCGCAGCGGTCCGCACTCCTCGGCGAACGCGGGCGGCTCCGCGCACACCAGTTGGACCAGCTCGGCGGCGCTCTCCTCGGGGTACGGCGGGTGGCCCTGGACGCTGCGAAAGAGCAGCGAGCCCAGCGCCCACAGGTCCGCGGCGGGACCGACCGGCGGCGACAACCGCCAGTTCTCGTGCACCTCGTGGGCCTGCTCGGGCGCCCAGCGTTCGGTGACGGCGCCCACCACGGTGATCCGGTTCTGCCGGGCCCGCTCCTGTTCGAGCGCGGACCGCGGGCCGAACCCGCCGGTCTCGGCGCCGCCTCCGGCGTCGGTGCCGCCGGCCAGCACCTGCTCGGGCAGCGGGTCGTAGCCGCACAGCGCCTCCTGCGCGGCGCCCGCGGCGAGCCCGCCGAGCATGGCCCGGCCGTCGTCGCAGACCAGCACCGTGCTGGTGGTGACGTTGCGGTGGGTCCAGCCGTTGGCGTGCAGGGCGCGCAGCGCGGTGAGCACGTCGGAGGCGATCTCGGCGGCGCGGTAGGCGTCCATCGGGCGTTCGGCGAGTAACGCGGCGAGCGGCCGACCGGACACCAGTTCGCTGGCGATCCACAGGCTGCCGTCCTCGACGAAGATGTCGAAGACCTGGACCAGCCGGGGGTGGTCGGGTATGGCGGCGGCGGCGCGGGCCGCGTCCAGGGCGCGCCGGGCGCTCTCGCCCACCGGGTCGGTGCCGCCGAACCCGCTCTCCTCACCGACCGCGCCGTCCAGTTCCGCGGTCACCACCTCGGGCAGCAGCACCTGCCGGACCAGGACCTCCTGGCCGCTGTAGGTGTCGAAGGCCCGCGTCTCGACGAGTTCGTACTCGTCGGCGGGCGGCCGGGGCAGCCGGTAGCGATCGGCGAGCACCCGCCCCGCGTACTCCTCCACGGCACCCCCCTCTCCGGCCCGTTCGAACGGTGTCGTTCCCTTGAACGGTCTCGTTCCCTCGTATCAACGTGCGTGAACCGGTCCGATCCAGGCGCATACGGATGCGTACCGTCCACGCCTCCTCACCATACGTGCTACGGCTCGCTCAGTTGGCCGGTTTGAAGGTTGCGAAGAACGCCTGCCGGGCCAGGCGGTTCGCGTCGCTGTTCCAGTCGCCGGCCGGCGCGGTGAACAGGAGCGCGTAGCCGTGGTCCGGGTCCGTCACCATGCCGCGGTTCAGGACATGTACCTGCTTACCCGAAAGCTGCCGCTCGTACTCCCAGTCGGCGGCGTCGTACCCCCGGTAGGAGACCTGTTCCAGGGCGATCTGCCGATAGCCGGACATGGAGCCTCGGGCCGAGCGCGCGGAGTCCCGCCAGGCGCCCAGTGCGCTCGGCCCCGGGGTGTGGTTCCAGTCGACCAGCAGGTGACTGGAACCGGAGCCGCGGAACAGCGAACCGGTGCCGTAGCCGTTTTCGCGGTCGGGGACCCGCTTCCAGCCCTTGGGCAGCGCGATCGAGAAGCCCTCCGAGTCGCGGAAGCGGTAGTAGCCGGGCGGTACGGCGTCGGCGCCCGATCCGGCGGGGGAACTCGCCGGTGTGGTGGGGGGCGTGGTGGGGGGCGTGGTGACGGCGGAGGACGGGGTGGACGGCGTGGCGGAGCTGTCACCGCCGCTCGTCTTGTCGCCGCCCCGGCCGGACGCGGACGGGGTCGCCGGTGCGGTGCCCCCGCTTCTTTCGTTGTCGCCGCCTCCGCCGCCCGTGGCCGCGATGCCGATCACGGTGCCGAGCAGCGCCAGGACGACGACCGCGATCACGACGACGAGGGTGCGGCGCGGGGCGCCGTCGGTGAGCGCGGCGCGGGCGGGGGGCGGCGGGTCGTGCGGGGTGCCGGACTCCGGCCCGGGTCCGGGCTTCACGTCGGCGGCATTGCGCAGCGAACGCAGCGCGTCCCGGACCCGCGCCTGGTCCGCCGCCGCCTTCCGGGCCGCGGCGGGGGCGTCGGTGGGGGTGGGCTGCGGGTCCACGGGCAGCACGACGGTACGGGTGTCGTCCGCGGGCGCGGCGGGCGCGGCCGGGCTGTCGGGGGCGTACGCCACGGCGGACAGCAGCGCGCGGGCTCCCGCGTCGTCGAGCCGTCGCGCGGGGTCCTTGGCCAGCAGACCCAGGATGGCGTCTGCGAGCGGCCCGGCATTGGTCATCGGCCCGACCGGCTCGGTCATCACCGCGGTCAGCGTGGCGATCGCCGACCCCTTGTCGTACGGCGGACGGCCCTCGACCGCGGCGAACAGCAGCGCGCCCAGCGACCACAGGTCGGCCGGCGGGCCGGGCTTCTGGCCGCGCGCCCGCTCCGGCGAGATGTACGAGGGGGCGCCGACCAGCATGCCGGTGGAGGTGACGGAGGGGTCGCCGTCGATCTGCGCGATGCCGAAGTCGCTGAGCACGACCCGGCCGTCGTCGGCGATCAGCACGTTCGACGGCTTCACGTCGCGGTGCAGGATGCCTTCCCGGTGCGCGGCCTTGAGCACATCGAGCAGGACCAGGCCGACCTCGGCGGCGCGCTTGGGCGTGAGCGGGCCGTCCTCACGGATGGCGTCCGACAGCGACCGGCCCTCGACCAGCTCCATCACGATCCACGGCCGGTCGTCCGCCTCGACCACGTCGTAGACGGTGATCGCTCCGGTGTTGCGGATGCGCGCCGTCGCCTTGGCCTCGCGCAGGGTACGGGTGATCAGGCGGCGCTTCTCGTCGTCGTCCACGTTGCCCGGGAAGCGCAGCTCCTTGACGGCGACCGCACGGCCCAGGATCTCGTCGACCGCGCGCCAGACCGTGCCCATGCCGCCCTTGCCGAGCACGCCGCCGAGGCGGTACCGGTCGGCGAGCACGCGTCCGTCGGTACCTTCGACCTCGCTCATGGATTCCCTCTGCAGTCCTGGCGGTGTGGAACCTGTCCTGTGGATCTTGCCGGGCTCGATCCGTACGGCAGGCCCTGGCCCCCATCATCCCCGACCGGTGGACGCGGGCGTAACCCGGCTGGTCACCCGGCCGTTTGGCGGAAGCCGGCCACCGCGGTCTCGAACACCGGGCGGTAGATGTCCCATTGGGCCTTCGGGGCGGAGAGGTAGATCGCGTACTCCCGGCCGCCCGGCTTGCCGAAGCCGAGGTCGATCGCGCGGTAGTCCCGTACCTGGCCCTTGAAGGTGAACTGCCAGATGGCGGCCTGGTCGCCGAACCTCGTTGTGGGGTCGAGGCGTTCGCGGTGGTAGCCGTCGACCTGGCCGCGGGTGACGGGTTCCAGGTTCAGCCAGTGCTGGTACGGGTTGGTGCTGCCGAAGTCCAGCGCGCTGATCTTCAGGCCGACCAGCCCGGTCGGGTCGACGTAGTTCACCTCGTCACCGCCGTCCTTGACGTTCTCGGTCCAGTCGTCGGGGACGGGCACGAAGTAGTCGCGGTCGGACCGCGTCGCCAGGTGGTAGCCGGCCGGGACCGGGGGCGGCGGGGGTGTGGTCACGGGCGGCGTGGGGGCCGTGGTGGGCGGCGGGGCAGTGGTGGTGACCGGGCCGCCGGTGGGCCCGGGGTCGGTGCCGCCGTTGTCCGAGGACCGGAAGTGGGCCGCCGTGACGGCTCCCCCGCCGGCCAGCACGGCGGCGGTGACGGCGCCCGCGATCCAGGGGGCGGTACGGCGGCGGCGCGGCACGCCGTGACCCGCGTACGGGGGCGGCTGGGGGTGGGTGCCGGAGGGGTACGGACCGGGTTCGTACGGGCCCGGGTCGTACGGACCGGGCCGGTAGGAGCCCGCCCCGTACGGAACCGGCTGCTGCGCGCCCGGCGGGTACGTACCCGGCCGGTGGGCGCCCTCGCGGTGGTCGGTGCCGTCGGCCGGGGGCTCGGTGGGCCGGCTCCCGCCCCGGGCCGGGAAACCGCCCTGCTCGACCAGGGCGGTGTCCGGCTCGGCCGCCGGGACACGCAGCATCCGCTCCGCCTCCGCCGCGGACAGCCGCTTCTCCGGTTCCTTGACCAGCAGGCCCGAGATCACCTGGATGAGGGCTCCCGCATGGGCGGGGGGACGCAGCGGCTCCTCGGCTATGGCGTACGCCGTCTCGATCGCGGTCGGCCGGCGGAACGGGGACTCGCCCTCGACGGCCTGGTAGAGCGTGGCGCCCAGCGCCCACAGGTCGGCCTCGGGTCCGGGCAGGGCGCCGCGGATGCGTTCGGGGGCCAGGAAGTCGATGGAGCCGATGAGTTCGCCGGTACGGGTGAGCGTGGAGGTGCCGGACGCCTGGGCGATGCCGAAGTCGGTGAGCACCACCCGGTCGCCGCCGTGCCCGCCGGAACGGAAACAGTCGCCCGCGCCGGCCTCCCCGTCCCCCAGCAGCACGTTGCCCGGTTTCACGTCGCGGTGCAGCACGCCGGCCCGGTGGGCGGCGCGCAACGCGGCGATCATCCCGCGACCGATCCTGGCCGCCTCCTCCGGCGACATCGCGCCCTGCTGCTTGAGCCGTTCACTCAGCGTCACCGAAGCCACGTACTCCATGACGATGGAGGGCAGTCCGGCGTCGTCCACCACGTCGTGCACGACGATGACGTTGGGGTGGCTGATCCGGGCCGCGGCGCGGGCCTCGCGCCGGGTGCGCTCGAAGAGCGTGGCCAACTCGTCGTCATGCATGTGCGGCTGCGGCGGGTGAAGCTTCTTCACCGCGACCTGACGGCCGAGCAGTTCGTCCTCGGCGCGCCAGACCGTACCCATGCCGCCGCGGCCGATCCGCTCCAGCAGCCGGTAACGGCCGGCCACCAACCGCCCTTCCTCCACCTGTTCGACCATCTCGCGTCCTCCGCCCGCTCCCCCGTCCGCGCGTGCGCTGCTGCCGCGCCGCTGCCGAGCCCAGGCGCCGTGCGCTGAACCGCGCTTGACCGCGCCTAGAGGGGCACGATATCCGGCGCTCCGAGCCGGGCGGCATCCGCGGTCTGGTCGTCGGGCTGACGTTGCGACTCGCGCTCGGCCTCGACCCGCTTCTCGTAGTGCTCGACCTCGTTGTCGATCTGTTTCTCGTCCCAGCCCAGCACGGGGGCCATCAACTCGGCGGCCTCGCGGGCGCTGCGGGTGCCGCGGTCGAAGGTCTCGATGGAGATCCGGGTCCGGCGGGTGAGCACGTCGTCCAGATGGCGGGCGCCCTCGGAGGTCGCCGCGTAGACCACCTCGGCGCGCAGGTAGTCGTCGGCGGCGGCCAGCGGCGCGCCCAGCGAGGGCGTCTCCTCTATCAGGGCCAGCACCTCCTCGGCCAGCGAGCCGTACCGGCCCAGCAGATGCTCGACGCGGGCGACATGCAGTCCGGTACGGGCGGCGATGCGGGCCCGGGCGTTCCACAACGCGCGGTAGCCCTCGGCGCCCAGCAGCGGCACCTCCTCGGTGCAGCACGCGGCGACCGAGTGGTCCAGGCCGTGCACGGCCTCGTCCACCGCGTCCTCGGCCATCACCCGGTACGTCGTGTACTTGCCGCCGGCCACCACGACCAGGCCCGGTGCCGTGTGCGCCACCATGTGCTCCCGGGAGAGCTTGCTGGTGGCGGCCGACTCACCGGCCAGCAGGGGGCGCAGCCCGGCGTACACACCCTCCACGTCGTCCCTGCTCAGCGGGGTGACCAGCACCGCGTTGACATGTTCGAGCAGGTAGTCGATGTCGGCGCTGGACGCCGCCGGGTGGGCCTTGTCCAGGTCCCAGTCGGTGTCGGTGGTGCCGATGATCCAGTGCCTGCCCCACGGGATGACGAACAGGACGCTCTTCTCCGTGCGCAGGATCAGTCCGCTCTTGGAGTGAATCCGGTCCTTCGGCACCACCAGGTGGATGCCCTTGGACGCGCGTACGTGGAACTGCCCCCGTTCGCCGACGAGCGCCTGGGTGTCGTCGGTCCACACCCCGGTCGCGTTGACCACCTGGCGGGCCCGGACCTCGTACTCGCCGCCGCCCTCCACGTCCCGCACCCTGGCACCGACGACGCGTTCACCCTCCCGGAGGAAGCCGACCACCCGGGTCCGGTTGGCGACCAGCGCCCCGTACGAGGCGGCGGTGCGTGCCAGGGTCATCACCAGCCGCGCGTCGTCCACCTGCGCGTCGTAGTACTGCAACGCGCCGACCAGGGCGTCCTTGCGCAGCGAGGGCGCGCTCTGCAGGGCGCGCTTACGGGTGAGGTGGCGGTGGACCGGCAGGCCGCGGCCGTGCCCGGAGGAGACGGACATGGCGTCGTACAGCGCCACGCCGGTCCCGGCGTAGAGCCGCTCCCAGCCCCTGCGCTGCAACGGGTAGAGGAACGGAACCGGCCTGACCAGGTGCGGGGCGAGGCGTTGCAGCAGCAGGCCGCGCTCCTTGAGCGCCTCGCGGACCAGGCCGAAGTCCAGCATCTCCAGGTAGCGCAGGCCGCCGTGGATCAGCTTGCTCGACCGGCTCGACGTGCCGGACGCCCAGTCGCGGGCCTCGACGAGCCCGGTGGTCAGCCCGCGGGTGACGGAGTCCAGCGCGGTGCCGGTGCCGACCACGCCGCCGCCGACCACCAGGATGTCCAGTTCCTGTTCGGCCATCGCGGCGAGGTCTTCGGCTCGCTGCGCGGGTCCGAGGTTTGTCGTACGCATCGCTGCCTCCGTGCCTGCCGGTCGGGGTCCGGGCCCCGGCTTCAGGGAGCCCCGACGGCGGGGTTCCGGCGCGGGGCTCCTTCTTCGATAGTGACCGTCCGCCGGGCGGGCGGCCACCCTGGGCGGTCCGAACCCGGCGGGCCCCGGCGGCGCGCCGTGCGGTCATATCAGTGATTTGTCTGGTTAGCCTGTTTTAAGGCGTCGCCCGCCAGGAGAAGGACGGACCCATGCCCGCAGACCTCGCCGTACTCGGACTCGGCCGTACCGGGCTCCCGCTCGCGCAGGCAGCCGCCGCGGCGGGGATCGGCGTCGTCGGCTACGACCCCGATCCCGCCGTCGCCGACGAGATCAACGCAGGCCGCGTACCGCCCGGCACCCTGGCCACCGCCGACCTGCGCCGGATGCTCGCCTGCGGCTTCCGGGCCACCGCCGACGCCGCGGTGCTCGGCCGGGTCAGGACCGCGGTGATCTGCGCGCCCACCCCGCTCGGCGAGGACCGCGCCCTCGATCTGACCGCCGTCGCCACCGCGGCCCGCGCGCTCGCCGCCCGCCTGCGCCCGCACACCACCGTCGTCCTCGAATCGGCCGTCTACCCGGGCACCACCGAGGGATTCCTGCGCCCGCTGCTGGAAGCCCGCGGCCTGCTGGCCGGCCGCGACTTCCACCTGGCCTACTCCCCCAGCCGGCTCGACCCCGGCAACCGCGACCACCGGCTCACCAACACCCCGAAGGTGGTGGGCGGTCGCACCTCCGCCTGTACGGAGGCCGCCGCCGCCTTCTACGGCCGTTTCACCGAGCGGATCGTACGGGCCCGCGGACTGCGCGAGGCCGAGGCGGTCAAGCTGCTGGAGACCAACTACCGCCACGTCAACATCGCCTTCGCCAACGAGATGGCGGTCTACTTCCACGACCTCGGCGTGGACCTGTGGGACGTGATCCGGTGCGCCGAGACCAAACCGTTCGGCTTCCAGGCGTTCCGGCCCGGCCCCGGCGTCGGCGGCCCCGCGGTCGCCCTCGACCCCAACGCGGCGCCCCCCTTCACCACAGGCCGCTCCCGTACCCCCGGCCACCCCCTGCGCATGGTCGAACTCGCCCAGGAGGTCAACGGCCGCATGCCCCGCTACGTGGTCCAGCGCGCCGCCGCCCTCCTCAACGAACACGGCAAGTCGCTGCGCGGCGCCCGCGTCCTGCTGCTCGGCGTCACCTACAAGGCCGACCTCGCCGACCAGGAGGGCGCCCCCGCCCACGAGATCGGCGCACGCCTGATCGAACTCGGCGCGCAGCTCTGCTACCACGACCCCTTCGTGCCGCAGTGGCGCGTCCTGGACCGTCCCGTCCCGCGCGCCGACTCCCTCTGGGAAGCCGCCGCCGACGCCGACCTGACCCTGCTCCTGCAGCACCACCGCACGTACGACTTGCAGGGCCTGACCGTCAAGGCCCAACTCCTCCTGGACACCCGCGGCGCGACACCCGCGGGCGCGGCGGCGCGACTGTGAGGCGCGTGCCTGTCGTGGTCTTGTAACGAGCACCCGAATACTCTTGTCCGGTTGTCAGTGCCCCCTGCTAGATTCCGGCGTCATTCCTTCGCACGCCGCAACCTCGTGCGATTCCTTTTTTGCGCCCCCGGGGGACCCTTCATGAGCGCCAACTACCCGCCGCCGCAGCAGCCACCGGCCGGCCAGAACCCGTTCGCCCAGCAGCCCTACGGGCCGCCGCAGCCTCCGTACGGCGCGCCCGCCCCGGCCGGGTTCAACGGCCCCGCCTACCCGCCGCCCCCGGTCGCGCCCGCGCGGGACAACGCGGGGCTCGGCATCGTGGTGGGCGTCGCGGTCATGCTCGTCGCGGTTTTCGCCTACGCCGGCATCATGCGGGCCATGGCCAAGGACGACGGGACCTACTCCGAGGTCGGCTACGCCGCCCTCGGCGTCGGCCTGCTCATCGGTGCCGCGATGGGCAAGGCCGGCGGCCGGAACCCGGTCCTGCCGATCGCCGGCCTCGTGCTCTCCCTGCTCGGGGTCTTCCTCGGTGAGATCGTCGGCCTCTCCATGATCGCCAGCCACTACGCCGCGCTGGGAGGCGCGGACATCTCCTGGTTCACGGTCCTCACCGACCACTTCGGCGACGTGTTCGACCAGTGGAAGCACGACTTCGACGTCACGTCGTTCTTCTTCCTCGCTCTCGCCGGCGTCGAGGGATTCGTGATCACCAGGCGCGTCGCGCGCTGACCGCACCGGCACATGGCTCGGGGGCCGGTACCGCGCGAAGCGGTACCGGCCCCCTGCTCGGTCGGCGACGGACTCAGCGGTGGTGGGTCGGGGAGACCGTCACCTCGACGCGCTGGAACTCCTTGAGGTCGGAGTAGCCGGTGGTGGCCATCGAGCGGCGCAGGGCGCCGAAGAAGTTCATGGAGCCGTCGGGCGCGTGGGACGGGCCGAGCAGGATCTCCTCGGTCGTCCCGGCCGTACCGAGGTTCATCCGCTTGCCGCGCGGAAGCTCGGGGTTGACCGCCTCCATGCCCCAGTGGAACCCGCGGCCCGGCGCGTCCGTGGCGCGGGCCAGCGGGGAGCCCATCATCAGGGCGTCCGCGCCGCACGCGATCGCCTTCGGCAGGTCGCCGCTGGCGCCGAACCCGCCGTCCGCGATGACGTGCACGTACCGGCCGCCGGACTCGTCCATGTAGTCGCGGCGGGCCGCGGCCACATCGGCCACAGCGGTGGCCATCGGCACCTGGATGCCCAGGACGTTGCGGGTGGTGTGCGCGGCGCCGCCGCCGAACCCGACGAGGACGCCCGCGGCACCGGTCCGCATCAGGTGCAGCGCCGCGGTGTACGTGGCGCAGCCGCCGACGATGACCGGCACGTCCAGCTCGTAGATGAACTGCTTCAGGTTCAGCGGTTCGTGCGAGCCCGACACGTGCTCGGCGGAGACCGTGGTGCCCCGGATCACGAACAGGTCCACGCCCGCGTCCACCACGGCCTTGGAGAACTGCGCGGTGCGCTGCGGCGAGAGCGCGGCGGCGGTCACCACGCCCGCGTCCCGCACCTCCTTGATCCGCTGCCCTATCAGCTCCTCACGGACCGGCGCGGCGTAGATCTCCTGCAACCGGGCGGTCGCCCGCGAGTCGTCGACCTCGGCGATCTCCGCGAGCAGCGGCTCCGGGTCCTCGTACCGCGTCCACAGCCCTTCGAGGTTCAGCACCGCCAGCCCGCCCAGGTTCCCGATCCGGATCGCCGTCTCCGGCGACACCACGGAATCCATCGGCGCCGCGAGGAACGGCAACTCGAAGCGGTACGCGTCGATCTGCCACGCGATCGAGACCTCCTCGGGGTCCCGCGTCCGCCGGCTCGGCACCACGGCGATGTCATCGAACGCGTATGCCCTGCGGCCCCGCTTGCCCCGCCCGATCTCGATCTCAGTCACAACCCGCGCCTCTCTCTCCTGGGTTTGCGCCCCCAGTATCCCGCACGCGCCGCCGGGAGCGGACAGAGCGGGACAGGGGGCCCGGAAAGGAAAGAGCTCAGCCGTGGTAGTTCGGCGCCTCGACCGTCATCTGGATGTCGTGCGGGTGCGACTCCTTCAACCCCGCCGCCGTGATCCGCACGAACCTGCCCTTGGTCTCCATCTCCGCGACCGTCGCCGCGCCCACGTACCCCATGGTCTGGCGCAGGCCGCCGACGAGCTGGTGGAGGACGGCGGCCAGCGGACCCCGGTAGGGCACCTGACCCTCCACGCCCTCGGGCACGAGCTTGTCGTCCGTGGCGACCTCGGCCTGGAAGTAGCGGTCCTTGGAGTAGGAGCGGCCCTGGCCGCGGGACTGCATCGCGCCGAGCGAGCCCATGCCGCGGTAGGACTTGAACTGCTTGCCGTTGATGAACAGCAGCTCGCCGGGTGATTCCTCGCAGCCGGCCAGCAGGCTGCCGAGCATGACGCTGCTCGCCCCCGCGGCCAGCGCCTTGCCGATGTCGCCGGAGTACTGGAGGCCGCCGTCGCCGATGACCGGGACGCCCGCGTCGAGGCACGCCTGCGCGGCCTCGTGGATCGCGGTGACCTGCGGTACACCGATGCCGGCCACGACCCGGGTGGTACAGATCGAGCCCGGTCCCACACCGACCTTGACGCCGTCCACGCCCGCGTCGATCAGCGCGCGGGCGCCGTCACGGGTGGCGACGTTGCCGCCGACCACGTCCACCGGGACGTTCGACTTGATCTTGGCCATCCAGTTCAGCGCGTTGCTGTTGTGGCCGTGCGAGGTGTCCACGACGAGGAAGTCCACACCGGCCGCGACCAGCGCCTGGGCCCGCTCCAGCGCCTCGGGGCTGGCACCGACCGCCGCGCCGACCAGCAGCCGGCCGTCCCCGTCCTTCGCCGCGTTCGGATACTGCTCCGCCTTGACGAAGTCCTTGACGGTGATCAGGCCCTTGAGGCGGCCCTCGTCGTCGACCAGCGGCAACTTCTCGATCTTGTGGCGGCGCAGCAGCGCCATCGCGTCCACCCCGGAGATGCCGACCGTACCGGTGACCAGCGGCATCGGGGTCATGACCTCGCGGACCTGCCGGGAGCGGTCGGTCTCGAAGGCCATGTCGCGGTTGGTGACGATGCCGAGCAGACGGCCCGACTCGTCGGTGACCGGGACGCCGCTGATCCGGAACCGGCCGCACAGCGCGTCGGCGTCGGCGAGGGTGGCGTCCGGGCGGACCGTGATCGGGTCGCCGACCATGCCGGACTCGGAACGCTTGACCAGGTCCACCTGGGCGACCTGGTCCTCGATCGACAGGTTGCGGTGCAGCACGCCGACGCCGCCCTGCCGGGCCATGGCGATGGCCATCCGGGCCTCGGTCACCTTGTCCATCGCCGCGGACAGCAGCGGGATGTTCACCTTCACGTGGCGGGAGATGAGCGAGGAGGTGTCCACCTGGCTGGGCAGCACCTCTGACGCCCCCGGCAGCAGCAGCACATCGTCGTAGGTGAGTCCGAGCGTGGCGAACTTCTCAGCTACTCCGTCGGCGTTCAGCGTCATGACACCTTCCCGAATGGTCTTGCCCGGCGAGTTGTTCAATGGTAGTGGCTTCGCCGGCCTTCCTCTGACGTGCGACACCGTGGGTCACGGACCGGCAACCGTGTGTTCGTATGCCCGTACGACCATCCGCCCGTACGCCGCCGGGCGCCGTGTCACACCGTCCGCCGCGGACGCTACGCGCTCAGTCCTCGCGCGTCGCGAGCCGACGGGGCCCCCGCCGACATCTCCTCCGCGATCGCACGCAGCCGGCTGAGCGCGCGGTGCTGCGCGACCCGTACCGCCCCCGGCGACATCCCGAGCACCTGGCCGGTCTCCTCGGCGCTGAGACCGACCGCGACCCGCAGCAGGACGAGTTCCCGCAGGTGGTCGGGGAGCCGTTCGAGCAGCTTCTTCGCCCAGGCCGCGTCGCTGTTGAGCAGGGCGCGCTCCTCCGGGCCGAGCGAGTCGTCCGGTTTCTCGGGCATCTCGTCGGACGGCACGGCCGTGGAGCCGGGCCCGCGCATGGCGGCACGCTGCAGGTCGGCGACCTTGTGCGCGGCGATGGAGACGACGAACGCCTCGAACGGCCGCCCGAGATCCCGGTAGCGCGGCAGCGCACAGAGCACCGCGAGACAGACCTCCTGTGCGAGGTCGTCCACGAAGTGCCGCGCGTCACCCGGCAACCGCGACAGACGGGTGCGGCAGTACCGCTCGGCGAGTGGATGCACATGCGCGAGCAGCTCGTGCGTGGCGCGCTGATCGCCGTCGACCGCGCGACGTACGAGCGCACCAATGGCCGGGGTGTCGTCGTCGCGCATCCACCCATGGTGCCTCGCCACGGGACGATCCGCCGCATCGCGACCGTACTTCTGCACCGAAGCGTTATGAGCGGCCGAAGCCGACGCTGTCATCTCCGCCATGTGAGGCCCCCGCCGATCCCCGAGGAAGTCCATACGTCAAGCATGCGTCCTCCCCCGGGAAACCGAGGACTCGTGGGCGACTTCGTCGGCGCTTCGGCGGCATTCGCGCGGGTAAGCACCGGTACGGCCGCCCGCGCGCGTACACGTCGGGGCCCGCTCGGGCTGCGGATCACGGCTGGTCGCGGCGTGCCCGCGCGGCCGGCCGCGGCTATCGGACCAGGCCCCAGCGGAAGCCGAGTGCCACCGCGTGTGCACGGTCCGACGCGCCGAGTTTCTTGAACAGCCGCCGGGCGTGGGTCTTGACGGTGTCCTCGGAGAGGAACAGTTCGCGGCCGATCTCGGCGTTGGACCGGCCGTGGCTCATCCCCTCCAGCACCTGGATCTCGCGGGCGGTGAGGGTGGGCGCCGCGCCCATCTCGGCGGAGCGCAGCCGGCGCGGGGCGAGCCGCCAGGTGGGGTCGGCGAGCGCCTGCGTGACGGTGGCCCGCAGTTCGGCGCGCGAGGCGTCCTTGTGCAGGTACCCCCGGGCGCCCGCCGCGACGGCGAGCGCCACCCCGTCGAGGTCCTCCGCGACGGTGAGCATGATGATGCGGGCGCCGGGGTCGGCGGAGAGCAGCCGCCGCACGGTCTCGACGCCGCCGAGGCCCGGCATCCGCACGTCCATCAGGATCAGGTCCGAGCGGTCGGCACCCCACCGCCGCAGCACCTCCTCGCCGTTGGCCGCGGTGGTTACGCGCTCGACGCCGGGCACGGTGGCCACCGCGCGCCGCAGAGCTTCTCGGGCGAGCGGGGAGTCGTCGCAGACGAGTACGGAAGTCATGACCGCCCCCCGCAGCTGAACCGCGTCACGTTGTGCCTCCAGGCTGTACGAAGTACGAATCTTCACCGTTGGGGCCGACGGATCGGGCAGGTGCCCGAATCACGTGTTCCGCCGACCACTTCCGCCACACTCAACGACCCTCACCCGAAAGAGTTACGAAGTTTGGTCGCCTCGATCGGCACTCTACGTGTTCTCGTACATACGATCCGTCCACGCCGCAGGTCAGACGGGTGAGAGGGGAGCTTTTCGGGGTGGGAGGGTTCGCCGCAACGCCACTCGGCATGGGCTGGATGCCGCCGAACAGGTGTTATGCCTGGTTCACGGGGTTTTGCACTGTTTGGCCGCTCTTTTCTGGTGTACGGGCTAATGGCCGCTAGATTGGCGATGAGTCATATTTACATCTACTCCGACAGTAGATGTACCGTCGAGAGGGCGAGCGAGCCTCCCGACCGTCACGCACATCACGCACCCTTCGAGGGGATGAGCAATGGCAGACTTCTCCCGCCTTCCGGGCCCCAACGCCGACCTCTGGGACTGGCAACTCGTGGCCGCCTGCCGCGGCGTCGACAGTTCGCTGTTCTTCCATCCCGAAGGCGAGCGGGGTGCCGCCCGCAGCGCCCGCGAGGCCGCCGCCAAGGAGGTCTGCATGCGCTGCCCGGTCCGCCTGGAGTGCGCCACGCACGCCTTGGCGGTACGGGAGCCCTACGGCGTGTGGGGCGGACTGACCGAGGACGAGCGCGAGGCCATGATGGGGCGCGCGCGCAACCGCGTACTGAGCCCGCAGGGCGCCACGACACCCTGAAGAATCGATTCTGCACAGGGGTCCGGGAACAGCATGGAGTGCGCCCTTCCGCGGACCCGCCGCCGGTCCGGCCCACCGTCCGCCCCTCCGCGGCACCGCCCGCGCCAGCCGGTCCGGCCCACCGTCCGCCCCTCCCCGGACCCGCCACCCCGATCCAGCGCACCGTCCGCCCCTCCGCGGACCCGCCCGCGCCAGCCGGGCCGGCGTCATCTCCACCCCGTCGGCACCTCGGCGGCTCGGCGCCGCCTGGTCGGCCGGCCGGCTGGACCGGGGTGGCCGCGCGCCGTCGCGGCCGTCAGCGGGAACCGCCCCTCCGCCCGGGGCGGGAATCTCGGTGGAGGTTGCCCGGGGGGCGTGCTGGAATGCGGGGATGGACGTGGTGCGGGTGCGGGGGTTGTTCGACGGGCAGCTGCGGCGGGGGGCCGTGGTGGACGGGGGCTCCGGGCGCCTTGAGCGCGCCGAGGGGGTGGTGCGGCAGGTCGGGGGCGCCGCGCACGAGTGGACCGGGGTGCTGTGGTCGGAGTTGGACGAGGCGAGCGCGGACGCGGCGATCGCCGCGCAAGTGAGCTGGCTGGCCTCGCCGGAGGGGGCGGACCGGGAGTTCGAGTGGAAGCTGTACGCGCACGACCGGCCCGCCGACCTCGGGGACCGGCTGCTCGCCGCCGGGTTCACGCCGGAACCGCCGGAGACGCTGATGGTCGCGGAGACCGGCACACTGCCGGTGGACTGCCCGCTGCCCGACGGCGTACGGCTGGCGCCGGTCACGGACGCGTACGGTGTCCAGCTCCTGGCCGACGCCCACGAGGCGGCCTTCGGCACCAGCGCCGACCGGCTCCGCGCGCGCCTGCTCGACCAGGTCGCGCGCGGTGACGACACCCTGAGCAT
>NZ_DATDBG010000332.1:0-30214 GCF_036524955.1 Streptomyces sp.
CCGCCGCCCGCCGGTCGCGACCGGCGGGCGCAACGGCAGTTCGGGGGCCGAGGTGTCCAGCGGCACCGCCCAGGAACGGACCAGGCCGAGCTGTACGGCCTGGCGGGGCAGCACCGCGTCCAGCAGCCAGTCGGCGGCGACCCTGATCCGGTTGCCGGGCATCGCCAGCAGGTGGTAGCCGCGGGTGACGGCGTTCGCGGGCGGCCCGGACAGCGGCACGCCCAGCGGGTTGGCGGCGGCCTTCACTCCGCCGAGGTCCACCGCGAACCCGAGGTCGTGGTGCCGGTAGGGCCGAGGTTCGCCGTATCCGTACGACGCGGCGATGTTGTGCGCGGCGGTCCTGCCCTGCCGGCCGGCGTGCTGCGCGGTCATGGGGGTGTACGAGCCCGGCCGAGTCCGGTCCGGCACCGCGGCGGCGTCCCCGGCCGCGTACACATCGGGGTGCCCGGGGACGACGAGGTCCGGGCCGACCACCAGGCGGCCCTTCTCGACCGGCAGCCCGATGGCGGAGACCAGCGGGTCGGGGCGTACACCGACACACCACACCAGGGTGCGGGTCGGCACCGGCTCGCCGGTGTCCAGCAGCACCCCGTCGCGGGTGGCCTCCTTCACCGAGTGGCCGGTGCGTACGTCCATGCCGCGCTGCCGCAGGACCCGGTCGGCGGTACGCGACAGTCGCCGGTCGAGCTCGGGCAGCAGGCGCTCGGCGATGTCCAGCAGCAGCCAGCGCGGCGGCGGGCCGTGCCGCAGCGTGGGGTGCCGCCTGACCATGGCGTCGGTGAGGAGCTTGCCGTGGGCGGCCACCTCGGTGCCGGTGTAGCCGGCGCCGACGACCACGAAGGTTATGCGCGCGGCGCGCTCGGCGGGGTCCTCGGCACCGGCGGACAGCTCTGTCTGCCGGATGATGTGGTCGCGCAGGTACAGCGCCTCCGGGATGCCGCGGAAGCCGTGCGCGTGCTCGGCGACGCCGGGGATCGGCAGCAGCTTGTTGACGCTGCCGACGGTGAGCAGCAGCCGGTCGTAGGACAGGACGCCGGGGTCCCCCTCGGGCCCGGTGTACGTCACCGTGCGCCGGTCGAGGTCGACGCCGTCCACCTCGCCGAGCATCAGGCGGGCCCGTGGCAGGGTGCCGAGCAGCGACACGGTGATCCGGCGCGGTTCGAGAATGCCGGCTGCGACCTGCGGCAGCAGCGGCAGGTAGAGGAAGTAGTCGGTCGGGTTGATCAGGACGATCTCGGTCTCGTCGCGCAGGCCACGGTGCCTGGTCAGACTGCGGGCGGCCTGGTAGCCCGCGAAACCGGCGCCCACGATCACGACACGGGATCGGGTCATGGGATTCCCTTCTCCTCCGTGCGGGTGCCCGGGCGCGGTCGGGACAAACAGGGCGGGTGGGCGGGGGCAAGCAGAGCGGGTGGGCGGGGACAAACACGGCGGGGCGGGCGGGTGGGGACAAGCAGGCCAGGCGGGCGGGGACAAACACGGCGGGCAGGGCGGGGCGGGCAGGCCGGGCCGGGCAAGCGGGGCGCCCGGCCGGATCTCCAGGGGCGTGGCCGACTCTCCCGCGGCCCGGACCTACCGCGGTGTGCCCCGGCTCTCCCACCCCCTCATATCTCCCGCGGCGGCGCGACCGTGACCGGAGTGCCCCTCACCTTGGGGCTGCGCCGCTCCTGCCGGGCGAGCCGGCCGGCGAACCAGGACAGCGCCACGCACATGCCGATGTAGACCGGCGCGATCACCATCACCACCGGGATGAACGGCAGGCCGTAGTCGAGGTCGGTGGCGATCAGCTTGCCCGCGTACAGAAACTCCTGGTACGTGATCAGGAAGCCCAGCGAGGTGTCCTTGAGCGCCACCACCAACTGGCTGACGATCGCCGGCAGCATCGCCCGGGCCGCCTGCGGCACCAGCACGTACGTCACGACCTGCGTCTTGCGCATGCCGAGCGCGTACCCGGCCTCGCGCTGGCCGCGCGGCACCGCGTTGACACCGGACCGGAAGACCTCGGCGAGCACCGAGCCGTTGTACAGCGTCAGGCCGGTGACCAGGGCCGTCAGCGGTGCCAGCTTCAGCGCGACGAACACGAAGAAGATCATCACCAGCAGCGGCATGGCCCGGAAGAACTCGACCACCAGCGTGCTCGCCCAGCGCACCGGCCGGTGGTCGGAGAGCCGTCCGGCGGCGAACACCGCGCCGAAGGCGAGCGAGAGCACCGCCGCCCAGCCGAACGCCTTGAGCGTGTTGCCGAGCCCGGTGAGCAGCAGCCGCTGGATGCCCTCGTACTCGAACGGCCGCCACTTCACGGCCGAGAACTGTCCGGTGTGCACGAGCCGGTACCCGAGGTACGCGACCAGCAGCGCCAGCAGCGCGGTGGTGAGCCGCGCCCAGCGCCGGTGCCGGGCCAGCGCCCGCGGCCCCGGGATGTCGTACAGCGCGCTGCCGGCGCTCATCGGGCCACCTTCAGCTTCCGCTCCAGCACGTGGAAGACCGCGCTGATGGCCAGGGTGACGATCAGATAACCGGCCGCGATCCACACGAAGGTCCACACGATGCTGTAGCCCTGCTCGCTCAGCGGTTTGTACGTGCCCAGCAGTTCGGTGACCGAGAAGGAGCCGGCAATCGCGGAGTTCTTGGCGAGGGCGATCAGGGTGGAGCCGATCGGCGAGATCACCGAGCGGGTGGCCTGCGGCAGCACCACCAGACCGAGGGTCTGGGCGAACGTCATGCCGAGACTGCGGGCCGCCTCACCCTGGCCGAGCGGCACCGTGTTGATCCCGGCCCTCACCGCCTCGCAGACGAACGCCGAGGTGTACGCGCCGAGCGCGAGCACCGCGAAGACCGTGAACGGCAGCACCACCCCGAACCGCGGCAGCCCGAGCAGCACCGCGAAGAAGAGCAGGGTGAGCGGGGTGTTGCGCAGCACCGTCACCCACGCCGTGCCGAAGACCCGCAGCGCCCTGACCGGGGAGACGCGGAAACCGGCCATCAGCACGCCGACCGCCAGCGCCAGCGCGCTCGCGTAGAGGGTGAGCTGCACGGTGCCCCACAGGCCCTTGCCGTAGAGCGAGAAGTTGTCGGTCAGGACGTTCACGGGCGGCCTCGGGGTGCGGGGGGTGCGGGTTCGGAACCGGAGCGGCGCCGGGTCAGTAGCGGTCGACGGGGGGCGGGGCGGGCGCGGGTCTGCCGGACTGGCCGAGCGTCGCCGCGTACGCCTTCCGCCAGTCGCCGTTGCGCTCGTGCGCCACGATCACGTCGTCCAGCGCGTACCGCAGCGCGGTGTCGTCCTTGGGGAGCCCGACGCCGTACGGCTCCTTCGAGAACGGCCGGCCGACCACCTTCATCTCGCCGGGCGCCTTGGCCGCGTATCCCAGCAGGATCGAGTCGTCGGTGGTGACCGCGTCGACCTGGTACGTGAGCAGGTTGTCCACACACACCGAGTAGGTGTCGTAGGTGACGGGCGTGGCGTCCGGGTAGTCCGACCCGATGCGCTGGATCGAGCTCGATCCGGCCGCCGAGCAGACCTTCTTCCCCTTCAGGTCGGCCGGTCCCCGGATGCCGTGCTCGTTGCGGCGCACCAGCAGGTCCTGCCCGGCCAGGTAGTACGGTCCCGCGAAGCCGACCTGCTTCTTGCGGCGGTCGTTGATGGTGTATGTGCCCACGTAGTAGTCGATCTGGCCGTTGGCCAGGGCGGTCTCGCGGTTGGCCGAGGCGATCGCCCGGTACTGGATGCGGTCGGCGGCGAAGCCGAGCGAGGCGGCCGTCATCCTGGCGATCTCGATGTCGAAGCCGGAGTACCTGCCGGTGGCCGGGTCGCGTTCGCCGAGATAGGGCTGGTCGTCCTTGACGCCGACGACGACCTTGCCGCGGCGGTGCGCGGCGGACCAGGTGGCGGAGGCGGGCAGCGAGAACGCGTGGTCCACCCGGTAGCCGGGCAGGTCGGCGGGGCGGGGGCCCTTGGCGGGCGGGCTGCCCTGTCTGCCGCAGCCGGTCAGGGCGGCGGTGAGCAGGACGGCACCGAGCAGGACGGCGGGCAGGGCGGTTGCCCTGACGGACGGGGTGGCCGCGTACCGGCGGTTGCGTGGCATGGGCCCGCTCAGTGGTGGAGGATCTTGGAGAGGAAGTCCCGGGCGCGTTCGCTCCGGGGAGCGGTGAAGAACTCGCCGGGTGCCCGGTCCTCGACGATCCGGCCGTCGGCCATGAAGACCACCCGGTCCGCGGCGGATCGGGCGAAACCCATCTCGTGGGTGACCACGACCATGGTCATGCCCTCCTCGGCGAGCTGTTTCATCACGTCCAGCACCTCGTTGATCATCTCGGGGTCGAGGGCCGAGGTGGGCTCGTCGAAGAGCATCGCCTTGGGGCTCATCGCCAGCGCGCGGGCGATCGCGACCCGCTGCTGCTGGCCGCCGGAGAGCTGCGCCGGGAACTTGTCGGCCTGCCCGGCCACACCGACCCGCTCCAGCAGTTCCCGGGCCCGCCGCTCGGCCTCCGCCCGGGACCGGCCGCGGACCTTGACCGGGGCGAGCGCCACGTTGTCCAGCACCGTGCGGTGGGAGAAGAGGTTGAAGGACTGGAAGACCATGCCGACGTCGGCGCGCAGCCGGGCGAGCGCGCGGCCCTCGGCGGGCAGCGGATGTCCGTCGATGGTGATGGTGCCGGACTCCACGGGTTCCAGGCGGTTGACGGCCCGGCACAGGGTGGACTTTCCGGAGCCGGACGGGCCGACGATCACCACGACCTCGCCGCGGCCGACGGTCAGGTCGATGTCCTTGAGGACGTGCGCCTGCCCGAAGTGCTTGTTGACTCCGCTGAGCACGATGAGTGGTTCCACCGGGCCGCCCCTGTCCGTTCCGACCGCCCGGCCCCGGTCAGCCCAGCACCCGGTTGACGAGCGTGTCGCGCTCGGTCTGCGGGATCGCCGTCCACCGCATGCCGCGCAGCGCGCCCTCCAGGGCCAGCAGGGTGTGGGTGCGCGCGTCCTCGGGCAGTTCGGGGCGGATCTTCTCGAAGGCACGGCCGGAACCCAGGCGCCGCAGTTCGCCCGCGTCACCGACGCCCGCGCGGCGCAGGCGCTCGGCGAGCACCGCCCCGATGTTCGGTAGCTGCTGCAGGGAGTCCACGTCTGCCTCCGGTACCAGCTGGTGGGTGAGGGTGCGTCAGGGTGTCGGATACGGATCTCCGTGGTGCCATCATGCACCGGCGGCGGCCCCTTCCGGGCGATCGGGTGCTGACACGCCCGTGGCCGTCCCCCGCCGTGGTGACGACGGGCCGCCCGGCCCGTCACGCACCGTCCTGCTCAGTCCTCGCCTCCCGCGTTCCCCCGGGTCAGGGAGCGACGTCCAGGTCCACCACGACCGGGGCGTGGTCCGAGGCGCCCTTGCCCTTGCGCTCCTCCCGGTCCACGTACGCGTCGCCGACGGCCTTGGCGAACGCCTCGTTGCCGTAGACCAGGTCGATGCGCATGCCGCGGTTCTTGGGAAAGCAGAGCTGGCGGTAGTCCCAGTACGTGTACGGCCGGTCGTACTTCAGGGGGCGCGGCACGATGTCGCTCAGGCCGGTCTCCCGCAGCGCGGCGAGGGCGGCCCGCTCGGCGGGGGTGACATGGGTCTGGCCCTCGAAGAACGCGGGGTCCCACACGTCCTGGTCGGCCGGCGCCACGTTGTAGTCGCCGAGCACGGCGAAGGGGCGCGGGCCCGCGGCGTCCCCCGCCACCGCGGCCTGCAGCGCCTCGAACCAGGCCAGTTTGTACGCGTAGTGCGCGTGCTCGACCTCGCGGCCGTTGGGCACGTACACCGACCAGACGCGGACCGGGCCGCAGGTCGCGGAGACGGCGCGGGGTTCCTCGACGCCCTCGTACCGCGGGCCGCCGGGCAGGCCGCGGACCACGTCCGCCAGGCCGACCCGGGAGACCACCGCCACCCCGTTCCACCGGCCGTCGGCGTGGACCGCGGCCTCGTACCCCAGCTCGCTCAGCTCGGCGTGCGGGAACTGCTCGGCGGTGCACTTGGTCTCCTGGACGCACAGGACGTCCGGGCCACTGCTCTCCAGCCAGGCCAGCAGCCGCGGCAGGCGGGCGGTGATCGAGTTGATGTTCCAGGTCGCGATGCGCATACCCGACAACCTAACGGCTGGGTCGGACAACCGGCCCGGCCCGGTCGCCGCGGCCGGCGTCCCGCAGCGCTCCCGCGCCGCCTCCCGCGCCGTGCGTTACGCCTCCGTGCCCTCCCCGGAGGCGAACCGGAGGTGGTCCGCACCGCTGAGGTTGCCGATCATCATGTCGTAGACGGGCCGGGCCAGGTCGGCGAGGAGGACGTCGTGGATGTCGACGGCGCGACGCGGCTTGACCTCGCGGACGTAGTCGATGACCTCGGAGATCTTGTTCCACGGCGCGTGCACAGGCAGCAGCAGGGTGTCGACCTCGTGGTCCGGCACGGTGAGCGCGTCGCCGGGGTGGAAGACCGAACCGTCGACCAGGTAGCCGACGTTGGTGATCGGCGGGAGGTCGGGGTGGATCACGGCGTGCAGCTCGCCGTGCACCTGGACGTCGAAGCCCGCGGCGGTGAAGGCGTCGCCGTGCCCGACCGTGTGCACCCGCCCGGGGAACGCGGCGGAGACCTGCTCGGCGACGGCGGCCAGCGTCCACAGCTCGGCCCCGGGGTTGGACTCCAGGCCGGTGCGCAGCCGGTCCTCGCTGAAGTGGTCGGCGTGTTCGTGGGTGACGAGGATGACGTCGGCGCCCACCGCCGCGTCCGGTTCGCTGAAGACACCCGGGTCGATGACGAGCGTGCGCCCGTCCTTCTCCAGCCGTACGCAGGAATGCAGTTTCTTGGTCAGCTTCATGGCACCCATCTTGCTACCGCGCACCCTGCCCGGTCTCCTCCTGGATCACGGCGCGCGCGGCGTCGAGGGCGGCCCGGGCGGCGGGCAGGCCGCAGTACACGGCGGTGTGCAGCAGGACCTCCTCGATCTCGGCAGGGGCCACTCCGTTGCGCAGCGCGGCCCGGGTGTGGTCGGCCAGGTCGCCGAGGTGGCCGAGGGCGGTCAGCGCGGTGAGCGTGACGAGGCTGCGGGTGCGCCGGTCCAGGCCGGGCCGGGACCATATCTCACCCCAGGCGTAACGGGTGGCGAAGGCGTCGAAGCCGCCGCCGAATCCCTCGGCGCGGGCCAGGGCCGCCTCGACCTCGGCGTCGCCGGTCAGCTCACGGCGTATCCGCATCCCCTCCTGGTAGGCGTCGGGCGCGGGACGCGCCGCCGGGGGTGCGGGGACACGCGGCGGCACGGCCGGCGGGGCGGGCGCGAACGGCGCGGAGGCGGGGGCGCGTTCGGCCCAGGCGCTCTCGAAGTGCCGGGCCAGCAGGTCGCCGACGGCGGCCGGTTCCTCGACCGGCGCGAGGTGACCGGTCGCGGGTACGACCGCCAGGCGCGCGTCGGGGATGCCGGCCACCAGCAGCCGGGCGTCGGCGGGCGGGGTCTCGGTGTCGTCGGCGCCCGCGACGACCAGCGTGGGCACCGTGATGCTGCCGAGCGCGTCGCGGATGTCGAAGGCGGCCAGCGCCTCGCAGGCGGCGACGTAGCAGGCGGTGTCGGTGGTGCGCACCATCTGCACGGCCCAGTCGGTGATCGCGGGCTGGGTGGCGCGGAAGGCGCCGGTGAACCAGCGCTCCGGTGTGGCGCGGGCGGTGTTGTCCAGGCCGCTCGCGCGGACCACGACACCGCGCTGCCGCCAGGTGTCGGCGGTGGCGTACCGGGCGGCGGCCGACACCAGGGCGAGCGCGGCCACCCGGTCGGGCCGCAGCAGCGCGAGCCGGGCGCCGACGGCCGCGCCGAGCCCGCAACCCGCGTAGCCGAAGGTGTCGATGCCCTCGTCGTCCAGCACCGCGAGCAGCCGCCGGGCCAGGTCGTCCACCGAGGACGCCGGGTCGGCGGGCGCGCCGCCGTGGCCGGGCAGTTCGTAGCGCAGCACGCGCCACGCGCCGCTGAGCACCGGCAACTGCCGGTCCCACATGTGCCAGGTGGTGCCGAGCGCCGGGCCCAGGACCAGGACCGGGGCCTCCTCGGGGCCGTCGAAACGGTACTGCAACGGCGGTGGCAGCAGGTCACCGTCGTCGAACGTGTCGTCGAACGCCGGACCGGCGAACGGCCCTTCGCCGCGTGCCTCGTCACCCCGCGGCTCGTCACCCCGCGGCTCGTCAGCACGCGCCTCGTCAGCACGCGCCTCGTCGTCGTACGAGTCGTCGTGGTACGAGTCCTCGGCGTACGCCGCGCCGTACTCCTTCTCGTACGTGTCACCAAACGCCGCGCCGTACGCCTTGTACGCGTCCGCGGTCTCCTCGGTCGCCTCGCTCATCGCTTCACGCTAACGGGTGAACCCGGCGGCCGGGTCACCCGCCCCCGAAGCGATGCTGGAAGTTGATGGTGGAGACCACGTACACCGTGGGGACATCGGGGTTCTTGAGGTCCACGATGATGTCGTGGTCGGGTTTGTCGCCCACCTGGTGGAGGGAGACACCGGACCACGGGCGGTCCGCGGGGAAGCTCCAGCCGACCGTCCTGGCCTGGGCGGGCGCGATGGCGTCCTCGCCCGCCACCAGGGCCGAGCGGCTGGTGCCCACCTGGGCGAGGAAGGTGTCCAGACCGCCCGCGCTGGTGGTGAACTGCACGTAGAGGCGGCTGGTGTCCCAGGAGTTGGTCTCCAGGTAGCCGTCGTCGACCGTGCCGTCGGGGATCGGCACCTGGTAGATGTGCCGCCTGAGCTGGCTGGGGACCCTCCATTTGAGGTGTTTCGCCGCGGCCTCCTGCTGCTTGTCCTCCCCGCTGACCCGGCTCTGCTGGGCGGAGATGATCACATAGCCGAGCGGCACGAGGATCAGCAGCGGTACGACGGTCCAGCGGACCCACCGCGGCAGCTCCCTGGGCGGCAGCGAGGTGGCGGTCAGGGCGTCGTGGGTTTCGGCGGGAGGGGAGCCGGCAGACGTGGTGGCGGTCTGGTCGGTCCGCTCCGCTGGTTCGGGGGACTCGCCGGCGTGCCGCTGTTCGGGGGTCGTCGTCATGAGTCGGCCGCCTGGCGTCCGTAGACCCGCCCGTAGCGCTCGTACCGCTCGACGCGGCGCCGGTTGGCGCGGCGGAACCGGCGGGCGACCAGCCGGGCCAGGTCCGCGGCGCCGACCATGCCGGCCTCCGGTCCCAGCTCGGCCTTGACGATCCGTGCCTCGGGCCGGTAGCCGCGGCCGGTGAGGGTGCGCCGGAAGGCGTCCCGGGCCGGGGTGATCAGCAGATCGTCGGCGGCGCTGACGCCACCGCCGATGACGAAGCAGGACGGGTCGAGGGCGGCGGCGAGGTTGGCGATGCCCACGCCCAGCCACTGGCCGATGTCCTGGAAGAGCTCCACGCACATCGCGTCGCCCTGCCGGGCCAGTTCGGTGATCAGCGGCCCGGTGATGTCCTGTATGGTGCCGCCGACCCGGTCGATGATCCCGTGCGCCACCGGGGAGTCGGCGGCGGCCAGTTCGCGGGCCTCCCTGACCAGGGCGTTCCCTGAGCTGTACTGCTCCCAGCAGCCGCGGTTGCCGCACGGGCAGCGGTGGCCGCCGGGGACCACCTGCATGTGGCCGAACTCGCCCGCGACCCCGTACCGGCCGCGCTTGACCCGACCGTCCTCCAGGATCGCGCCGCCGATGCCGGTGCCGAGGGTGATCATCACCAGGTCGGGTTCGCCGCGGGCGGCGCCGAACCGCCACTCGGCCCACGCGGCGGTGTTGGCGTCGTTGTCGACCATGACCGGGACCAGCAGGCGTTCGGCGAGCCGCTCCCGCAGCGGTTCGTCGCGCCAGGCCAGATGCGGCGCGAACAGCACCCGGGAGCGGTCGGCGTCCACCCAGCCCGCGGCGCCGATGCCGACCGCGTGCACGTCGTGCCGCTCGGACAGGTCGAGGACCAGTTCCACGATGGTGTCCTCGACCACCTTGGGGCTCTTGGACTTGTCCGGGGTCTCGGTGCGCAGTTGCTCCAGGATCACGCCGTCCGCGTCCACCACGCCGGCCATCACCTTGGTGCCGCCGATGTCGATGCCCACGGTGGGCACGCGGGGCGCGGTCAGGTGCGAGCGTCGCTCCCGGCGGTCGGCGCCGCCGACGTTCCGCCACACCGTGGCCCGAGCGGCACCGCCGCGGTACACACGTTCACGATTGGCACTCAAGCGCTGGTCTCCGGGTCGGGGGCGGCCGCCGGTCCGGCGTCCGCCGGGGTGCGGCTCAGCTCGTGGGTCAGTTCGTCCAGTTCGCTGCCCCCGGCCATCTCCCGGGTCAGCGCGTCCAGCGTAATGTCCTTCTTCAGGTGGCTGCCCGCCATCGCGCCGCGCTTGAGCAGGACGAAACGGTCACCGACCAGGTAGGCGTGGTGCGGGTTGTGGGTGATCAGCACCACGCCGAGCCCCGCGTCCCGGGCCGCGGCCACGTACTTGAGGACCACCCCGGACTGCTTGACGCCGAGCGCGGCGGTCGGTTCGTCCAGGACCAGCACCTTGGCACCGAAGTGCACGGCTCGCGCGATGGCCACGCACTGCCGTTCGCCGCCGGACAGGGTGCCGATGGGCTGGTCCACGTCCCGCAGGTCGATGCCCATCCGCAGCAGCGCCTCACGCGTGGTGGCGCGCATGCCGACGACGTCGAGGCGGCGCAGCGGCCCGCGGCCCTTGACCGGTTCCGAGCCGAGGAAGAAGTTCCGCCAGACCGGCATCAGCGGCACCACGGCCAGGTCCTGGTAGACGGTGGCGATGCCGAGGTCCAGCGCCTCGCGCGGCGAGGCGTGGCGTACCTCCGCGCCGTCGACCGCGTACGAGCCCGCGTCATGCGGATGCAGCCCCGCGATGATCTTGATCAGGGTGGACTTGCCCGCCCCGTTGTCGCCCAGGACGCAGGTGATCTCTCCGGCGTGCACTTCCAGCGAGACGTCCCGCAGCGCCCGCACGTTCCCGTACGACTTGGCGACGCCGGTCAGCTCGATCAGCGGGCTGTGCGTCGTCGTGGTCATGCGGTGGCCTCCGCCCGTCGGCGGACCCAGGCGTTGAGCAGGGTGGCGAGCAGCAGCATCGCCCCGAGGAAGAACTTGAACCAGTCCGGGTTCCACTGCGCGTACACGATGCCCTTGCTGGTCATGCCGAAGATGATCGCACCGACCGCCGAGCCGATCGCGCTGCCGTAGCCGCCGGTCATCAGGCAGCCGCCGATGACGGCCGCGATGATGTAGAGGAACTCGTTGCCGACGCCCTCGCCGGACTGCACCACGTCGAACGAGAAGAGCAGGTGCTGCCCGGAGATCCAGGCGCAGAACGCTACCGCCATGTAGAGGCCGACCTTGGTACGGGCCACCGGGACGCCGACCGCGCGGGCCGCGTCCGCGTTGCCGCCGGCCGCGAAGATCCAGTTGCCGGCCCGGGTGCGCAGCAGCACCCAGGTGGCCACCGCGACCAGTCCGATCCACCACAGGATGGTGACCTGGAGGTTGACCGAGCCGATCGTCCAGTGCGAGGCGAAGACGTCCCGGGCGGTCGGGAAGCCTTCCATGTCCCCGATCGACTTGGTGGACACGGTGCCGCTGATCAGCTTGGTCAGGCCCAGGTTGAGGCCGGTGAGCATCAGGAAGGTGCCCAGCGTGATGATGAAGCTGGGCAGTCCGGTGCGCACCAGCATGATCCCGTTGAACGCGCCGAGCGCGAGCGTGGCCAGCAGCGACACCCCCACGCCGACCCAGTTGTTCGCGGTGAACTGGTAGCTGACCATGGACGAGACCAGCGCGGAACTGGTCACCATCACCCCGGCCGACAGGTCGAACTCGCCGCCGATCATCAGCAGCGCCACCGGCACCGCCATGATCCCGATCGTCGAGGACGCGTACAGCACGGTACCCAGGCTGGAGGCGCGCAGGAACGCTTCGGCGGCGACCGAGAAGAAGACGAAGACGGCCGCGGCGCCGACCACCGCGCCCAGTTCGGGCCGCCCGAGCAGCAGCCGCGCCACCGACCGCGGCGCCAGCCGCTCGTCGTCCACCGGACTGACGAGGGTCTCCACCGGGCTCACTCCCCTGTTCCGTTCGCTTCTCCGCCCGCTCGGCACAAAAGCGCGCCATCCGTATTGATCCGCGGCCCGCCGGCCTCACGCGCGACGCTCACCAGTGCTCCGTTCGCTTCTCCGCCCGCTCGGCACAAAAGCGCGCCATCCGTATGGATCCGCGGCCCGCCGGCCTCACGCGCGACGCTCACCGGGTACCTCGCTTGGTGTACGACAGCAGCGCGTCCGCGTCTTCCTCGGTGACGATCTGCGGGCCGGTGAGGACGGGCTGTCCGCCGCCGAGGGCGTCGCCGTTGTAGCGCTGGAGCCACAGCAGGTCGATCGCCTCGTACCCCTGGAGGTAGGGCTGCTGGTCCACCGCGAAGCCGATCGTGCCGTCCTTGAGGGCGGTCGCGACCTGCGCGTTGAGGTCGAAGGTGTCGATCTCCGCGCCGGAGCCGGACTGGTCCTTGGCCTTCGCGGCGGTGGCCGCGAAGGGCGCGCCGAGGGTGACGACCGAGTCGATGGACCGGTCGGACTGGAGCTTGGCCTGGATCGCGGACTCCACGTCCGGCATGTTGGTGCCGTTGACATAGAGGTTGTCCATCCGGCCGGAGAAGGTGTCCTTCGCCCCCGCGCAGCGCTGCTCGTGGCCGACGTTGCCCTGCTCGTGCAGCACGCACAGCGCGTGCTTCCGGCCGCGGGTGTTCAGCTCGTCGCCGACCGCCTTGCCGGCGATCGACTCGTCCTGGCCTATGTGGCTGAGCGCGCCGAACTCCTTGGACTGCGCGGACCCCGAGTTGATGGTGATCACCGGGATGCCGGCCTTCACGGCGCGGGTGACGGCGGCCTTCACGGCGTCGGGCTTGGCGAGGGTGACGATCAGGCCGTCGACGTGCTGGTCGATGGCGGCCTGCACGAGTTGCGCCTGCTCGTTGCCCTGGTCGCTGCTGGAGTACAGGAACCTGACGTTGTCCTTGGCCGCGGCCTGCTTGGCGCCGCTCTGCACGATGTCCCAGAAGGTGTCGCCGGCCCCGGAGTGCGTGACCATCGCGAAGGTCCAGTGCGGGGTGTTCACGGCCGAGCCGTTCGCCGCGAGCCGCTTCGCCCGGTCCTCCGCGCGCTTGCCGCCGGTGCTGCTGCAGCCCGCCAGGCAGACCGCGCCGAGCACCGCCGCCAGCAGCGCGCCGAGCACACGTCTCGGGGTGGAGGACCCCACGGGGGTGGACCCCGCCGGGGTGTGCGACCCCGCCCTTCCCGCCCTTGCCTTCGCCACCTGGCCCTGCCTTTCCGTGCTGTCTCTGGTGCGGCCGGGGATGATGTGCAACGAGGTGCTGCGAGCGACCATCCCGGCGGCCCAAGTATCCGTCAAGGGGTACGGAGCGCTGACCCGCGGGCCTCGGGCAGGGGCGTACGGGCTGTGGGCGGCCCTGCGCGAGGGCCGGCGCAGGGCCCCCGGGCACCGCCTCACGCGCGGACCAGCAGCCGGAACTCGAAGGTGTACCGGGAAGCCCGGTACACATGGCTGCCGAACTCGACCGGCCGCCCCCGGTCGTCGTACGTGGTGCGCTCCATCGTCAGCAGCGCGGCACCCGGCGGTTCCCCGAGCAGCCCGCACTCCTCGTCGGTGGCGGTGCGGGCGCCGACGGTCTGCTGCGCGCTGTGCAGCGTGATGCCGCGGAGCCGCATCAGCGCGTACAGCCCGGTGGCCTCCAGTTCTCGGTCGGGCAGGTCCAGCAGGTCGCACGGCAGGTAGTTGCACAGGTACGCCACCGGTTCGCCGCCGGTCAGGCGCAGCCTGCGCACGACGGTGACCTGCTCGGACTCGGACAGGTCCAGCGCTGCCGCGACCTCGGCGGGGGCGTGCCCGCGGGTGTTGTGCAGCACCCGCGTGGTGGGGTGCAGGCCTGCGGCGAGCAGGTCGTCGTACAGGCTGCTGAGCGCGAGGGGGCGGGCCACCGTGCTGTGCACCACCTGGGTGCCGACCCCGCGGCGGCGGACCAGCATGCCCTTGTCGACCAGGCACTGGATGGCCTGCCGGACGGTGGGCCGGGACAGGCCGAGCCGGGCGGCCAGCTCGATCTCGTTGCCGAGCAGGCTGCCCGGGGTGAGCACGCCGTCCTCGATGGCCGCTTCCAACTGCCGGGCGAGCTGGAAGTAGAGCGGTACCGGGCTCGCGCGGTCGACGGCGAGCCGCAGACGCGCGGGCTCGCGCGGGGGCTCGTGCTTGGGCACGGGGGGGGAGCGTATCGGCCCGGCATCATGACCGGAAGTCCTTATGTCCGGACAATACGTTGACATGGGGCCGGGCCGCGCGGGAGGTTGGGAGGGCGCGCGGCCGTCACGTCTCCTCTTCCGAAGGGGCAGGAGCAGATATGCGGATCGGTATGCGGATCGGACTTGTCGGCGCCGGGCGGATCGGTGCCTTCCACGCCGCGACGCTGGCGAAGCACCCGGACGTCGGCGAACTGATGGTCGCCGACGCGGATCCGCTGCGGGCCCGCGAGGTGGCGGCGGCGCACGGCGCGAGCGCGCTCTCGGTGGACGCGCTCTTCGACAGCCGGCTCGACGCCCTGGTGATCGCATCCGCCACGGCCGCGCACGCGGGGCTCATCGCGAAGGCCGCGCAGGCGGGCCTGCCCGCCTTCTGCGAGAAGCCGCTCGCGCTCGACCTGGCGGGTACGATCGCCGCCCTCGCGGTGGTGGAAGCGGCCGGAGCGGTCCTCCAGATCGGCTTCCAGCGCCGCTTCGACCCGGGCTACCGCGCGGCCCGCGCCGCCCTGCGGGCCGGCCGCCTCGGCCGTCTCCACACCGTCCGCACGGTCAGCTCCGACCCGTCCCCGCCCCCCGCTGCCTACGTCCCCCTGTCCGGCGGCCTCTACCGCGACTGCCTGATCCACGACTTCGACCTCCTGCGCTGGATCACCGGCCGCGAGATCACCGAGGTCTACGCGATCGGCACCAACGTCGGTGCGGACTTCTTCCGCGCCGCGGGCGACGCCGACACCGCCGCCGTGGTCCTCACCCTGGAGGACGGCATCCTGGCCACCTCGACCGCCACCCGCTACCACGCCGCGGGCTACGACGTCCGCATGGAACTGGCCGGTACGGAGGACCAGTTCGCGGTCGGCCTCGGCCCGCGCACGCCGCTGCGTCCGGCCGAGGCCCCCGGTGCGCCGGCCGAGCGGGACCCGTACGCCGAACCGGCCACGGCCCGGCGGCTCTCCCCCTGGCCCGGGTTCCTGGAACGGTTCGCCTCCGCGTACCGGGCCGAACTGGCCACCTTCCTGCACGTCGCACGCGGCACCGAGCCCAACCCCTGCGAGGGGCGTGAAGCGCTGCGGGCCCTCCTGGTGGCCGAGGCCTGCGAGACCTCCCGGCGCGAGGGCCGCCCGGTGGCGGTGGCGGAAGTCGAGTCCGCGGCGCGAACGTACGCGGACGCCGTGGGCGGTGTGAAAGGGGTGCCGGCGTGAGCGCGGACCGGCGCGCGACCGCGGGTGACCGCGTGGGCCCGGACACGGGCACGACCGGTCTCGTACCGCGCGTGCGCATCGCTGGGGCGCCGATTTCCTGGGGGGTGTGCGAGGTGCCGGGGTGGGGGTACCAGATGCGGCCGGACCGGGTGCTGGAGGAGTTGTCGGGGCTCGGCATCGCGGCGAGTGAGTTCGGGCCGGACGGGTTCCTGCCGGGGCCGCTGCTCGCCGCACGCGGGGTGACGGCGGTCGGGGGCTTCGTACCGGCGGTGCTGCACGAGCCGGACCACGATCCGCTGCCGGAGGTGCGGGCCGCGCTCGACCGGTTCACGGCGGCGGGCGCCGGTACCCTCGTACTGGCCGCGGCGACCGGGCGGGACGGTTACGACGGCCGGCCCGATGTCTCCCCGGACGGATGGCGCACCCTGCTGGCGCGGCTCGACGGGATCGCCGCGCTCGCCGCCTCCCTCGGGGTGACGGCCGCCCTGCACCCGCACGTCGGCACGGTCGTGGAGGGCCCCGCCGAGGTGGAGCGCGTGCTGGACGGCAGCGGTATCGGCCTCTGCCTGGACACCGGTCACCTGCTGGTCGGCGGTACGGACCCGGCGGCCCTCGCCCGCCACGCCGCCTCCCGGGTCGCCCACGTCCATCTCAAGGACGTGGCCGCGGCGCCGGCGGCGGCCGTGCGGGACGGGCGTACGGCGTACACGGCGGCGGTACGCGACGGCCTCTACCGCCCCCTCGGCCAGGGCGACGTGGACCTCACCGCGCTCGTCTCCGCACTGGAGTCCGCGGGCTACACCGGCTGGTACGTCATGGAACAGGACACCGTCCTCGCCCAGGAGCCCCCACCGGGCACCGGCCCCCTGGAAGACGTCCGCGCGTCCCTGGAGTGGCTGGCGGGAGTGCGATGAGCTTCGCGGAGAACCAGCCCGACGAACCCGGCGGGGCAACCGGCCCTTCCGGGACAACCAACCCACCGGCGCGGCGTCCGAGGGCAGACGTGCCCGCACATGCAACCACCGACGAACCCGCCGGGACAACCAACCAGCCCGCCCGGCGGTTGAGGGCGGACGAGCCTCCCGAGGCAACCGGCAACCCCGCGTA
The DNA here is from genome assembly GCF_036524955.1 of Streptomyces sp. Classification (GTDB taxonomy): domain Bacteria; phylum Actinomycetota; class Actinomycetes; order Streptomycetales; family Streptomycetaceae; genus Actinacidiphila. Next base: position 16,622 of record NZ_DATDBG010000332.1, read on the forward strand.
CGACGTCCTCACTCTCGGCCGCGTCGGCGTCGACCTCTACCCCGAACAGAGCGGCGTCCCCCTCGGCGACGTGACGACCTTCGCCAAGTTTCTGGGCGGCACCGCGGGGAACGTCGCCGTGGCCGCCGCCCGCCTGGGGCTCCGCGCCGCCGTGCTGACCGGCGTCGGCGACGACCCCTTCGGCGCCTACATCCGCACGGCACTGCGCCGCTTCGGCGTGGACGACGCCCTGGTCGCGACCGTGCCGGGCCTCCAGACTCCCGTGGTGTTCTGCGAGTTGTTCCCGCCGGACGACTTCCCGATCTACTTCTACCGGCGCCCGGTCGCGCCCGACCAGTGCCTCACCCCGGACGGCCTGGACCGGGCGGCCGTACGGGCGGCGCGTGCACTGTGGATCACCGGTTCCGCGCTCGCCGTGGAACCCACGAGATCCACGGTCTTCGCCGCGCTGGAGGAACGCGAACGCCTGGGCGGCGAGGTCTGGTTCGACCTTGACTGGCGGCCCGGGTTCTGGGCGGACCCCGGGGAGGCACCCGCGCTGTACGCCCGCGCGCTGTCGTACGCCACGCTCGCCGTCGGCAACGCGGAGGAGGCCGAGGTCGCGGTGGGCAGCCGGGACCCGGAGACTGCGGCCGGACTGCTACTGCGGCGCGGGGTGCGCACGGCCGTGGTCAAGAGGGGGCCGCAAGGCGTGCTGGCGCGTACCGGGGATGCGCTGCACACCGTCCCGCCGGTACCCGTGAAGGTGGTCAACGGGCTGGGCGCAGGCGACGCGTTCGGGGGCGCGCTGTGCGCGGGGCTGCTCGCCGGGGACCCGCTGCCGGAGGTGCTGCGCGCGGCCAACGCGGCGGGCGCGCTCGTCGCCTCACGGCTCGCCTGCGCGGACGCGATGCCGACCCGGGTGGAGATCGACGCGCTGCTGCGGGAACGCGATCCGGTACGCGGACCGGAGCACGAGCAGCGGCGCGGACCGGAACGAGAACCGGCGCACGGGCCAAAGCGCGATCCGGCGCGTAGCCAGGAACGCGAGCCGGGACGTGACCCGGAACAGGAGACGGCGCACGCAGCGGAACACGAAGAGAAGCACAGCCCAGAGCACAAGCCCACGCGTGACCCGGAACGCGAGCCGGGACGTGACCCACGGCGTGGCCCGGAAATCTCACCGCGGAGCCGATCGTGACCCACCTGCCCGCCGGGAGCGCCGCCCGGGACGGCTTCGACCTGTGGATCGACCCGGCCTCGGCCGGCTGGGGCTGGTCGGGCCTGCGCGTCCTGACCCTGTCGCCGGGCGCCTCCCGGTCGTTGGCGACCGGCGACAGCGAGTGGATCGTGCTGCCGCTCGCGGGCGGCTGTACGGTGCTGGCCGACGGTGAGTCCGTCACCCTGCACGGCCGCACCGACGTCTTCTCGTCCGTCACCGACTTCGGCTACCTGCCGCGCGACTGCCACGCGGCGCTGTCCAGCGCGGGCGGCGGCCGGTTCGCGCTGGCGGGCGCGCGCTGCACGCGGCGGCTGCCGGTCCGGTACGGTCCCGCGTCCGACGTCCCGGTGGAGCTGCGGGGCGCGGGCGGCGCGAGCCGCCAGGTCAACAACTTCGCGGCGGCCGGCGTCTTCGCCTGCGACCGTCTGATCGCGGTCGAGGTGCTGACCCCGGGCGGCAACTGGTCCTCGTACCCGCCCCACAAGCACGACGAGCCGGGCCCGCACGAGTCACGCCTGGAGGAGATCTACTACTACGAGTTCGCGGGCGGCCCGTCCGCCCTGGGCTACCAGCGGGTCTACCCCTCCCCCTGCGGAAGGACCGACCTGCTGGCCGAAGTGCGGTCCGGCGACGCCGTGCTGGTGCCGGACGGCTGGCACGGCCCGAGCATGGCCGCGCCCGGCTACGACATGTACTACCTCAACGTCATGGCCGGCCCGGGGCCGCTGCGGCAGTGGCTGATCAGCGACGACCCCGCGCACGCGTGGGTACGGGAGAGCTGGCGGGACCAGCTCCCCGATCCCCGGCTGCCGTTGTACGAGGCTCCGCCGTACGCGTCCCGGCCGCACCCGACCCCGCCCGCCCCGGAGGCCGACGCATGAGACTCACCGTCGCCCAGGCCCTCATCCGTTTCCTCGCCGCGCAGTACACCGAGCGCGACGGCGTACGGCACCGCGCGATCGCCGGCATGTGGGGCATCTTCGGCCACGGCAATGTCGCCGGGGTCGGGCAGGCGCTGCTGGAGGCGGGCCCGGCGGCCATGCCGTTCCACCAGGGCCGCAACGAACAGGCCACGGTGCACGCGGCCGTCGGCTTCGCGCGGATGAACCACCGCCTCTCGGCGATGGCGTGCACCACCTCCATCGGCCCCGGCGCCACCAATCTCGTGACCGGCGCCGCGCTGGCCACCGTCAACCGGGTACCCGTACTCCTGCTCCCCGGGGACGTGTTCGCGACCCGGCCCGCCGATCCGGTGCTGCAACAGCTCGAAGTGCCCTGGGCGTACGACGTCACGGTCAACGACGCGCTGCGGCCGGTGTCGCGCTGGTTCGACCGGATCTGGCGCCCGGAGATGCTGCCCGCCTCGCTGCTCCAGGCGATGCGGGTGCTCACCGACCCCGCCGACACCGGCGCGGTGACGCTGGCGCTGCCGCAGGACGTCCAGGCGGAGGCGTACGACTGGCCGGACGCGCTGTTCCGCACCCGGGTGTGGCCGGTGCGCCGGCCCGTACCGGACGCGGCGTCCGTCGCCTCGGCCGCCGCCCTGCTGCGGGCGGCCCGGCGGCCGTTGATCGTGGCGGGCGGCGGGGTGCGGCACTCCGAGGCGTCGGGAGCGCTCGCGGAGCTGGCGTCGGCCACGGGCATCCCGGTCGCCGAGACACAGGCGGGGAAGGGCTCGCTGCGGTGGGACCACCCGGCCGCGCTCGGCGGCGTCGGGCACACGGGTACGGGGCCGGCGGACGCGGCGGCGCGGGACGCGGACGTGGTGCTCGGCATCGGCACGCGGTGGACGGATTTCACCACGGCGTCCGGATCGCTGTTCGCGGCGGACGCGCGGTTCGTGAACCTCAACATCGCGTCGTTCGACGCGCACAAGATGGCGGGGCTCGCCCTCACAGGTGACGCGCGGTCCGGAATCGAGGCGCTGGCCTGGGAGTTGACGGGCCACCACGCCCCGCCGTCCCTGTATCCGGTGGAGGAATGGCGGGCCCGTACCGAGGCGGTGTTCGCCGGTGACGCAAGCGGTCCGCCCTCCCAGGGCGAGGTGATCGGCGCGCTCGACGCCGTGCTGCACGACCGGGACGTGCTGGTCAACGCGGCCGGTTCGCTCCCGGGCGACCTGCACAGGCTGTGGCGGGCACGGGACCCGGAGCAGTACCACGTGGAGTACGGCTACTCGTGCATGGGATACGAGATCCCCGCTGCGATCGGTGTGAAGCTCGCCGCGCCCGACCGCGAGGTGTTCGCCCTGGTCGGCGACGGCACGTACCTGATGCTCCCCTCGGAGATCGTCACCGCCGTCCAGGAGAACATCCCGATCAACGTCGTCATCGTCCAGAACCACGGCTACGCGTCGATCGGCGGCCTCTCCGAACAGGTCGGCGCGGAAGGCTTCGCCACCGCCTACCGCTACCGCGCCCCGGACGGCTCCTTCACCGGCCCTCCCCTCCCCGTCGACCTCGCGGCGAACGCGGCCAGCCTCGGCCTGGAGGTTTTCACCGCCCGCACCGCCAGGGAACTGCGCGCCGCCCTCTCGGCGGCCCGCCAGTCCCCCCGCCCGACCGCGGTCCACGTGGAAACCGACCCCTCCCGGCCGGGCCTCGCGCCCGAGGCCTGGTGGGACGTCCCGGTGGCGGAGGTCTCCTCACGGGCAGCCGCCCGCGACGCCCGTCCGGCCTACGAGGCGGCTCGCCCGGCGGCGGGGCGCCGCCCCCGCCTGTAGCGCGGGACCGCCGCCTCCACCCGCTCGTACGACTGCCGAACGCCCACCGCTCGCAGGGGCCGCGCTCGGCACCGGTCCGGGCGTCCTTGGTGACCGGCGCGACCCCGCTCCGGTTCGCCATGTGGTCGTGCGGAACTCGGGGTGGTCGAGCCAGGCGGCCAGGAAGGCCCGGTCACCCACAGGGTGCGCAGACCGCTCAGAAGAAGACGACCGAGCGCAGCTTCAGGCGGGCGGAGGCGTGGCCGCCGGCCGGGCGCAGGGTGAAGTAGTCGCCCGTGCAGCCGGGGCCGGTGAAGACGGTCGCGGCGGCGTCGGTGTCGTTGCTCGGGGAGTGGGCGGGGTATGTGTTCTCCGCGTCGTCGGCCTCCGGAAGGGTGATGCACTGCTGGTCGGCCGGGTCGGTCAGGACGGCGGTCTGCTCGGTGCCGTTGTCGTCCACGTAGGTGTACGAGAACTCGCCCTCGGCCGCCTGGGCGGCGCCGGGGAAGGAGAAGGCGGCAGCGAGGGCGCAGGCGACGGCGGCGACGGTGTGACGGAAGCGCACGGGGGTTCCCTTTCACGTTCGGGATGGGTGAACGGAACCAGGCTAGGACGGGGCGAACCGGGCGAAACGGTTCTTCGCAGGCGGTCGCCGCCCGGCGAGTCGCCCCGCCGGTACGGAGGTACGAACCGTCAGACGCCCCACTCCGTACGCACCGTGGCGAAGAACTCGTGGAACCCGGGGAACGTCTTCTTCACGCACCCGGGGTCGTCGAAGGTGGTACCGGGCGTACGGATGCCCGCCACCGCGAAGCTCATCGCGATGCGGTGGTCGCCGTGGCAGGCGATCTCCACCGGTGCGGGGGTGCCCGGGTGGATCTCGATCCAGTCACGGCCGGTCTCGACGCGGACGCCCTGCCGGCGCAGGTTCTCCGCGCACGCGTCGAGACGGTCGCACTCCTTGACCCGGGTGTTGTAGACGTCCTCGATACGGACCGGGCCGTCGGCGAAGGGGGCGATCGCGGCGAGAGTCGGCATCGTGTCGGAGATGTCCCGCATGGTGACGGTGAGGCCGTGCAGGCGGCCGGTCCCGGTCACCGTCGTGGCCTCGGCGGTGGTCTCGACGTGGGCCCCCATGCGGCGCAGCACGTCCACGAAGCGGAGGTCGCCCTGCAGGGCGTCGGTGCCGAGGCCCGGTACGGTCGCGGTGCGACCCGTGAGGGCTGCTGCGGCGAAGAAGTAACTGGCCGTGGAGGCGTCGGGTTCGATCGGGTAGTCGGTGGCGGTGTAGCCGCCGGGCGGTACGACGAAGGTGTCGCCGTCCCGGCCGACCTCGACACCGAAGCGGCGCATCATGGCGAGGGTGATCTCCACGTACGGCACGGAGACGATGCCGGTGACGCGGATCCGCAGTCCCTCGGCCATCAGCGGGCCGGCCAGCAGCAGAGCGGTGAGGAACTGCGAGGACAGGCTCGCGTCCAGGTCGATCGAGCCGCCCTTGACGCCGCGCGCGACAACGGTGAGGGGGAGGTGGCCCTCGGCCTCCTCGTGGGTGAGGTCGACACCGAGGGAACGGAGGGCTTCCGCGAGGGGGGCGACGGGGCGGCGGCGCATCTGCGGTGACGCGTCGAAGCGGTACGTGCCGTGGCCGGCGGCGGCGAGGGCGGGCAGGAAGCGGGCCGCGGTCGCCGCGTCCCGGCAGTACACCTCGGCGTCCTGCCTGGCGGGGCCCGCGGGGCGACCGGTGATCCGCCATTCGTCCGTGGCGCGCTCGACGTCGTACCCGAGGCTCACCAGGCCCTGCGCGAAGCCGTCCGTGTCGTCGGAGAGCAGGGGGCGCCGCAGCACGGTGGTCCCCTCGGCTGCCGCCGCCAGGAACAGGGCGCGAGCGGTCACCGATTTGGAGCCGGGCACGGCAACGATCACGGGGTCCTCCGGGGGCGTGCGGTTCCTTTACGGGGGTGCGTCCCCCGCCGCGAGTCTAAACGGCACCGTTTCCCCCGGTTCACGACGGTCGCGGCGCACTCGCCACGACTCGGCGGACTCGGCCCGCACCGCCGAACACGGCCCTTGCGGGGAGGAACCCGCACGAGGCACCACGGGCCGCTCCGGCCCGCCCCGGGCCCGTGACCGACCCGCCGGCGAGGGCTCAGCGCGAGTCCGTCAGCCGGTCCAGCAGCTCGGTCAGCCGCTTCGTCACCGTCTCGCGGTCCCCGTCCGTCAGCGCCGAGCCCATGCCGACCGCGACCGCGCCGGCCGCCACCCAGTCCGGCGCCGCCTGGAGCGTGATGCCGCCGACCGGCAGGATCGCGGCCTGCGGGATGATCGCCCGGACGTCCACCACCCAGCTCGGGTCGTACGCGGTGGCCGGGTAGAGGGTGAGCGCGTCCGCGCCGAGCTCCATCGCGTGCACCGCCTCCGTGGGCGTGGAGACGCCGGGGAAGACCGGGACCCCGTAGCGGTGCCCGGTGCGCAGCACCTGCTCGTCCAGGTTGGGGGAGAGCAGGAACCGCGCGCCCGCGTCGATCGCCATCCGCGCGGAGACCGCGTCCAGTACGGTGCCGGCGCCGATCACGGCGTCGTCGCCGACCTCACGCACCAGGGTGGTGACGGCTTCCAGCGCGAACGGGGTGGTGAGGGATATCTCGAGGGTGGTGAGCCCGGCCGACAGCAGCGTGTCGGCGGTCGCGGCGGCCTGGTCGTAGCTCTCGCTGCGTATGGTGGCGAAAACCCGCTGGGCCAGTGCGGCCCGGGTGATCTCCCAGCGGTACACGGCGGTGCGCCCACCTTCCTGGTGAGGGACATGCGCGGCAGGCCGTGCTCCACTGCGTGGTGCACGGGGGATGCACGCTACTCGCCGCGACGGTGCGTCACATCCAGGGAGGCGGCAGCTGTCACCGCACCGTGACATGAGAGGAGCATGAGGACCCAGGCGTCCCGGAATCTCCCCGCGTGGAACGGCTACCGCAGCCCCAGCGACCCCCGGATTCCCACGGCCATCCGGCGCTCCGTGCGGCACGCTCGACCCCGCGTGTCGCACGGCGTGGTTCCCCCCTTCAACAGGCCGTGCTTCACCCCGCGTGCGTCGAGAACAACCCGCCCGTCGGGCCCTGCTTGTCGCCGCCCTGAGCCTTCTTCAAGGCGTTCGCCAGGCCCTCGATGGTCAGGGACTGGAGGATCACCCGGCCGCTGCCCTCCAGGGTGGCGAGCGACAGGCCCTCACCGCCGAAGACCGCGTTCATGATGCCCTGGCGGTTGAGGCCGCCCACGCGCTGGACGCCGTACTGGACGCCCTCCTCGAAGGCGACGATGCAGCCGGTGTCCACGTCGAGCCGGCCGCCGAAGTCGGCGAGGTCGAGGTCGATGAAGTTGCCGGCCCCGGCGATGATCACGGTGCCGTGGCCGGTGAACTTCTCCAGGACGAAGCCCTCGCCGCCGCTCGTGCCCGCCCGGCCGCCGGCGAAGGCGATACCGAACCGCACGGTGGCCTCGGCGGCGACGAACGCGTCCTTCTCGGCGAACCAGGCGCGGGAGCCGGTGAGTTCGAGGGCGCGCATCTCGCCGGGCAGCACGCCCGCGAAGCCGACCGTGCCCTCACCGCCGGACGCGGTGAAGTACTGGAAGGCCAGGCTCTCGCCGGCCAGCGCCCGCTGGCCGACCTGCATCGCGGTGCCCATCGCCTGCCGCAGCATGCCGCCCATGCCGCCGCCCTGCTGCCCGCCGCCGGGGCCGCCGAGCCGGGTCTCCATCGAGACGTTCGCGGTCTTGAACAGGAACTTGCCCGCCTCGCAGTACACCGTCTGGCCGGGTTCCAGGGTGCAGACGGCCATCTGCATGGCGTTGCCGACGATCTGCTGCCGCAGGGTCACAGCGGGCTCCTCACGAAATGCGTGCCGGGTCGTGCGCGGGATACGGGGGTACGGAGGTCCGAAGCGGGCCCCCCTTGAGTACCGCCCCCGCGACGTACCGCCCTGTCAACGTACCGCCCGCGCGATCCGGTTCCGCGGCATGGCGGGGGCGCTGCGCGGGTGCCGGTTCCCCTCCGGCGCGGGCTGCCGTTGCGCACGCTCCCCGCCCGCGTCGAGGAAGCGGGCCAGCGGGAGGGTGGCGGCGCCGACGGTGACCGCGTCGGCGCCGAGCCGGCCGAGCTCGATGGAGGTCTGCGCGCAGGGATGGCGCAGGGCGTACGCGGCGGCGAACTCGCGCACCTCGGGCAGCAGGCGCGGGCCGAGCAGCAGCCCGGCCCAGCCGCCGATCACGATGCGCTGCGGGTTGAACAGGTTGATCAGGTCGGCGATGCCCGCGCCGAGGTATTCGGCCGCCTCGGCGAGGAGCGCCGCGGCCCCGGGGTCGTGGTCGGCGGCGGCCAGCAGCGCGGCGAACGCGCTCTCCTCGCTGACCCCCTCGGGCGCGGACGGCCAGCGGCCGAGCAGCGCCGCAGCGCCGACGTACGCCTCCAGGCAGCCGCGCGCGCCGCACCGGCAGACCCGCCCGCCGACCCGCAGCGTGGTGTGACCCCACTCCCCCGCGCTGCTGCTGGCGCCGCGGTACGGGTTCCCGTCGACGACCACGCAGGCGCCGACGCCGGAGCCGATGAGGACGATGACGACGTTGCTCGCGCCGCGTCCGCCGCCGAACCACATCTCGGCCTGGCCGAGGGTCTTGGCGCCGTTGTCGATGTAGAGGGGCAGGGCGGTGCCGGCCCGCAGCAGCCGGCCCAGCGGTACGGCGTCCCACTCGACGGTCTGGCCGTGCACGACGACGCCGTCGCCGTCGCCGGGCCCGGTGTCGCCCTGGTCGACGATGCCGGGTACGCCGACGCCGACGCCCAGCACCTCGCTGTCGGCGACGCCGGCCTCGCGGACCACGGACGCGATGCCCTTCAGGGCGAGGCGGACCACGTGGTCGACGTCGTGACCGCTGCCGGACAGCGGAAGATCGGCGGCGGCGCGTTCGGTCAGGGCGAGGTCGAACAACTCGACGCGGACCCGGGTCTCGCCGACGTCGACGCCGATCACGTATCCGTATCCGGCCGAGACCTGGAGCAGGATGCGCGGACGGCCTCCGTCGGACTCGACGGCGCCGGCCTCCTCGACCATGCCGTCGGCGATCAGCTCGCCGACGACGTTGCTGATCGAGCCCGCGCTGAGGCCGGTGTCGCGGCCCAGCTCCTGGCGGCTGAGCGGGCCTTCGAAATACAGGTGCCGCAGCAGCGCCGAGCGGTTGCCGCGCCGCAGGTCACGCACGGTGCGCCTGCTCTGCTCAGCCATCGCGTCTCCCTTCCAGGGCGTCCGGCGTGAATCTATCGCTGCGCGAGGTCTTGACGCCAGCTTTTCTCACATGTTAAATCACGGCTTAAATTAACACTCCGGGCTGGACGGACCTCACCGCCGCGGTCCGCGCCTCGTACCACCCGCACGTCGGCCACGGCTTGGCCGTGCGGGCGCTGCGGGCCGCGCACCCCGGTCTGCGGGTCGGCGTCGTCAACAACCTGAGCCCGTGCGAGTCGGCCCCCGACCGCGACGCCGACGTCGCCGCCGCCCGGTGCGCCGGACGGACACACCGACCGGTGGTGGCCGGGCCCGATCCACGGGCGCGGCCACCCGCCGGAGATGGTCGAGCCGTACGGCGTGGACCTGCCGGTCAAGGACGGTGACCTGGAGTCCGTCGCGGCTCCGCTGGACCGGCTGGGCCTGAACTACTACGCCCCTCGGGTCGTCACGGACGACCCGAGGGGCCCGGCGCCGTACGCCAAGGCGGTGTACCTGCCGGGTGTGCGGCGGACCGCGACGGACTGGGAGGTGACCGCCGACGGCTTGGAACAGCTCCTGGTCCGGCTCTCCGAGGAGTACGGCGCGCGCCGCGTCCTGGTCACCCGAGAACGGTTCCGCCCACCCTGACACGGTGGGCGCCGACGGGCAGGTGGACGACCACGAGCGGGTCGCCTGTCTGGAGCAGCACCTGGCCGCCTGTGCCCGCGCGGTCCGGCACGGGGTGCCGCCGGCCGGGTACTGCGCCTGGTCGCTGCTGGACAACGTCGAGTGGGCCGACGGCTACGACAAGCGGTCCGGCCTGGTGCACGTGGACCGTGCCACGCAGAAGCGCACGGTCAAGGGCAGCGGGCGGCGGTACGCGGAGAACCCCGCAAGCGCACCGCCGCAGGGTACGCCGCGCGGCGTGACCTCCGGCGTACCGCTCAGCTCCCGCCGGCCGGCCGTTCGATGAGCCGGCCGGCCGGCTCCGCGGTCACCGAGCCGTTCTCCGCGACCAGCCGGCCACGCAGCCAGGTGGCCCGGACCACACCGTGCAGGGTGCGGCCGGCGTAGGCGGTGATCGGGTTGCGGTGGTGCAGCCGGGCCGGGTCCACGGTGAAGGTCTCCTCGGGCGCGAGCACGGCGAAGTCGGCGTCGTACCCTTCGGCGATGGCGCCCTTGACGGCCCCGAGTCCGGCCAGCCGGGCCGGCTCCGCCGACATCCAGCGGACGACGTCGGTGACGCTGTGACCGCGGCGGCGCGCCTCGGTCCACACCGCGGACAGGCCGAGCTGGAGCGAGGAGATACCGCCCCAGGCGGCGGCGAAGTCCCCGGTGTCCTTGCGCTTGAGGTCGATGGTGGACGGGGAGTGGTCGGAGACCACGCAGTCGATGGTGCCGTCGGCCAGGGCCTGCCACAGCACGTCCTGGTTGGCGGCCTCCCGGATCGGCGGGCAGCACTTGAACTCGGTGGCGCCGTCCGGCACTTCCTCGGCGGTCAGGGTGAGGAAGTGCGGGCAGGTCTCCACCGTGATCCGCACGCCCTCGCGACGGGCCTCGGCGATCAGCGGCAGCGCGGAGGCGGACGACAGGTGCAGGATGTGGATGCGCGCCCGGTACCGCTCGGCCAGCGCGATCAGCCCGGCGATGGCGGTGTCCTCGGCGGCCGGGGGCCGGGAGGCGAGGAAGTCCGCGTACTTGGGGCCCTGCTTCTGCGGGGCGCCGTCGATCAGCCCCGGGTCCTCGGCGTGCACGATCAGCAGCCCGTCGAAGCGGGTCAACTCCGCTATGGCCTCTTCGAGTTCGGCCGGGCTGAGCTGCGGGAACTCGTCCACGCCGGAGTGCAGCAGGAAGCACTTGAAGCCGAAGACGCCCGCGTCGTGCAGCGGTCGCAGGTCCTTGGCGTTGCCGGGCACCGCGCCGCCCCAGAAACCGGTGTCGGTGTGCACCCGGCCGCGGGCGGTCTCCCGCTTGATGTCCAGGTGGCCGGTGCTGGTGGTGGGCGGGATGCTGTTCAGCGGCATGTCGATGAGCGTGGTGATGCCACCGGCCGCAGCGGCGGCCGTCGCGGTGGCGAACCCCTCCCACTCGGTACGGCCTGGATCGTTGATGTGCACGTGGGTGTCGACCAGGCCGGGCAGCAGTACGTCGTCGCCGAGATCGGTCAGGCGCGCGCCGTCCGGGACCGCGGCGTCGTACGCCCGCACCGCGCTGATCTTCCCGCCGCTGACGGCGACCGAGGCGGGCCGCTCGCCCTCCGGGGTGACGACGCGCGTCGAGCGCAGCACCTGTTCCTCCACCACGTGGCCTCCAGCTCCGCGCGAAATTCAACGTTCTGTTGAATGCCATGGTGGGTATCGTTCAGCGAGGCGTCAAGTGCGAGTAGAGTTCCACACAGCGAAAACTGAATTTCGTGATTGCCAAGGGGGAGCGTACATGGCTGCCGACCGCGCCGGTGGGGTCCAGTCGCTTGAAAGAGCCTTCGACCTGCTGGAACGGATGGCCGAAGCGGGCGGCGAGGTGGGCCTGAGCGAGCTGTCGGCGAGCAGCGGACTGCCGCTGCCGACCATCCACCGGCTGATGCGCACCCTGGTCGCCTGCGGCGGCGTCCGGCAGCAGCCGAACCGCCGGTACGCGCTCGGCCCCCGGCTGATCCGGCTCGGTGAGAGCGCGTCCCGGCTGCTGGGCACCTGGGCCCGGCCCTACCTCGCGGAACTGGTCGAGGCGACCGGCGAGACCGCGAACATGGCGCTGCTCGACGGCGACGAGGTGGTCTACGTGGCGCAGGTCCCCTCCCGGCACTCGATGCGGATGTTCACCGAGGTCGGCCGCCGGGTGCTGCCCCACTCCACCGGCGTCGGCAAGGCGCTGCTCGCGGCGGTGCCGCCGGACCGGGTTCGGGCGCTGCTCGCGCGTACCGGTATGCCGGCGGCCACCGGGCGCACGATCACCGACCCGGAGGCCTTCCTCGCCGAACTCGACCGCGTCCGCGGGCTCGGCTACGCCGTGGACGACAGCGAGCAGGAGGTCGGCGTCCGCTGCCTCGCGGTCGGCGTCCCCGACTCCCCCACCCCCGCCGCCATCTCCGTCTCCGGTCCGGCCGGCCGCCTCACCGAGGCGGCCACCGACAAGATCGTCCCGGTCCTCCAGGACGTGGCCCGCGAACTGTCGCACGCGCTGAGCGCCCACGGCACGTCAGCGGGCTAGGGCCGGCCGGACCGCGATCAGCGGGGGAGGACCATGTCCTCCACCGCCTCGCGGACCGCGTTGACCGGGGCGGCCAGGGCGCTGACCGATCCGAGTGCCGCGGCGACCAGGAGCAAGGAGTGCCGGAGGTGTTCGATGTCGACCAGGCCGGACGCCTCGTCGGCCGCCGCGGCCTGGTGGTCCAGCGCGGCGAGTCCGTCCTCCGCGACGGCGCGGTCCGGTAACTGGGGCCGGTACGCCGACAGTTCGCGCCGCAACCGGGCGACCGCCGTACGCAGCCCCGCCCCTGGGCCCGCCGGGTACTGCGTACCCCCGGGCGTGCCGTCCGCCGCCGCCCGAGCGGCGGTACCGCTGCGGTCGTCGTCGAGCACTTGAGTCTCCCCCACCACGTACCCCTGCCTCGTTCTCCGCGCCCGGTGATCGCCTGCCACGGACCCCGGGGCGGATCAGTAAACGCGACTCGGCGGCATCCGCGCTACAGCGTTGTTGAAAATTGCGCTGAATTCCATGCCGTCTTTCGCGGCAGGCCAAGACCGGGGTGGAAAGGAAGCTTTACTGATCGTTTTCGGCGCTCCGCTCGGCGACCCGCCACACGGTGATGTCGACCGTCACGTACGCGTCCGGGGCGCCCGGCGGGGTGAGCCGGCGGTACGCGACCAGCGCGGTGGTGCCGTCCGCCGAGCGCACGCACAGCCGCGAACCGTCGCGCAGCAGCCGGCGCGGAACGGAGACCACCTGTCCGGTTTCGCTGCGGCACCCGGCGAGCGTGTCCGGCTGCTCCGGATCGAGCATCGCCAGGGTGCCGCGCTGCTCGTCGGTGACGAACGCGTCGGCTTCCGCGGTGTACCCGAAGGCACCGCCGAGGGCGCCGGGCCGGACCAGCAGCGTGTCCGGCCCGTACGACACCCCGTACCCGGCGGGTATCCGCACTCCCCGGTACACCGTGCCGCCCACCGGCTCCGGCGCCCCGGTCGCCTCCCCGCCACCGGTCCCGGGGGTGTCGGGACCACCGGTGGGTCCGTCCGTCGGCGCCGGTACGGCGCCCTGTCCGTCGCCCGGCGCGGCGCCCGGCAGCACGCTGCCCCGGCCGGCGCTCTCCACCCGCCCGTCCCCGTCGAACCCGCCCGCCAGCGCGACCCCCGCGGCCACCACGACCGCGAGCCCGGCCAGCAGGCCCACCCGTCCCCCGCCACGCCGCCGCACCGAGGGCAGCGGCACGTGGAGGTGCGGGG
>NZ_DATDBG010000333.1:0-31856 GCF_036524955.1 Streptomyces sp.
TGCGTCGGCGCTCTTCGGGGACCCAGCCCGGCAGTTGTGGCACTCGACAAACATCTGGCTCATATTGATCCTGTGTCTGCGTCCCCGCATGACGCTTTTTTGGATCATGAAATGCCCGATGACGATGCGCGATCGGCCCTCGTACGACCCAGAAGCTTCACCCGATTGTCGGGTGATAGAGATGCGGCGGCTGTATGCGTATCCGGCCGCTGCTCGATGCCGACCGTGTCCAGTTCCGGTCAGGCGTCCCGCCCTGGCCCCCTTGCGGGGGTCAGGGCGGTTTACTGTGCACGCGAGCGCCCCCCGCCGATACATGCGGCGGGGGGCGCTTCCCGCGACGAGCCTCCCGAGCATCGCCGCGGGCTATCGGGCTGCGTATCAGGGCCGCGTAGTCGGGGCCGCGGTGACCTACCCGGTGGTCACTTTACTCGTGCGGACTGCATGTATCTACACGCGTTCGAACAGTCACCTGATCGGGTGACATCACCCACCTGCGATGTTACGGATGAGTAGCGGACTCTGTAGATCCACACATGTAGATGGCCCGCCCGGACCGGAGTCCGAACGGGCCATCTACCTGCACTTTTACCGCCGTGGGGCTAACAGGACTTGAACCAGTGGCCTCTTCCTTATCAGGGAAGCGCTCTAACCGTCTGAGCTATAGCCCCGCGCTGCACCGAAAGATTAGCGCACAGGCGGCCACGGCCCAAAATCGGTTACTCGCCCCCGGCTACTCGTCCTCCGCCAAGGTCAGCTCGACGCCCCCCACGAATCCGGCGGACAGGTTGTAGATGAAGGCGCCCAGCGTGGCCAGCGCGGTGGCCAGCACCACGTCGATGACCGCGATGACCGAGGTGAAGACCATCACCCGGGACAGGGAGAGGAACGACACCAGGTCGAAGCCGCCCGTGCCGCCCTGTTCGGAGGTGGTCGCCTCGCTGATCGTGGAGCCGACGGTACTGAACACGCCGATGGCGTCCAGCACCATCCACAGCACGGCCACCGCCACGATCGTGCAGACGCCCAGCGCGATGGAGAGCAGGAAGCTCACCTTCATCACCGACCACGGGTCGGCCTTGGCGATCCGCAGGCGGGCCTTGCGGGTGCGGGGCACGGATCGGGCGGCCGGCCGCGGCCTGCGCACCCCGGCCGCCGTTGCGGGCGAGCCTCCGTGTGAACCACCATGAGCGCCGTGGGAGCCGCCGAGCCCGCCCCCGGACCCACCAGCGGGCACACCCGCGGGCGGGCCGGACGGCGGCGGTGGCGCGTACGCCGACGGCGGCTGGTGCGGCTGCGACGGCTGACGGGTGCCCGTCACGCTGTAACCCCCCTCTTGTGGACCGTTGAGGTTGCCCGAGCGGGCGGAGCCATGGGCACCCCCGGTCCTGCCGGCCCCGCCTGCGGCGCCCGTGGCTCCACTCACGGCTTACTCCTCCGGTTCACCGGCCGCGGGCGTCTCGCCCTCGGCCGAGGTGTCGTGCGTGTCCTGCGCATTCTGTGTGTCCTGCGCTTCATGCGTGTCGTGCTGGGCGGCGACGGCCATCGCGATGACCGCCTCCGGGTCGTCCTCCGCCTCGGCGTTGCGGGCGATGCCGACGACGGCGTCCCGCTTCCCGAGGTTGATCAGCTGGACGCCCATGGTGTCACGGCCCGTCTCCCTGACCTCGTTGACCCGCGTACGGATCACCCCGCCACTGAGGGTGATGGCGAGGATCTCGTCGTTCTCCTCGACCACCAGCGCCCCGACCAGCGAGCCGCGGTCCTCCACGATTTTCGCCGCCTTGATGCCGAGCCCGCCACGCCCCTGCACCCGGTACTCGTCGACCCGGGTCCGCTTGGCGTAGCCGCCGTCAGTGGCGGTGAAGACGAACGTACCCGGCCTGACCACGTTCATGGAGAGCAGTTCGTCACCCTCGCGGAAGCTCATGCCCTTCACACCGGAGGTGGCCCGGCCCATCGGCCGCAGCGCCTCGTCGGTCGCGGTGAAGCGGATGCACTGCGCCTTGCGGCTGACCAGCAGCAGGTCGTCCTGCGCGGAGACCAGTTCGGCGCCGATCAACTCGTCCGATTCGTTGGCGCCGCCCCCCGCGCTTTCTGCCTCGCGCAGGTTGATCGCGATGACGCCGCCGGACCGCGGGGAGTCGTAGTCCTTGAGCGCGGTCTTCTTCACCAGGCCCGACTTGGTGGCGAGCACCAGATACGGCGCGGCCTCGTAGTCCTTGATGGCCAGGATCTCGGCGATCCGCTCGTCGGGCTGGAAGGCCAGCAGGTTCGCCACGTGCTGGCCGCGCGCGTCCCGCCCGGCGTCGGGGAGTTCGTACGCCTTGGCGCGGTAGACGCGGCCCTTGTTCGTGAAGAACAGCAGCCACTGGTGGGTGGTGGTGACGAAGAAGTGGTCGACGATGTCGTCCTGCTTGAGCTTCGTGCCCCGTACACCCTTGCCGCCGCGCTTCTGCGACCGGTAGTCCTCGGTCTTGGTGCGCTTGACGTAGCCGCCGCGGGTGATCGTGACGACGATGTCCTCCTCGGCGATCAGGTCCTCGATGGACATGTCGCCGTCGAAGGGGATCAGTTTGGAGCGCCGGTCGTCGCCGAACTTGTCGACGATGGCCTGGAGTTCCTCGCTGATGATCTGCCGCTGCTTCTCCGGGGAGGACAGGATCGCGTTGTACTCGTTGATCTTCGCCTGGAGTTCGTCGTGCTCGGCGATGATCTTCTGCCGCTCCAGGGCGGCCAGCCGGCGAAGCTGCATCTCCAGGATCGCGTTGGCCTGGATCTCGTCGATCTCCAGCAGGCCCATCAGGCCCTCGCGCGCGGTCTCGACCGTGTCGCTGCGCCGGATCAGCGCGATGACCTCGTCGATCGCGTCGAGCGCCTTGAGCAGGCCGCGCAGGATGTGGGCGCGCTCCTCGGCCTTGCGCAGCCGGAAGCGGGTGCGCCGGACGACGACCTCGACCTGGTGGTTCACCCAGTTGCGGATGAACGCGTCCAGCGAGAGGGTCCGCGGCACGCCGTCCACCAGCGCCAGCATGTTCGCGCCGAAGTTGGTCTGCAGATCGGTGTGCTTGTAGAGGTTGTTGAGCACGACCTTGGCCACGGCGTCGCGCTTGAGCACGATCACCAGGCGCTGGCCGGTACGCGAGGAGGTCTCGTCGCGGACGTCCGCGATACCGCCGATCCTGCCGTCCTTCACCAGGTCGGCGATCTTCTGCGCGAGGTTGTCCGGGTTGACCTGGTACGGCAGCTCGGTGACGACCAGGCACTGCCGGTTCTGGATCTCCTCGACCTCGACAACCGCGCGCATGGTGATCGAGCCGCGGCCGGTACGGTACGCCTCCTCGATGCCCTTGCGGCCCACCACCAGCGCGCCGGTCGGGAAGTCCGGGCCCTTGATCCGTTCGATCAGGGCTTCCAGCAACTCCTCGGGCTCGGCGTCCGGGTTCGCCAGGTACCACTGGGCGCCGTCGGCGACCTCGCGCAGGTTGTGCGGCGGGATGTTGGTGGCCATGCCGACCGCGATGCCGGCCGAGCCGTTGATCAGCAGGTTCGGGAAGCGGGACGGCAGGACCGTCGGCTCCTGGTTGCGGCCGTCGTAGTTGTCCGTGAAGTCGACGGTCTCCTCGTCGATGTCCCGGACCATCTCCATGGCCAGCGGCGCCATCTTGCACTCGGTGTACCGCATGGCTGCGGCCGGGTCGTTGCCCGGCGAACCGAAGTTGCCGTTGGAGTCCACCAGCGGCATCCGCATCGACCACGGCTGCGCCAGGCGGACCAGCGCGTCGTAGATCGAGGAGTCACCGTGCGGGTGGTACGTGCCCATCACGTCGCCGACGACGCGGGCGCACTTGTAGAAGCCCTTCTCCGGCCGGTACCCGCCGTCGTACATCGCGTACAGCACGCGGCGGTGCACCGGCTTCAGGCCGTCCCGCACGTCGGGCAGCGCACGGGAGACGATGACGGACATCGCGTAGTCGAGATAGCTGCGCTGCATCTCGGTTTCGAGCCCGACCGGCTCGACGCGCAGGGCACCGGACTCGTTGCGCAGGTCCTGCTCCGACTCGGGGAGGTCGGGCACCGGAGGGAGGTTGGAATTCTCGTCGGCCATCGCTGTCAGATTGTCCTTTCACACGGCCACGGTTCGCACGGCCACGGTTCGCGGAGCCGCGGTTCACACGGCCACAGTTCGCGGGCCACAGTCAAAGCCGACTCAGATGTCCAGGAAGCGGACGTCCTTGGCGTTGCGCTGGATGAACGAGCGCCGCGCCTCCACGTCCTCGCCCATCAGCACCGAGAACAGGTCGTCGGCCTGCGCCGCGTCGTCGAGCGTGACCTTGCCGAGCACGCGGTGGTCGATGTCCATGGTGGTGACCCGCAGTTCCTCGGCGTTCATCTCACCGAGGCCCTTGAAGCGTTGGATGGAGTCCTCGCGGATCCGCTTGCCCTGCTGCTTGCCCAGCTCCACCAGCGCGTCGCGCTCGCGGTCGGAATAGGCGTACTCGAAGTCGTCCCGGCCCCACTTGATCTTGTACAGCGGCGGGCGGGACAGGTAGACGTGCCCGGCCTCGACCAGCGGTCGCATGAAGCGGAACAGGAACGTGAGGAGCAGGGTGTTGATGTGCTGGCCGTCGACGTCGGCGTCCGCCATCAGGATGATCTTGTGATAGCGGAGCTTGGAGATGTCGAAGTCCTCGTGCACACCGGTGCCGAAGGCGGAGATCAGCGCCTGGATCTCGGTGTTCTGCAGGATCTTGTCGATCCGGGCCTTCTCCACGTTGAGGATCTTGCCGCGGATCGGGAGGATCGCCTGGTACTGCGGGTTGCGGCCGGACTTGGCCGAGCCGCCGGCCGAATCACCCTCGACGATGAAGATTTCGCACTTCGTCGGGTCGTTGGACTGGCAGTCGCTCAGCTTGCCCGGCAGCGACGCGGACTCCAGCAGGCCCTTGCGCCGGGTCAGGTCCCGCGCCTTGCGGGCCGCGACCCGGGCGGTCGCCGCCTGGATCGACTTGCGGACGATGTCCGTGGCCTCGTTGGGGTTGCGGTCCAGCCAGTCCGTCAGGTGCTCGTGCACGACCTTCTGCACGAAGGTCTTCGCCTCCGTGTTGCCGAGCTTCGTCTTCGTCTGGCCCTCGAACTGCGGCTCGCCGAGCTTGACCGAGATGATCGCGGTCAGACCCTCGCGGATGTCCTCGCCGGTGAGGTTGTCGTCCTTCTCGCGGAGCAGCTTCTTGTCCCGCGCGTAGCGGTTGACCAGGCTGGTCAGCGCCGCACGGAAGCCCTCCTCGTGGGTGCCGCCCTCGTGGGTGTGGATGGTGTTGGCGAAACTGTAGACACCCTCGCTGTACTGGGTGTTCCACTGCATCGCCACCTCGACCGACAGCAGCCGCTCCTTGTCCTCCGCCTCGATGTCGATGACCGTGGGGTGGATCAGCTCGCCCTTGCGCGAGTTGAGGTACTTCACGAAGTCGACGATGCCGCCCTCGTAGTGGTACGAGACGCTGAGCGGCCTGCCCTCCTCGTCCACGTGGTCGAGGCGCTCGTCGGTCAGCGCGATGCGCAGCCCCTTGTTGAGGAAGGCCATCTCCTGGAACCGGCGCGACAGCGTCTCGAACGAGTAGTCCGTGGTCTCGAAGATGTCCGCGTCGGCCCAGAAGGTCACCGTGGTGCCGGTCTCCTCGGTCGCCTCGTTCTTCGTCAGCGGCGCGGTCGGTACGCCCAGCTTGTACTCCTGCGTCCAGCGGTAGCCGTCGCGGCGGACCTCTACGGCGACCCGGGAGGACAGCGCGTTGACCACGGAGACGCCGACGCCGTGCAGACCGCCGGAGACCGCGTAACCGCCGCCGCCGAACTTGCCACCCGCGTGCAGCACGGTCAGTACGACCTCGACGGCCGGCTTCCCCTCCGAGGGGACGATGTCCACCGGGATGCCGCGGCCGTTGTCCACCACGCGCACCCCGCCGTCGGCGAGGATCGTGACGTCGATGGTGTCCGCGTGACCCGCCAGGGCCTCGTCGACCGAGTTGTCGACCACCTCGTACACGAGGTGGTGCAGGCCCCGCTCACCGGTCGAGCCGATGTACATACCGGGCCGCTTGCGCACCGCGTCGAGTCCCTCCAGCACGGTGATCGCGCTGGCGTCGTAGGACTTGTTGGAGTTCTCGTTGGGGTTGCCGGAATCGGCCACGAAGCGCCCTTTCTGGCACAGCACAAGCCGTCTCCCGCCGAGCGGGATCGGCTGTGTCGTCTAACTGTCGTTCGACATGTTCCGCTGGGGTACCCCTGCCAGGTGCCAGGGGAGGGCGGTCTGTCCACCAGTCTACCGGTAGCGCCGACATGAATGGGGCTATGGCGGTACCTGAGTTCCCATGTACCGACCCAATCCTCCGTCGCGCGACTCCCTACACGCGGACCCGGGGCCAAAACCGCTCACACGGGCGTCCAGGGCTTCCGGCTGTCAACCCCCGGCTACGCTGAGCAGGGGCCCGTCCGCGCGTCCGATCACCCGTACGTATCTCCGGGTCCGCGGCTGCCGGGAGCGCGCAGCCTGCCGTACGAGCGGGACGGCGCCGCGGGGCCCAGGACTTTGATCAGCCGCACCGTGCCGTGACCCAGATCCGCGTTCAGCCGGGCCACCAGCGTCGGCGCCAGCAACCGGAGCTGCGTCGCCCAGGCGGTGGAGTCGCAGGTCACGGTGAGGACCCGGGCGTCCTCGTCGTACCGGTCCGGCGAGCAGTGCAGCGCCACCTCCGGCCCCACGAGCTGCGGCCAGCGGCCCATCACCCCGCCCACCGCGGCGGGCGCCTCCCAGCCCCGCTCGGTGATCAGCCGGCTGATGGCCGCTCCCAGCGGCAGCGGGTCCCGGCCGTCGGCCCGCGCACCGCTGCGCAGGCCCCCGCGCCTGGCCTGCTTCTTCTGCACCGCCGCCGCACCGCGGGCCCGCGCCTGCTCCTTCGCCGCGCGCAGCGCCACCCGCGCCAGATCCACCCCCGAGGTCCCCGACGCCGTTGGGGACGCCTCGGCCCCCGCCACGGGTTCACGCTCGCTCATCGCCGCTCCACCGTTCCGTTCTCCACCGAGAACCGCGCCCCCGTCAGCACGCCCGGCACATCGTCGTCCACCGCGGCCGTCACCAGCACCTGCTCACCCGGCGCCACCAGCTCCGCCAGCCGCTCCCGCCGCCGCGTGTCCAGCTCCGCGAACACGTCGTCCAGTACGAGTACGGGCTCGCCGCCGTCGGCGCACAGCAGTTCGTACGAGGCGAGCCGCAACGCGAGCGCGTACGACCACGACTCGCCATGACTGGCATAGCCCTTCGCGGGCATCTCGCCAAGCTTCAGCACCAGATCGTCACGGTGCGGGCCCACCAAAGTGACACCGCGCTCGATCTCCTGGCGCCGGGCCTCGCCCAGTGCCTCCAGCAGCCGGCCGAACAACTCCTCCCGGCCCGCCGCCCCCACCGTCCTGGCCCAGCCTGCGGTCTCGTTCCGCTCCTCACCGACCGACCCCCGGTACTCCAGGGCGACCGACCCGCCGCCCGGCGCGAGCTGTTCGTACGCCTTGGCCGCCAGCGGTTGCAGCGCCGCCACCAGGTCCAGGCGTTGGGCCAGCAGCTCCGCGCCGGTCCGGGCCAGATGCTGGTCCCACACGTCGAGGGTGGACAGGTCCGCGCCCTTGCCGCCGTGGCGGCGGGCCAGCGCCGCCGTCTTCAGCAGGGTGTTGCGCTGCTTGAGCACCCGCTCGTAGTCGCTGCGCACGCCGGCGAGCCGGGGCGCGCGGGCGGTGATCAGCTCGTCCAGGAACCGCCGCCGCTCGCTCGGGTCGCCCTTGACCAGCGCCAGGTCCTCCGGGGCGAACAGCACGGTGCGCACGATGCCCAGCAGGTCGCGCGGCCTGCCGGACGAGGACCGGTTGATCCTGGCCCGGTTGGCCTTGCCGGGGTTGATCTCCAGCTCGACGAGCTGTTGCCGCCCGCCGCTGACGACCTGGGCCCGGATCACCGCGCGGTCGGCGCCGATCCTGACCAGCGGTGCGTCCGAGGCGACCCGGTGGCTGCCGAGCGTCGCCAGATAGCCGACTGCCTCGACCAGATTGGTCTTGCCCTGGCCGTTCGGGCCCAGGAAAGCCGTGACGCCCGGGTCGAGGGGGACCTCGGCCCGGGCGTAGGAACGGAAGTCGGCGAGCGAAAGGTGCCTGACGTGCATCGCTTTCCTGCTCTTCGGGCGCCTGCTCCGCAGGCGCGTCCTGCTCTCCGGTCCGGCCTACTCGGCGGCGGTCACCGCGTGGCCGCCGAACTCGTTGCGGAGCGCGGCGATCATCTTCATCTGCGGTGAGTCGTCCTGGCGGGAGGCGAAGCGGGCGAAGAGCGAGGCGGTGATCGCGGGCAGCGGCACGGCGTGGTCGATGGCGGCCTCGACGGTCCAGCGACCCTCGCCGGAGTCCTGGGCGAAGCCGCGCAGGTTCTCCAGGTGCTCGCTCTTGTCGAGCGCGTCGACGGCGAGGTCGAGCAGCCAGGAACGGATGACCGTGCCCGCCTTCCAGGAGCGGAAGATCTCGCGGACGTCGGTGACCGAGTCCACCGCTTCCAGCAGCTCCCAGCCCTCGGCGTAGGCCTGCATCATCGCGTACTCGATGCCGTTGTGGACCATCTTCGCGAAGTGGCCCGCACCGACCTTGCCCGCGTGCACCGACCCGTAGTCGCCCTCGGGCTTGAGGGCGTCGAAGACGGGCTGCGCCCTGGCGACGTCCTCCTTGGTGCCGCCGTACATCAGCGCGTAGCCGTTCTGCAGGCCCCACACGCCGCCGGACACCCCGCAGTCCACGAAACCGATGCCCTTGGCACCCAGCTCCGCGGCGTGCTTCTCGTCGTCGGTCCAGCGCGAGTTGCCGCCGTCGATCACCAGGTCGCCGGGGGAGAGCAGCTCGCCCAGCTCGTCGATGGTGGACTGGGTGGCCGCACCTGCGGGAACCATCACCCAGACCACGCGCGGCCCCTGAAGGGAATCCACAAGCTCCTTGAGGCTGTGGACATCGGCGAGATCCGGATTCCTGTCGTACCCGATGACGGTGTGGCCGCCGCGGCGAATGCGCTCACGCATGTTGCCGCCCATCTTGCCGAGACCGATGAGACCGAGCTCCATCACAGATCCTTCGTTCGAAGCGTTCGACGCCTGCTGCCTGACCTGAGACGAGCCTACGTCGAGGCGTTCACGGCCGATCAGGCGGAGTCGCCGATCAACCGGACAGGCGCACCGGCATGATCAGGTACTTGTACGCGTCGTCGGCCTCGGCGTCGATCGCCGGACGGCCGCTGAGCAGCGCCGGCTTGGTCGAGGTGGTGAAGGACAACTGGGCCACCGGAGAGTCGATCGCGCTCAGGCCGTCCAGCAGGAACGTCGGGTTGAAGGCGATCGAGATGTCGTCGCCGTCCAGCTTGGCGTCGACCCTTTCCACAGCCTGTGCGTCGTCGCTGGAGCCGGCCTCCAGGGTGAGCACGCCCTGCTCGAAGCTGAGCCGGACCGGCGTGTTCCGCTCGGCGACCAGGGAGACGCGCTTGACCGCCTCGACGAACGGCGCGGTCTCGATCACCGCGACGGAGGCGAACTCGGTGGGGAACAGCGTGCGGTACTTGGGCAGGTCGCCTTCGAGCAGCCGGGTGGTGGTCCGGCGGCCCGCGCCCTCGAAACCGATCAGGCCCTCGCCCGCGCCGGACCCGGCCAGCGCGATCGAGACGGTGTCACCGTTGGTCAGCGACTTGGCGGTGTCCAGCAAAGTCTTCGCCGGGACGAGCGCGACCGCCGAGATGTCGGCCTGCTCGGGCTTCCACAGGAACTCGCGGACCGCGAAGCGGTACCGGTCGGTGGCGGCCAGCGTCACCGAGTCGCCCTCGATCTCGATCCGCACGCCGGTCAGCACCGGCAGGGTGTCGTCCCGGCCGGCCGCGATGGCCACCTGCGCGGCGGCGGCGGCGAAGACCTCGCCGGGCACGGTGCCGGAGGCGGTGGGCATCGCCGGCAGTGCCGGGTACTCCTCCACCGGCAGGGTGTGCAGGGTGAACCGAGAGCTGCCGCAGACGACGGTGACCCGGACGCCGTCGGTGGAGATCTCCACCGGCCGGTTCGGCAGCGCCCGCGCGATGTCGGCGAGCAGCCGGCCGGACACCAGGACGGTGCCCTCCTCCTCGACCTCCGCCTCCACCGAGACCCGCGCCGAGACCTCGTAGTCGAAGCCGGACAGGCTCAGTGAGCCCTGGTCCGCCTTGAGCAGCAGCCCGGCGAGTACGGGCACCGGGGGACGGGCCGGGAGGCTGCGGGCTGCCCAAGCCACTGCCTCGGCGAGTACGTCGCGCTCCACCCGGATCTTCACCGGAACCGCCTCCTGCTTGTTGCCGTCTGTCGGGGACCAGTCTGACGCACTCCACTGTCACTCGGTGCGCCTCGGCGTCAAGCCGAGAGACGGCTGTGGGGCGGCACCGGGCCGAGTTGTGCACAGCCCCCGCTTCGAAGCAGGCTCCCCACTCTCTACGTGTAGCAGTAGTAGTAGGGGTTGTGGATACCGTGGATAACTGGTCTCCGCGCAGGTCAGGCCGCGTTTTTTGTCCACCGGGCCTGTGGGCGGAGACGGTGGATAACCAGGCCGGTCTGTGGACGGCCGGAAGTTGTGCACACCTGATACACAGGGCACCCCTGGTTCTCCCCAGGTCTGTCCCCAGAAATACCCACGTTCTCCCCAGGCCAACCCACCACCTCGGTGTGACGCCTTTCACTCTTGCGAAGGACAGACCGTATTTCGTTGCCGAACAGTGGACAAACATGTGGAGAACCGGGCTCCGGCTGTGCACAACCGGGCGCATCCTGTGGGCGAGCGGTGGACAACCGCAACCGGGCGCCTTCGGGTGCCCTTTCCGTCCACAGTCTGTGGATTGGGGTTGCCCACATATCCACACCCGGCTGAGCTGCGGGTACGGCCCCGGGGGCGGGGCACCTGTGGAGATCGTCGGGACAACTCCGGTGTCCCCAGGGTGTGGACGGCGGAATCCCCCCGATCCTGTGGAGAAGTCGGCCCCGGGGAGCGTGAATCGAACGGCGGCGGCACGCCGGAGTGAGGCGGCGAGGAACGGGAAGCGCCCCGGGCGTCGGGCACCCGGGGCGCGGAGGGGGTGCGGAGGGGCGGGGCAGGCCCGGCCCACGAGGGCTGGGCGGGGCAGGCCGGAGGTGTGGAACGGGCCTGTCGGCGCCGGGCCCGCCCGGAGGCCGGACGTCAGCTCTTGATGCGGTTGGTGAGCTCGGTGACCTGGTTGTAGATGGACCGCCGCTCGGCCATCAGCGAGCGGATCTTCCGGTCCGCGTGCATCACCGTCGTGTGGTCACGGCCGCCGAAGAGCGCCCCGATCTTCGGAAGCGACAGGTCGGTCAGCTCCCGGCACAGGTACATCGCGATCTGCCGCGCGGTGACCAGCACCCGGCTGCGCGAGGAGCCGGACAGGTCCTCCACGGCCAGCCCGAAGTACGCGGCGGTCTCCGCCATGATCGCGGTGCCGCTGATCTCCGGCACCGAGTCCTCGCCGCCCGGGATCAGGTCCTTCAGCACGATCTCGGTGAGCTGGAGGTCGACCGGCTGGCGGTTGAGGCTGGCGAAGGCGGTCACCCTGATCAGCGCGCCCTCCAGCTCGCGGATGTTCCGCGAGATCCGCGAGGCGATGAACTCCAGCACCTCCGGCGGTGCGTTGAGCTGCTCCTGCACCGCCTTCTTGCGCAGGATCGCGATCCGGGTCTCCAGCTCGGGCGGCTGGACATCGGTGATCAGACCCCACTCGAAGCGGTTGCGCAGCCGGTCCTCCAGGGTGACGAGCTGCTTGGGCGGCCGGTCCGAGGAGAGCACGATCTGCTTGTTGGCGTTGTGCAGGGTGTTGAAGGTGTGGAAGAACTCCTCCTGCGTCGACTCCTTCTGCGCCAGGAACTGGATGTCGTCCACCAGGAGGATGTCCATGTCGCGGTACCGCTTGCGGAACGCGTCCGCCTTGCCGTCCCGGATGGAGTTGATGAACTCGTTGGTGAACTCCTCCGAGCTCACGTACCTCACCCGGGTGCCCGGGTAGAGGCTGCGGGCGTAGTGCCCGATGGCGTGCAGCAGGTGTGTCTTGCCCAGGCCCGACTCGCCGTAGATGAACAGCGGGTTGTACGCCTTGGCCGGCGCCTCGGCGACGGCGACCGCGGCGGCGTGCGCGAAGCGGTTCGAGGCGCCGATGACGAAGGTGTCGAAAAGGTACTTCGGGTTCAGGCGGGCGGTCGGTTCGACGGCGCCGCCGGAGGAGCCGGTCGTACCGGAGGGGCTGCCGGGTCCGCCGGGTCCGGAGCCGCCCGGACCGCCGCCGAGGGGCGGGGTCTGCGGCTCGGGCCGGGACGGCCCGCCCTGCGGCTGGTACCCGCCCGGCGGTGGCCCGTACGGCTGGTGGCCCTGGTGCGGCACGGTCGGGTAGCCGTCGTGGGTCTCGGACCGGTAGCGCGGCTCGCGTCGGCCGTCGTA
Source organism: Streptomyces sp. (assembly GCF_036524955.1). Classification (GTDB taxonomy): domain Bacteria; phylum Actinomycetota; class Actinomycetes; order Streptomycetales; family Streptomycetaceae; genus Actinacidiphila. Next base: position 12,523 of record NZ_DATDBG010000333.1, read on the forward strand.
GGCGTCGCGCCCGCCGTCGTAGGCATCGCGCGGGCTGTCGTACGCGTCCCGTCGGCCGTCGTACGGTTCGCGGTCCTGGAATCCGCCGGGTGAGGGCGCGCCCCAGTTGGCCAGGCCCGGCTGCTGCCAGTCCTGGTGACCGGGGTAGGCGGGGCGCATCCGCGGGCCGTCGGAGTGGTCGCCCCGGTCACCGCGGTCGCCGTGACCGCCGCGGCCGTACGGGTCGTGCGGCGGTACGGGTCCCGGTTCGGGCCGCTCGGACCGGTCCTGCGGCGGGGGCGGCTGCTCCTGGTCGCCGCCGGACGCGACGGCGATCGCGATCCCCACCGAGTGACCGAACTCACGGCTGAGCACCTCGGTGATCAGCGGCAGCAGCCGCCCTTCGAGGACGCTCTTGGCGAACTCGTTGGGCGCCGACAGGACCGCGGTGCCGGCCACCAGGGCCAGCGGCTGGGTGCGCTTGAGCCACTCCGCGTCCTTGGGCTTGAGGTCCTCGCTGTCCACCAGCAGTTTCTGGAGGACCCGGGGCCACACTGCGGCAAGATCGGCAGTCACGTCGGCCACAGTGCACGCTCTCTCGGTCGCTGGGTGATGCAGAACTCCCGCGAAAGTGTGGTCCTGGGAACGGGCGGGAAGAGTAGGAGGTTCAGCCACGGTAGTCAGGGCGGCGTGCGCGGTTCAAGTCGTTGTCCACAGGGTGTGTACAAATGGTGGACCGCCGGGGGCGGGTTTGACCGGACGGCCCAGCCGCACGTACCGTATCGAGGTCGAGTTGTCGATGGCTGCTGCCGCCTGCCTACCGATGGGCGAGATCTTCCGGGGTGTCCTCCGGGCGATTGTCAAAGCGGTGCACCCGAACGGTCCGCGAGCTTTTCGTGGGCGCACGGTGACAGCCAGGCGACGCCCCGCCGGACCGATTTCTCCTGGAGCCCCCGAGTGAGCAAGCGCACCTTCCAGCCGAACAACCGCCGTCGTGCGAAGACCCACGGCTTCCGTCTGCGTATGCGCACCCGCGCCGGCCGCGCGATCCTCGCGACCCGCCGCAGCAAGGGTCGCGCTCGCCTGTCCGCCTGATTCGTCACAGGTCTCATGCCGTGCTGCCCACCGAGAATCGGCTGAGGCGGCGCCAGGACTTCGCAGAAGCGGTTCGCCGCGGACGCCGGGCGGGCCGACCGCTGCTGGTCGTCCATCTGCGCCGGGCCGCTACCGACGCAACGGACCCGCACGTACCAGGGGGAAGCACTCCCCCGGCGCGTGCGGGTTTCGTCGTGAGCAAGGCGGTCGGCGGATCGGTACAGCGCAACCTGGTCAAGCGCCGCCTGCGTCATCTGGTACGCGAGCGTCTGCCGCTGCTGCCCCCCGGTAGCCTGGTGGTAGTACGCGCGCTGCCCGGAGCCGGCAGTGCGGACCACGCACAGCTGTCCCTCGACCTGGACGCCGCTCTGCGGCGGCTGCTGGGTCGTGACACCCATGGCGAAGCCGAGGGGAGGGTGGCTCGATGAAATACCCGCTGCTGGCGCTGATCAAGCTGTACCAGTGGACGATCAGTCCGCTGCTCGGCCCGGTCTGCCGCTACTACCCCTCGTGCTCGCACTACGGGTACACGGCGATCGACCGGCATGGCGCGGTCAAGGGCACCGCCCTGACCGTGTGGCGCATCCTGCGGTGCAACCCCTGGTCGCCGGGTGGTGTGGACCATGTCCCGCCGCGTAAGCGACCGCCCTGGCACAACCGGCTGCGCCGCTACCTGCGGGGCGGCTCCGACGGGCCCGTCACGCCCGAGCCCACCGGACCCTCTCACGCCCAAGGAGCCTGACCGTGGGGATCCTGAACCCCCTGTACGACGCCGTCTCGTGGATCATCGTCCAGTTCCACTCGTTCTACAGCCTCATGTTCGACAAGGACAGCGGTTGGGCGTGGGGTCTGTCCATCGTCTCGCTGGTGATCCTGATCCGCATCTGCCTGATCCCGCTGTTCGTCAAGCAGATCAAGTCGACCCGCAACATGCAGGCGCTCCAGCCCAAGATGAAGGCGATCCAGGAGCGCTACAAGAACGACCGGCAGCGTCAGTCCGAAGAGATGATGAAGCTGTACAAGGAGACGGGCACCAACCCGTTGTCCTCGTGCCTGCCGATCCTGGCGCAGTCGCCGTTCTTCTTCGCGCTGTACCACGTGCTCAGCAACATCTCCAAGGGCCACACGGTCGGCGTCATGACCGAGAGCCAGGTGCACAGCGGCCAGAACGCGCACATCTTCGGTGCCCCGCTGGCCGCCAAGTTCACTGACAGCGCGAGCAAGGCCGCAGAGCTCGGCTCCACGCTGACCGATGTGCGGGTCGTCACGGTCGCGATGATCGTGCTGATGTCCGCGTCGCAGTTCTTCACGCAGCGGCAGCTCATGACGAAGAACGTGGACATGACGGTGAAGACGCCGTTCATGCAGCAGCAGAAGATGCTGATGTACGTGTTCCCGCTCATTTTCGCCGTGATGGGCATCAACTTCCCGATCGGTGTCCTCATCTACTGGCTGACCACCAACGTGTGGACGATGGGCCAGCAGATGTTCGTGATCCGCCGCAACCCCACCCCGGGCAGCCTGGCGTTCGAGCAGCGGCAGGAGCGGCTGCGGGCCAAGGGCAAGCTGGTGGAGGCGCCGGAGGAGATCAAGGCCAAGGAGGCGGTCGAGGTCGCGCGGGCGAACCGTACCCAGCCGAAGCGGCAGACCAAGGCCAAGCGGACGTCGGGTGCTGCCGCCGGTGGCCCGGCTGCGGGCGGTGCGCCGCGGGCCGGCGGTAGTGCCGGTGAGGCCGCCGCGAAGACGGCCGGTGCTCCCAAGGCGAGCGGCGGTGCGCCCAAGGCCGGCGCACCGCGAGCGGGCGGTGGCAGGTCGGGCGGTAAGAAGCAGGGCGGCTCGCCGGGGAAGCAGCCCGGTGACGCCAAGTCCAAGCCGACCAACCTGTCCAAGAAGAAGTAAGAGGAGAGCCAGGCGTGAGCGACGTCAACACCACCACGGCACCCGACAGCGGCCCGGCCGCGACCCTGACCCGCCTGGAGCAGGAAGGCGAGATCGCAGCGGATTACCTGGAGGGGCTGCTGGACATCGCCGACCTAGACGGGGACATCGACATGGACGTCGAGGGCGAGCGCGCGTCGGTGTCGATCATCGGTGACCCGACCAGCCGGGAGCTGAACAAGCTGGTCGGGCGGGACGGCGAGGTGCTGGAGGCGCTGCAGGAGCTGACCAGGCTCGCGGTGCACCGGGAGACCGGAGAGCGCAGCCGTCTGATGCTGGACGTCGCCGGATTCCGCGCTCGCAAGCGGGCCGAGCTGGCCAAGCTGGGGGCGAGCGCGGCAGCGGAGGTGAAGGAGAGCGGCCGGCCGGTGAAGCTGGACCCGATGACGCCGTTCGAGCGCAAGGTCGTGCACGACGCGGTGGCCGCTGCTGGACTGCGCAGCGAGTCCGAGGGCGAGGAGCCCGAGCGCCGGGTGGTCGTCCTCCCGGCCTGAGCGTCGAGCCAGGGCCCGTCGCCCGCTGTCCGCCCGCTGTTCCGCTGCCTCGGCCCCGTCTGTTCGCAGGCGGGGCCGAGGCTTGTCAGGCTGATCGCGCGGTTCCGGAGAAGCTTTGGCATTGCCCTGCATTTGTCAGCCCGATCGTGTACGCCTGGTGGAGAACCTAGGAAAGGACAGCCCCAGTGACCGAGGCAGCAGCGGAGCTTCCCGCGCCGCCGGAGCAGGCCAGGACCGTCTTCGGCGACCGCTTCGCGGACGCGCTGCGCTACGCCGAGCTGCTTGCCGACGCGGGTGTGCGGCGCGGCCTGATCGGTCCGCGCGAGGTGCCCCGGCTCTGGGAGCGGCACCTGTTGAACTGTGCGGTGCTGTCCGAGGTGATCGAGCGGGACGTCTCGGTGTGCGATGTCGGCTCCGGGGCCGGTCTGCCCGGGATTCCGCTGGCGCTGGCCCGGCCGGATCTGGAGATCACGCTGCTGGAACCGTTGCTGCGCCGGACCACCTTCCTCGAAGAGGTGGTCAAGCTGCTGGGGCTGACCAACGTGACGGTGGTGCGCGGCCGGGCCGAGGAGATGGTGGGCAAGCTGTCGGCCGTCGACGTGGTGACCGCGCGGGCGGTCGCCCCGCTCGAACGGCTGGCGGGCTGGGGTCTGCCGCTGCTCCGGCCCCATGGCGAGATGGCGGTACTCAAGGGCGACACCGCCGAGGAGGAACTGAAGGCGTCGCGTGCGGCGCTCAGCCGTCTGGGCGCGGTGGATGCCTCGGTCGTTCAGGTCGGCGCGGGCCTGGTCGATCCGATGTCCACAGTGGTACGGGTGCTGGTCGGCGAGAGCCCGGGTGGCGTACGGGCGGCGACCCGCCGGGCGAAGGCGGCGCGGGCCAGCCGGGTGCCGCGCGGTGGCGGGAGCGGCGGACGTAAACGTCGCTGAGCGCTGTAGGCCATACAAACGGCCAAACCGACATAACTCGGAGTGTCTGCTGAAAAAGCGACGCGGCGCTATGCATCGTGTTCCACGTGAAACGTCGCTCCCTGCTTCCCGGCGTTCTCAGTCGCGGTCGTGCCGCGGCGGAGGCGCGTGCCAACAAACCCATGAAGAAGATCGCGCCTGTGGATAATTCTCGGGTTTTATCCACAGGCTCTCGGGCCTCGCTGGTTCAGCACCCCTCGGGCATGGCAGGCTCTTCTCATTGCGAGCCTGAAGTCGAGGAGAGTGAGTCCTTGCGGTCCGACGCCAACATCGCGGGGCCGATGGCCGATCCGGTCCCCGGTCCCCGCTCCGCTGAATCAGCCCGGGGACCCTATTCCGGGCCCCCGGGGTTCGGAAGCGATGTTTCACGTGAAACATTGCCTCCTATGGATGACACCCCCATCGGTCGCGCTGCCCAGTTGGCCGTTGAGGCGCTGGGGCGCGCCGGCGAGGGACTGCCCCGACCGCCCCAGACCCGCGTCATGGTGGTCGCCAACCAGAAGGGCGGGGTGGGCAAGACCACCACCACGGTCAATCTGGCGGCCTCACTTGCGCTGCACGGCGGCCGGGTACTGGTGATCGACCTCGACCCGCAGGGCAACGCCTCCACGGCACTGGGAATCGACCACCATGCCGAAGTCCCCTCCATCTACGACGTGTTGGTGGAGAGCAAGCCGCTCTCCGATGTCGTGCAGCCGGTCGCCGACGTGGAGGGGCTGTTCTGCGCTCCTGCCACGATCGACCTGGCGGGCGCCGAGATCGAACTCGTTTCCCTGGTGGCCCGCGAGAGCCGGCTGCAGAGGGCCATCGAGTCGTACGAGCAGCCGCTGGACTACGTCCTGATTGACTGCCCGCCCTCGCTCGGCCTGCTGACGGTCAACGCCCTCGTGGCCGGTGCGGAGGTGGTCATCCCGATCCAGTGCGAGTACTACGCGCTGGAGGGGCTGGGGCAGTTGCTCAAGAACGTCGACCTGGTCCGCGCCCACCTCAATCCGAAGCTGCATGTCTCGACGATCCTGCTGACGATGTACGACGGCCGGACCCGGCTGGCGTCCCAGGTCGCGGAGGAGGTGCGCACGCACTTCGGCAAGGAGGTGCTGCGGACCAGCATCCCGCGGTCCGTCCGGATCTCCGAGGCACCCAGCTACGGCCAGACCGTACTGACTTATGATCCGGGCTCCAGCGGTGCGCTGTCGTACCTGGAGGCGGCCCGGGAAATGGCGCTGCGCGGTCTGTCCGCCGGCCCGTCCGGCGGCCTCGCGGTCGAGTACGACCCGCAGGGCGAGCCCAACGAGCACAACCCGCACAGCATGTCGGAGGGGATCCAGTGAGTGATCGACGCAGAGGGCTCGGCCGTGGTCTCGGCGCGCTGATCCCGGCCGCGCCGCAGTCGGCGAATACATCGGCGGTGTCCGTACCCGTCCTGACGCCGGGGCGCGGCGTCGCTGCGGCCAAGGTCGCCGGTCTGGTGGACCGCAGAACACCCGAGTCCGCGTCGCCGGTGGTCGACATCCCTGTTTCACGTGAAACAGAGCCGGAGCTCACCGCGTCGACAATCCCGGTTTCCGGCGCCTACTTCGCCGAGCTGCCACTGGACGTCATCACGCCGAATCCGCGCCAGCCGCGTGAGGTCTTCGACGAGGACGCCCTGAACGAGCTGATCCTCTCCATCAAAGAGGTGGGTCTGCTCCAGCCGGTGGTGGTGCGGCAGATCGGTGCGGACCGCTATGAGCTGATCATGGGCGAGCGCCGATGGCGGGCCTGCCGGGAGGCGGGTCTGGAACGGATTCCCGCGATCGTCCGCGCCACCGACGACGAGAAGCTGCTCCTGGACGCCCTCCTGGAGAACCTGCACCGGGCTCAGCTGAACCCCCTGGAGGAGGCGGCGGCGTACGACCAATTGCTGCGTGACTTCGCCTGCACCCATGAGCAGCTGGCCGACCGCATCGGGCGCTCACGCTCCCAGGTCTCCAATACGCTGCGGCTGCTGAAGCTCTCGGCCCCCGTACAGCGGCGGGTCGCGGCCGGAGTGATCTCCTTCGGGCACGCCCGCGCGCTGCTCGCGCTGGACGACGCGGAGGAGCAGGACCGGCTGGCCCACCGGATCGTGGCAGAAGGGTTGTCCGTGCGCGCGATCGAGGAGATCGTGACGCTGATGAACAGCGAGCCCAAGGCCACCCGGAAGTCGGCGGCCCCACGCGCCGGCCGACGGGTGTCCCCGGCGCTGACGCACCTTGCCTCGCGGTTGTCCGACCGGTTCGACACCCGGGTGAAGGTCGACCTCGGTCAAAAGCGGGGAAAGATCGTCGTGGAGTTCGCGTCGATAGAGGACCTGGAGCGCATCCTGGGGTCCATGGCCCCCGGTGAGGGCAAGGTTCTGGAGAGCAGTCTCGACGAGGAGTCCGAGGACGACGCCGAGTGATGCGATCGCACCCCGGCGGTTCCCGCCGGGGTGCCCGGGGGCAGGCTGGTTCGCGGCAGAGATGGGGTCTTGGCCACATGGGACGTCGGCTCGTACCACTTACCCTGGACAACCTCCCGGATCTTCCCAAACCCTGCCGCCGCTGCGTTTTCTGGGAACTCGACCCGGTCAGCGGCGAGGCGGCCGTCCAGGCGGGCAAGCCCGAGCTGGAGAAGGAGGCCTGGATCTCCGCGGTTCTGCTGGAGTGGGGCTCTTGCGGCCGGGTGGTCTATGTGGACGAAGCCCCGGTCGGATTCGTGATCTACGCCCCGGCCGCCTACGTGCCGCGCTCCACGGCATTCCCCACCAGCCCCGTGTCTGCGGACGCCGTCCAGTTGATGACCGCCCGGATTCTCCCCGGCTACCAGGGGCAGGGGATCGGGCGGGTGCTGGTCCAGACGGTCGCCAAGGATCTGGTCCGGCGGGGGTTCAGGGCCATTGAGGCGTTCGGCGACGCGAAGTGGGGCGGGCCGGCTTGTGTGCTGCCTGCCGACCACCTGACCGCCGTGGGCTTCAAGACCGTCCGACCGCACCCGCGGTACCCCCGGCTGCGGCTGGAACTGCGCTCGACGATCTCCTGGAAGGAAGATGTCGAGATGGCGATCGACCGGCTGCTGGGCGCAGTCCAGAAGGAACCGGCCTTGCGGCCTCTGTAGCTTTCACACCGCGCGTGGTCGGCCGCAACGGCGGACAAGCGAATGGGCCCGCTCCCCGATGAAGGGGAAGCGGGCCCGTCGATGTTCCACGTGGAACATGCGCCATGTGGCGCACGCACGGGGTGTGGAACTGGGTCAGCCGATGAAGTCGGAGAGGTCGCGCTCGAGCGCGGCCCTCGGCTTGGCGCCGACGATGGTCTTCACGACCTCGCCGCCCTTGTAGACGTTGAGAGTCGGGATGGACATCACACCGTACTTGGCCGCCGTGACCGGGTTCTCGTCGATGTTGAGCTTGACGATGGTGATGTCGTCGGCGTGCTCCGCGGCGATGGCCTCCAGGGAAGGGGCGATCTGGCGGCACGGGCCGCACCACTCCGCCCAGAAGTCCACCAGGACGGGCTTGTCGCTGGCGAGTACCTCCTCGGCGAAGGTCGCGTCGGTCACGGGCTTGGTCTTGCCGGCCACAGAGTCTCCTCAGATGTCGATGCGTGCGGGGTGGTGGAATGCGGTTCAGGCGGTCTTCTCGGCGTCGGCCAGCGCCGCCAGATACCGTTCGGCGTCCAGGGCGGCCGAGCATCCGGTGCCGGCCGCGGTGATCGCCTGACGGTAGGTGTGGTCCACGACGTCTCCTGCGGCGAAGACCCCGGGAATGTTGGTGCGCGTGCTCGGCGACTGCACGGTGAGGTAGCCCTCGGCGTCCAGGTCGAGGACTCCCTTGAAGAGCTCGGTCCTCGGGTCGTGGCCGATGGCGATGAACAGGCCGGTGACGGGCAGCTCCGAGGTTTCGCCGGTCTTGGTGTTACGCAGGGTCAGACTGGTGAGCTTGCCCTCGCCGTGGATCTCTGCGACCTCGCTGTTCCAGACGAAGGAGATCTTCGGGTCGTCGAACGCACGCTCCTGCATGGCCTTGGAGGCGCGCAGGCTGTCGCGGCGGTGTACGACCTTCACGGACTTGGCGAACCGCGAGAGGAAGGTCGCCTCCTCCATCGCGGTGTCACCGCCCCCGATCACGGCGATCTCCTGCTCGCGGAAGAAGAACCCGTCACAGGTGGCGCACCAGGACACCCCGCGGCCGGAGAGCTGGTCCTCATTGGGGAGGTTGAGCTTGCGGTGCTGGGAGCCCGTGGCGACGATGACCGCCTTCGCTCGGTGCACCGTGCCCGTCGAATCGGTGACCGTCTTGATGTCGCCGCTGAGGTCGACCGCCGTCACATCGTCCGCGACCAGCTCAGCACCGAAGCGCTCGGCCTGGGCGCGCATGTTGTCCATCAGGTCCGGCCCCATGATGCCTTCGCGGAAGCCGGGAAAGTTCTCCACCTCGGTGGTGTTCATCAGCGCACCCCCCGCGGTCACCGAGCCCTCGAAGACCAGCGGGTTGAGAGAGGCGCGTGCCGTGTAGAGCGCCGCGGTGTATCCCGCGGGCCCCGAGCCGATGATGATCACATTACGGACGTCGCTCACGGGTCGTTTCCTCGTCTCTGCAAACTGCTGCGGGGCCCTGGCTGGACTCACGTCGTGCCTAACGGATCCTACGGGCCTCGCATTCCCGCGGCAGTGTGCTGCACGCGCCTGTCATGGCTCCGGTACGACTAGCGAGGAAAGGTGCCCTGGAAGAGCACCGTGCCCGGAGCGGAGACCGTACACGAGGCGTTCACGAAGAAGGCGTCCACCAGAGTGCTGTCGCCGGGGTGCGGCAGAACCAGGAGGTAGGCGTCCGCGCCCTGGAAGGCCTCACGACCCGCGGCCAGCGGAGGCTGGGAACGTTGAGTGGCCTTCAGCACACAAGGGGGCACGGCCGTCGCCGCGTGCGGCTCCGGCCCGGCGACGGTGTGCTCGGTGGTGTCGTGGAGCATCGGGGTACGGGTGTGCCCGCCGGGCGGCTCGGCCAGCAGGAGACGCACCTGCTCGGCCACCGACTCGGTGGCCGAGGCCTCCGCCTTCTTCCCGCTGTCCGCGCTGGTCTGGTTCACCGCACCGCCACCTCCGGAGACTGTCAGATACAGCACACCGCTCAGGACGAGCGCGGCAGCGGCGGAGATCGCGGCGAGCACCCCGCGGTTCCGGCGGCGGTCACGGCCGACCGGGTGGCTGCCGGACCTGCCCGGTCTGCCGGGCCCGCCGGAGGGACCCCGGTGGCCCGGGCCGGTGGGTCCGTCGGCATGGCCGACGGGTGCGCTCGATGTTCCACGTGGAACATGCGGTGTGGTTTCACGTGGAACACGGGGCCGGGTGGCGTCGAGCAGAGCCTCGGCGGCGAGCGCCGCGTCGATCCGTCCGGCGACCTCCTCGGGCATCCGCTGCGGTCCCGGCAGAGTGCCGAGCAGTCCGCGGATCTCCTCCAGCGAGTCGAGCACGTCCGAGCAGAGAGCGCAGTGCGCGACGTGCGCACGGACGTCGGCGCTGCGGTCCGGGGGCAGGATGCCTTCGGAGAGCGCGGAGAGCTCCGCGACCTCGGGATGCGGGTCCGTACCCGTCGTCGACGTCACCGGTGGCCACCTCCGCCCTTTTCCGTTCCCGTCTCTGGGACGGATGCCCCCTCCGCCCGGTTCCTTCCCCCACCCGCAGCGGCGCTATCCCCGCCACCGATACGCAGATGAGTGAGAAGTGGCAGCAGGCGGGCCCGGCCCCGCGCGCATCTGCTTTTGACCGTGCCGACTGCCACGTCCAGCACCTTCGCGGCCTCGGCGACCGGGTAACCCTGCATGTCGACCAGGACGAGCGCGGCCCGTTGCTCGGCCGGCAGGGTGGCCAGGGCGGCCAGCAGTTCCCGGTGGAGCTCGCCGCGCTCGGCCGGTGCTTCGGCGGACTCGTGCGGCTCCATCAGCGCCTCGAAATTCTTCTCGTCGGCGACGGGCGCCGTGCGCCGGGAGGCGCTCCTGCGGGCCCGGTCGAGACAGGCGTTCACCGTGATCCGGTGCAGCCAAGTGGTGACCGCCGACTGACCGCGGAAGGTGTGCGCCGACCGGAAGGCCGACACGAGGGCGTCCTGCACGGCGTCAGCGGCCTCCTCACGGTCGCCGAGCGTCCGCAGGGCGACCGCCCACAGCCGGTCCCGGTGCCGGCGGACCAGCTCCCCGAACGCGTCGGGGTCGCCCGCGACATGCCGCGCGAGGAGTTCGGCATCGCCGACACTGCCGAGCGGATTTCCCTCCAAGGCCAGACTCCCCCTGCCCGCCGTACGTCAGCCCTTGACGCTGATCTCGGCGATCTTGCCGCGGAAATGGCCGTCCGGGGTCTGCGGCAGCTTCGTCAACCACACCAGCAGGTAGCGCGTGGTGACCTTGGACCCGGGAGTCAGCGTCACCTGCGTCCCGGAACCCGTGGCCACCTTGGTGAAGCCTGTGAGCGCGGTCGGCCTGGTCGACGTCCCCGAGGCGGCGGCCAGGAGCTGGACCGACGTGTCGCCCCCTGTGAAGTCGACCTTCACGCTGCTGACGTTCTTGGCCGCGCCCAGGTCGACGATCACGCCGACACCGGACTTGAGCCCGCCGAACTCGGAGTTCATGTACCAGCTGCTCTGCCAGTACGTGGACGGATCGCCGTCGTATGCGTACTTCACCTCGGACGGTGACTCGCTGCCGTCGCCGAGCGGATCGAAGTCCTTGGCATCGGTGATCGCGATCGGTCCCACCGGCGGGCGCGTCGGTTTCTGGCCGCCCTTGTGCCCGGTGGGTGTGGCGCCCGCGGAGCGGTTCTCACGGGACTTGAGGGCGTCGGCGAGCTGCCAGCTGCCCAGCCCGATCGCGACGATCAGCAGGGCGGCCACGGCCCACTTGAGGACCTGTCCGGTACGGCCGGGCAGCGCCGGCGGCGGCACGGGTGCGGCCACCGGAGTGCGGGTGGCACCGCCGGGGGGCGGCGGGGGCTGCTGGAAGGCGGTCGGCTGGTAGACCGGCGGGACGTGCTCCGGGGGCCGAATGCGCGGGACTCCCGCCATGGCCTTCGCCAGCTCCTCGGGCGTGGTGCAGGGCGATTCCTCACGGGAGGCGGTCGCGCCGTCGTTCACCAGTGCACGCATCGCGATCTCGGACAGGCCCCGGTGAACGCCCGCGCGTACCTGGTCGGGGGCGACCAGCCCGACTCCCTTGGGGAGCCCGGTGAGGCCGTGCGCGTCCTCCTCGTACGGCCAGCGCTGGGTGAGGGAGGCGTACAGCAGCGCGCCCATCGACTCGGTGTCCTGGCGCTGCGGCCGGTCGGAACTGATACCGCGCAGTGCGGCGGCGACGGCGAGCCCGCGGATCCGGTACTGCCCGGAGACCGTACGCAGCACATCGCCCGGGTCGAGCCGCAGATGCGCCAGGCCCTCACGGTGGGCGGCGGCCATGCCTTGCGAGACCTGACTGACCATCTGGTACGCCTCGTGCGGCTCCAGCGGACCCGCGGTCAGCAGATCAGCCAGCGACGTGGCGTCCGGCAGCCATTCGTGGATGACGTAGACGAGGTCGTTCTCCTCGACGGCGTCGAGAACCTGGACGAAGCGCGGGTCACCGAGCAGCGCGGCGGAGCGGGCCGCGGCCAGCACCTGGCGGGCGCGCGCGTGGTCGGCGGGCAGGATGTGGATGCCCACCGCGCGGCGCAGCTTCTCGTCGAGCGCGCGCCAACTGCTGAAGCCGTCGACGCGGGTGACACACTCCGCCAACTGGTAGCGGCGGGCGAGCTTGTGACCGCTGTGCAACTCCGGGGCCGTGGTGCGCGGCCGGGGCTGCCGTTTGGTCGCCGCGGGGGCCGTCATGGCCTCCCCGGTGGCGGGTGCGGCACCTTTGGCCCGCAGCTCGACGGTCTGCTCGGCGGTCCGGGCGGCTTTCTCCGGGGTTTTCTCGGCGGGCTTGGCGTCGGGGGTCTCGGCGGCATCTCCGGTGTGGGCCACGCCGGGTTTCTCAGCGGGCTTCCCCGGTGTCTGCTCGGCGGCCGGTTTTTCGGTCTGCTTGGCCGACTGGGCTGCGGGAGTCTGCCGCTCCTCCGGCGCAGCCCGGGTCGCGGTGCCGTCGGAAGTGCTGCCGTTCTGGTCGTCCGTCGTGTTTCCGTCGGATGTGGCGCCGTCCTGCCGGGCGGCGGGCGGCGCCTCGCCGTCCTCGTTGGCCACTCCGACGGCGGCCGTGCTCCGATCCGCCACCGTCGTTCCTGCCTCCCCATCCCATTGCGCGATCTCTCGTCAAGCCGATGACAATTGTGCCCACACTCCCGCTCTATGCACGACACACGGCAGACCGTGATGGTTGCGCGACATCCCGAGCGGGCCCGCCCGATCAGCGGCCCAGACGCCCCCGCACCATGCCGATCATCGCGGTCATCTCCTCGATCCTCATCCGCTTGGCGGCGGCGAAGAACAGCACGAGCAGCAGTCCGCCGCCCACGACGAGCGCCGCCAGCGAGCCGACCGCGCCACTGCCCAGTGCCCCGGTGATGACGTACACCGCGGCGCCGGCCAGCCCGGCCGCCGGGATACAGGCGCCGGTCAGCCGGGCGTAGGTGCGTACGACGCGCCGCCCGTCGAGATTGCCGCGCAGCCGCACTCGGAGACGCTTGGCGGCTACCCCGACACCGACCGCGTATGCCAGACCGTAGGAGAAGGCCATGCCGACCACCGCCCAGCGGGAGGGCAGCACGAGGAAGCAGACGGCGGACGCGGCGGCGTTCACCGCGGCCACGATCACCGTGTTGTAGAAGGGGGTGCGGGTGTCCTCGAAGGCGTAGAAGCCGCGCAGGATCACGTACTGCACGGAGAAGGGGATCAGGCCGATGCCGAAAGCCATCAGGATGAAGCCGATGTTGCGTGCGGAGTCGGTGCCGGTGCTCGCGTAGAGCAGGCTGCACATCGGTACGCCCAGGGCCAGGAAGGCGAACGCGGCGGGCACCATCGCGACCGCCGAGGTGCGCAGGCCGTAGGAGAGGTCGTCGCGAACGGCCGTGATGTCGCCGTCGGCGGCGGCCCGGGAGATCCGCGGGAGCACCGCAGCCATCACCGAGACGGTGATGATGGCCTGCGGCATCTGCCAGATGAGCAGCGCGTTGTTGTACGCGGTGATGCCGGTGCCCTGGTCGCCGTTCTTGTCGGCGTCGGCGCCCGCCCAGGTGGCGAGCTGGGTGACGACGATCAGACCGGCCTGGTTGGCCAGCACGAAGAAGAACGTCCACTTGGCGAGCTTGGCGGCGTGGCCCAGCCCGTGACCGCGCCAGTCGAACCGCGGCCGGAACTTGAACCCGGCGTCCCGCAGGTAGGGCAGCATCGCCAGCGACTGCACGACCAGGCCCAGCAGGGTGCCCATCCCCAGTAGCCGGACGCCTTCCGGGGTGATGGTCGTGGCGTCCATCCGGGTCGTGCTGTAGGAGCCGTACACCCAGATGAACATCAGGAAGGTGAAGATCACCACGATGTTGTTGAGGACCGGCGTCCACATCATCGCGCCGAACCGGCCGCGGGCGTTGAGCACCTGGCCCATCACCACGTGAATGCCCATGAAGAAGATCGTCGGCAGGCAGTAGCGGGCGAAGGTGATCGCCACGTCGTACGTGTCCGGGTTGTCGGCGATCTTCGCGGACATCAGCCGGACCAGCAGGGGGGCGCCGATCACGGTGACCGCCACGATGCCGCCGAGGATCACCATGACGACGGTGAGCAGCCGGTTGGCGTACGCGGCGCCGCCGTCGTCGTCGTCCTTCATCGCGCGGACGAGCTGCGGCACGAAGACGGAGTTCAGGCCGCCGCCGATGGTGAGGATGTAGATCATCGTCGGCAGGGTGTTGGCGACCGCGTAGGAGTCGCCCAGGGTGGCGACGCCGACCGCGGCGGCGATCACCAGGGTCCGGACGAAGCCGGTCACACGGGAAACCAGGGTGCCCGCCGCCATCAGCGCGCTGGACTTGAGGATGCTGCCGGCCCGGCCGCCGCTCCCCGCCGGGGCGGGCATCCGCACAACGGGGATCTCCCCGGTCGCGTCGGGCGGCGGGAGGATCTCCTCCACGGGCATGGGCTGCTGCGCCGGAGCCTGCTGGTACGGATGGTTGTACCGCGGATCGGCGTACTGGGGGTCGGAGTAACCGGGGTTCGCGTACTGGGAGTCGGCGTACCGCGGGTCGGCGTACTCCTGGCCGGCGTACCGGGGATCGCCGTAGCCGGAGTCGGCGTACCGGGGGTCCGGGTACCCGGGCTGCCCGTACGGGTCCTGCTGCGGGTACGCCGCCGGATGGCCCGGCTGGTGCTGCTGCGGATAGCCGTGCTGCTGGTAACCGCCCTGCTGCGGGTCCTGGTGCTGTGGGGGCTGCTGGCCGTAGCTCTGCCGGGGATCCCGGGGGCGCTGAGGCTGCTGCTCGGGCGAGTACTGCGGGTGTGGCTGCTGCGGCTGCTGCTGCGGGTCCTGGGGCTGCCCGGTGTAGCCGCGGGGTGGCTGCTGGTCGCCGGTGTAGCCGCCGGGCAGCTGCTGGTCGCGGAAGAGGTGCCCGAAAGCGTCGTTTTCGGGGTGCGGCGGACCGGACTGCCCGACCAGGTCGTCCACCCCTACGTACTGCGTCGCCTCATTGTCCCCGTAGGGCGGATTCGGGTAGCCCGGCTGCTGCCACTGCTGACCGTACGGTGACGCCGGGGGGTGCGCGGAGCGGTCGTACAGCGCTTCACCGACCGGGTCCTGCGCCGCCGGATCCTGCTGCCGGTACGGATCGTAGGCGTAGGTGTTCTGCAGATAGGGGTCGGGTGGCGTGGGACGCTGCTCGGGCGATGGAGGCATCTGGCCCGCAGCGTCGCGGTCACCGTCGTACGGCGCGTTCATCAGTGCCCCACCTTATGTCCGCTGGCTATCCGTCCACCTTCTCACCTGCCGGGGACGGCTCCACGCTTTCCTGTCCGGTGTCAGCCGCCGGGTCACCCGGCTGCCCGGGATCGATACCGTCCGCCTCGCCGCCGTCCGCGTCGTTGCCGCCGTCGCCTTCGGGCCCGCCGTCGTCGTCCTCCACCGCGGTCTGGCGCTTGCGCTGGCGGTAGATCCGTACCCCCGCGAGCACCAGGAGCAGCAGGCCGGCAGCGATGATCAGCATGACCAGGTCGGTGACCTTGGTGATCTTGACGTCGAACCCGACGCCTTTGCCGTAGAGCGCGCCGTTCTGGGTGTAGAGGGCCGCGGTCACATGCGCCGGACCGTTCGCGCTCGCGGTGGTCTGGAACTTCAGAGTACGGGTATGCCCGCCCTCGATCGAGATGGGCTGCTGCGGACCGCGGATTTCCAGCCGGATGTTCCGGTCCGATGTGAGGCGCAGTACCAGTCCCGTGATCGGCTGCCCGAGGTCGTTCTTGACCGTCACGGGGATGGTGCCGCTGCGGCCCGACAAGGTGAGCGACTGCTTGTCGAGGACGCGCACCGCGCCGATCAGGTCCTGGAGATAGCCGCCGATGGCGTTGCGGAAGGCCTCGCTGCCCGGGGTGCCGCGCCACCCCGAGGACATCGACCGCAGCACCGCGTTGCCGAACGGCACAGTTACCCGGTCCTTGCGGGTGAGGATCACCACGAAGTCGTTGAGGTGCTTCTGCGTCTCACTGATCTGCTGGAAGGCTCCGGCCGACAACTCCTGCCTGCGCAGCCTCGCCGGATACGCGCGCGCCGACGGCACCTTCCGGCCGGCCCGCGCGTCAGGACGGGCCTTGGCGGCGGTGTCGAAGGGGACGGCGTCGGCCCAGTCACTGCCGTCGGTCTCGTCGATCGCGGCGGCCAGCGCCCGCGCCTGCGACACGGTGGGCCTGCGCTGCGGGGCCACGAGGAGCGTGCGCTGGTTCGCCGGGGCTTCCATGGTGATCAGCAGGGTCTGCGCGATGAAGCTCTGGATCGCCAGGTTGGCGTTCTGGGCGTACAGCATGTCGCCGGAGAAGGCGGTCGACAGCGAGGCGTCCGCGACGATCGCGGTGGCGCCGCCGATCGGACGGGCCGCGGTGGGCGTGTACTTCAGCGAGTCTTCCGGGAAGGTGTCGCTGCGGGCGATGATCCGGCGTGCCCCGGCGGCCCGGGCCACCGACACGATGGAGGCGTCGGTCGCGCCGTCCACCGGCCACGCCACGTCGGCGGACGGCTTGCCTCCGAGGATGGTCCGCACGGTGGTGACCCCGAGGAGCTCAGCGGTCTTGAGGTGGCCGATGGTACCGGGGACGCGCCTGCCCTGGTGTGCGAGCGAGGCCAGATCGGTGTCACCGAACGGCAGCGCCACCACCTGGTCACCGGAAACGGCTGCCCTGAGCTCGTTCAGCCACCGCCTGGCGAGGTCGGAGCCGGCGCCCGGCGTGGTCCTGGTGACATCGCCGCCGGGACCGGCGACCCGGTAGCTCTTGGTCATGGCGTCGACCGAGGCGATCAGGTCCGGGTCGACGACCCAGGTCACCGGCAGGTCCTTGCCCAGATCCACCATCTCGCGAAGGCGTCCGCCGGGGGCCAGCTCCTTGGCCAGGTCGTCGTCCAGGAAGATCGGGCTCTGCTGGGAGTCGGTGTCACCGCGCGGGGCTACGTGTGGTCGGTCGGTGAGTGGCCACAGATAGCTGAGCTGGGTCGGCTTGGCGGTCGGCCCGTCGTACCAGGGCAGGACGGTCCGCTTGATGCCGAGGACGTGGTTCCACGGTTCCACAGCGCTCTGGCCGTACAGGGCTACGCCGAACTGGTACACGCCGGAAGGGCCGAAATCGAGGGCGTTGACCGGGACCTTGAGGGTGAAGGACGCGCTGACCCCAGCGGGGAGCTTCGGCACCTTGACGGTGTGGCCGTCGATCTCGCTGCCGTCCAGCGCGTTCGAGTAGCCGGTACGGGAACCGACGCTCTTCAGCGCGCTGCGCGTGCCGAGCGGGCCGCCGGGGCCGATCCGCACGCCGATGTGCGCGTCGGTGATGGTGGACTTGCTGTCGTTCACCACCGTGCCGGAGACGGTGAGCGAGTCGTCCTTGGTGGGGATCCTCGGGCTGAGGCCGTGCAGGGTCAGGCTCGCGGTGTGGGAGCCGGTGGGGCTCTGCGCCTGTGAACCGGTGGCTTGGACGGTCTGCAGCAGACCCGCGAGGAGCGTCGCTCCCACGATGAGGGCGCTGCCCCGCAGCAGCCGCCGCCGGGGACCCGACGGGGTTGTTCCGGGTGCCTGTGCCGCCTCGCCCACGCGTTTCGCCCGTCCCTCGTCGTTGTCGGTCGTCGGTCGTCCGTCGGAAGTGTGTGCTGGCATGTTAACGAGCGGGACTGTGCGTGAGTGCTGCGGAGTCCGGCTTGCCGGGGCCAGGGAAACCGGGGCGCCACGGGTGGCCGGGGACCCGTACCCTTTTACGTTGTGCCGAATGCCAACCATGCTGCCCAGACCCCGCAGGCCCGCCACCGGGTCGCGCCCGTAGCCGAGGAACTCGGCCGTCGCTTCAGCGAGGCCGGCTTCCAGCTCGCCCTCGTCGGCGGCTCGGTCCGGGACACCCTGCTGGGCAGACTCGGCAACGATCTCGACTTCACCACCGATGCCCGGCCCGAGCAAGTGCTCAGGATCCTGCGGCCCTGGGCGGACGCGGTCTGGCAGGTCGGCATCGCCTTCGGGACGGTCGGCGCGCGGAAGGACACCCGTGAAGGGGGAGTCGCCAAGAGTTTCCAGATCGAGGTCACCACCTACCGGTCCGAGTCCTACGACCGTTCCTCGCGCAAGCCGGAGGTGTCGTACGGCGACACCATCGAGGAGGACTTGGTCCGCCGCGACTTCACGGTCAACGCGATGGCGGTCGCGCTGCCCGGGGTGGACTTCATCGATCCCCACGGGGGCCGGGATGACCTGGCGGCTCGCGTATTGCGCACCCCCGGTACCCCTGAGTCGTCCTTCTCCGACGATCCACTGCGGATGCTGCGGGCCGCGCGGTTCGCCGCGCAGTTGGACTTCGAGGTCGCTCCGGAGGTCGTCAGCGCGATGACGGCGATGGCGGACCGGATCGGCATCGTCTCCGCCGAGCGCATCAGGGACGAGGTGAACAAGCTGATCCTCTCCGCCCACCCGCGCAAGGGGCTGCGGCTGCTGGTCGACACCGGCCTGGCCGACCGGGTGCTGCCGGAACTGTCGGCGCTGCGTCTGGAGCGCGACGAGCACTTCCGGCACAAGGACGTGTACGAGCACACGCTGACCGTGCTGGAGCAGGCGATCGATCTGGAAACCGAGGGGCCCGACCTGCTCCTGCGGTTGGCCGCGCTGCTGCACGACATCGGCAAGCCCAGGACCCGCCGCTTCGAGCCGGACGGCCGCGTCTCCTTCCACCACCACGAGGTGGTGGGCGCCAAGATGACGAAGTCCCGGTTGACCCAGCTCAAGTATCCCAATGAGCAGGTGAAGGATGTCTCGCGGCTCGTGGAGCTGCATCTGCGCTTCCATGGCTACGGCAGCGGCGAGTGGACCGACTCGGCGGTTCGCCGCTATGTACGGGACGCCGGGCCGCTGCTGAACCGGCTGCACAAGCTGACCCGCTCCGACTGCACGACTCGCAACAAGCGCAAGGCGGCGGCGCTCTCCCGCACCTATGACGGCCTGGAGACACGGATCGCCGAACTCCAGGAGCAGGAGGAGCTGGATGCGATCCGCCCGGACCTGGACGGCAACCAGATCATGAAGATTCTGGACATCAAGCCCGGACCGGCGGTGGGCAAGGCCTACCAGCACCTGCTGGAGCTCCGGCTGGAGAACGGTCCGCTGGGCGAGGAAGCGGCGACCGTGGCACTCAAGGAGTGGTGGGCCGCGCAGGCGTGACCGGGTGGGGGCGGTGTTCCACGTG